>JAFVRQ010000101.1 GCA_017504245.1 Clostridia bacterium | reverse complement strand
TATTGTAAAAAGTTAACCAATCTTCAACAAGTAGTAGAAATTCATCAAAAGATGTGATATAATTGTTATACAAAGTTTCTTTTTTAAGTATGCTATGGAAGCTCTCCATAGGCGAGTCATCGATCGGAGTGCCTTTCCGACTCATTGATATTTGAATGCCATTGGATTCGCATACAGCTTTGTACTCAAAGGATGTGTATTGAAAACCTTGGTCACTGTGAATGATAAGGTTTGACACATCCTTTGTTTTACCTATTGCTTGATTTAGGGTATCAATAACTAATTTAATGTCGTTGCGTTTCGATATTTGATACGCAACAATTTTTCTGTCATATAGGTCGAGTATTGTAGATAGATAAGCTCGCTTGTTACCAAATATCAAGTATGTAATATCAGTTACCCACACTCTATTGGGTTCACTAACATTGAAATTTCTATTTAAGAGATTTGGTTTAACGTTTTTTTCAATTCTCTGATAAGACATGTTTGGTCTTCTTCTTTTAATATATTCCGGTTTAAGACCATACTTCTTCATAATTCTTGCCGTTTTCTTGTGATTAAATATTACACCATACTTAATCAATAAGCCTTCACAAATCCTACGATAGCCATACGTACCTTTCGATTCATCAAACACTTCTTTTATCAAAAGGTAATCGTAGTAATCTTTATCTTCTGCAGCACGATACTTGTAATACGTTCTCTTTGATATATCCAATACTTCACACATATTATCGAGAGAATAATTACCTATGTGCATATTGATAAATATTACTTTCTCTCGCGTTGTGCCTTGAGGAAGGCTTGGTATTTTTTTAGTATCTCATACCTCTCCTTGTAATCTATTTCTCCTTCTTCCTTTTTGGGTCTGCCAGAACCAAACTGACGATGATCTACAAGCACGTCTTTTCCTTGCTTCGATTTGTATACCCAATTTTCTATCGTTTTTTCTGATATCCCATACTCTTTTCCTAATACTTTTGCGGGAATATATTCCTCAAAGTATTTCCTTAAAATCTCTTCTTTTGTTTCTTTTGTATATTTCTTGAATGTTTGTCCTTTTTTTGCCACAACAAAACACCTCCTATGGCTCCATTATACCATAGAAGGTGTTTCCTTTTTTATTTTTTGTGAACTATTCGGGGGTAACTTCACAAGCCGAGTCCTTTTGTTTTTTTTATTTGTGATATTTTCCGCCATTATTGATGGAGAGACAACGGTAGATGATTTCAACGAGCCACACGCGGAGCATTTGATGTGTGAGCGTCATTTTTGACACTGACATGCGAAAATCGCAAGCTTGTTTTATTTCGTTGGAAAGTCCATATGAACTTCCTATAATTAAGGCGAGTTCGCCGTTTGTTGTGGAGATTTTGTCAAGCTTTTCTGCAAATTCCTCACTTGAAAGCTGCTTACCCTCAACGCACATTGCAATTTTGTAAGCCTTGGGCGATATATCCGAAAGTATCTTTTGCCCCTCAACAATAAGTGCTTGTTCAATCTGCTTTTCGGATGGATTTTCGGGGAGTTTATACTCCTTATATTCAATTATGTCGAGCTTGCAGTATGCATTAAGTCGTTTTTTATATTCCGCTATTGCATCCTTATAATACTGCTCTTTAAGTGTTCCTGTGACGTAAATTTTGACGTTTAACATTTATATCTCCCAAAATATCGTAGGGCGGTGGCTTGCTGCCGCCGTTTATTATACTAATTTGACCGGTTGATATTGAGAAGCGATTTTGAGATTAATGCTTTCATCTGAAATTGCGCTCCAAACCTCGTCAAAGGCAAGGTCGGGATCGTTGTTTTCCTCGCTTAAATGGGCAAGGAGAACGTTTTTCGTTCCGATGAAGCAAAGGTCGCTGACAAATTCTGCGCAATCCTTATTTGAAAGGTGACCTCTTTTTGATTTTATGCGAAGCTTCAAATCATAAGGATAAGGTCCTTCCATTAGCATTACCTCGTCGTGATTGGATTCAATCACCACGCTTTCGCAGCCCGAAAGTGCGGTTTTAATTTCCTTCGTTATGTAGCCAATATCGGTAGCATATCCAATGCAAACGTCCCCGATTTCAATGCGATAGCCAACGGAATATTCGCTATCGTGGGGAGTTGGAAAGCTTGTTATCTTCATATTGCCCACGTTTTCAGTAAAAATTGGGTTGTGTAGGCAGAGCGCATTCTCAAAAACCTCTCTTGAGCGCATCAAGAGTTTTTTTGCGCTTATTCCAACTATATGAACGGGTATTTTGTGTTTTTTGAGCAGATTCTCAAGCGCACCGATGTGATCGTTATGCTCGTGAGTTATGAAAATTGCGTCTATTTCGTCAATGCTTTTGCCGATTTCGGTGATTGCGTTGCAAAGGGCACGCGCGCTTTTTCCTGCGTCGATGAGGATTTTGGCTTCGTCGGTTTCGATTAGAACGGAGTTTCCCTTTGAGCCGGAGTAAAGGGAGGTGATGGAGTAATTTGCCATTAGTTCACCTTGATTGCTCCGTCACGACGAACGCGTAGGACGAGGCACGCACCCTCGCCGAAAACGGAGTCCATAAGAGCGCGGTATTCTTCAACGTCGGCTTCTGTGATATATGCCTGGATCGTTCCTGCAAAGCCGCCGCCGTGAACACGGAACGCGCCTTTTTTACCGTTCATAAAGCCCTCTGTTAAGCAAAGCGCAAGGGAAAGACCCTGCTCGGAAACGTTCTTCGTTGTATAAACGTTCTGCAAATAGCAGAATGACGATTTACCCGAGGCAAGAACGCCTGCAAAATATGTATTCAGATCATTATTTTTAAGAGCGGATTTCATCGTGTCAACTCTGCCGTTTTCACGGAAGAAGTGAATTGCTCTCATAAGAGCTCTGTCACCGCATTTTTCACGAATTTCCTTCGCGTTTGCAAGAATGCTTTGCTCGTCGCAGGGGCGAAGATGAGTTTTGCCGAGCAGTGCAGCAACGGATTTCATTTCTGCGGGAACAGATGCGTAATCGTCGGTGAGATCCGCGTGATTTCCGCCCGTATCAACGATGCAAAGATTATAGCCCGCTTTTGTGAGATCAAAATCAATTTGCTCAATTTTGGGATTTTTAGTGTCCTCAAAATCGATAGAAACAATGCCACCGTAAGCGCAAGCAACCTGGTCCATAAGACCGCAGGGCTTACCGAAGAATACGTTCTCGGAATATTGAGCAAGCTTTGCAATTTCAACGTTTGACACGTTTCCATTATTAAATTCGTGGCTCAAAATATTGCCGATCATATCTTCAAATGCGGCACTTGAAGAAAGCCCTGAGCCGCGAAGCACGCTTGAGGTGCAATATGCGTCAAAGCCACCAACGGCATAGCCGTTATCGGAAAAGCCGCGGCACATACCTGCGATAAGGGATGCGCTCGTGCCGAAATGAGCGGGATTGGGCTCGGTATACTGCGTGTAATCTATTGCGAGCTGATTAAAGCCCTCGCTTTTAAGATTTATTGAGGTAGTGCCGTTTTGAGCAACAACGGCGATAATGTCAAGATTTATCGACGCGGCAATTACCTTGCCGCAGTTATGGTCGGTGTGGTTACCCGCAAGCTCGCTTCTGCCCGCGACGGAATAGAGGTTTACCTCACGCGTTTCACCAAAAATAGCAGCGAAGCGATCGAGTGCGTTTATGTATCGCTCTCTTTGAGCCAATACCTGAGCAGCATCGTAAAGCTCGGTAAATTTTGGGTCAAAATTGCCGTTGGCGATTTGATTTTTAAAGTCATTAATTTTCATAAAAATTTCTCCTTTTGATAGGATTGCATATTAATTCATTTTATTATATCACCTTTTTTCAATAATGACAAGAGGTTTTTAACAATTTTTTTGCTTGCATTTCCGTTGCCAAAGGCAAGGGACTTGATTTTCATTCCGTTAAGAAGACTTTCATCGTTAAGCAGGCGGGATATTTCGGTTGTGATTATATCCCTTTGCGTTCCGATTATTTTGGCGTTTTTGCTTAAACATTCGCTTCGCTCGGTGGTATCCCGAAGCAAAAGCAAGGGAATGCCGAGATATGCCGCCTCCTCCTGAATGCCTCCGCTGTCGCTTATTACAAGACTTGAGCAAGCAAGAATATTATGAAAATCATAGAGGGGTAGAGGAGGAAGAATCTTAATATTTTTGATATTGCCTAAAATCCTATCAACCTCATTTTTTACAATGGGATTTGGGTGTGCCGGGATGATGGCGAAAACGTCATTTCTCTTTCTTATGGCATCCTTTATTCCCAAAAGCGCGGATGTCATTTTATTGCCTAAATTCTCTCTGCGGTGGATTGTTATGAGAATTAATTTTCTGTTATTTGCTTCACTCAAAAGGGGATAAAAATAACTTTTTGAAAGTGTATATTTGAATGCATCTATTCCCGTGTTGCCCGTTACAAATACTGATTTTTTGCCCTCGTTATTTAGATTTTTTGCATTCGATTTTGTGGGAGCAAAATGGAATGTGGAAAGGGCATCTATTGCGACTCGGTTGAACTCCTCGGGGAATGGGGAGAGATTATTATAGGTCCGAAGCCCTGCCTCGATATGCGCTATTTTTATGTTTTGATAAAAGCCTGCGAGAGAAGCACAAAAAGCCGTGGTTGTATCTCCGTGAACGAGCAGAAGCTCGGGTGAAATCTCTTTAAACAGAATGTCAAAATAATTAAGAAGTTTTACCGTCATTTCATTTAATGCTCTGCTTTTATTCGGGAGGGAAAACTTATAATCCGGTGTAATGTCAAAAAGCTCAAAAACGTTATTTGCAAGGGTTTCGTGTTGTCCGCTGAAACAGACAAGTGTTTCGAATTCGCTTTTGCTTTTCATTTCCTTAACAAGCGGAAGCATTTTTATTGCCTCGGGACGAGTGCCTATAATCACTAAAATCATGTATGGACTTATCGCCGCTGTAGTAGTGCTTGCCGGCGTCCTTGCGTACATATGGTATCAGAAATCATCGCTTGTCAACGACCTCACAGCAGAGAAAGAGGACCTTACAGCTCAG
>JAFVRQ010000100.1 GCA_017504245.1 Clostridia bacterium | reverse complement strand
TGCGGATAAAAGTTAGTTTGTATTTCAATCCCTCTCAGTCGCTAAAGCGACAGCGTCTCGCTGCGGCTCGGTCACACTCGCGTTCTAACAACACACCGTGTTGTTATTCATTGCGCTCGTGCCACTTCGTTACCCTGAGGGCGAGCCTTTAAGTTGGCGAATGTCCGCAAACCCAAGCCTCTCACTTTGGGAGAGGTGGCAGAATGCGCCGAAGGCGGATTCAGACGGAGAGGGCATTTTAATTCAAACTAATTTTAATACCCAATTTTTGCTTTTTGCTATCAAAACGGCTATGTGCTCAATCGTAGGGGTCGGCGTCCCCGACGACCCGCCACAACACAAACTAACTTTTCCTCTCCACGCTAAATCTCAATTTATCTACATAAAAAAACACAGGAGAACAAAATGAGCGAAAACAAGGAACAAAACGAAATCAAGGCGATCCTGCCGCCCGAAAGCGAGAAAAACGAAAGCGGAATACAGGTTTTAACGATAATTGGGCAGATTGAAGGTCATTACGTAAACGATCAAAACCAAAAAACCACGAAATACGAGCATATAATCCCCCTGCTTGTCGCGATGGAGCAAAGCGAGGACGTAAAAGGAATACTGATAATTCTAAACACGATGGGAGGTGACGTTGAGGCGGGTCTCGGAATTGCCGAAATCATCTCGTCAATGAAAAAGCCAACCGTTTCCCTCGTTATTGGCGGCTCTCATTCAATCGGCGTGCCGCTGGCGGTTGCGGCAAAAAAATCCTTCATAACGAGAAGTGCAACGATGACCCTGCACCCCGTCCGCGTCAACGGTCTTGTAGTGGGCGCGCCGCAGACGTATAATTATTTCGCCGATATGCAAAAGAGAATTGTTGATTTTATCTGCCGAAATTCCAAGGCGAGCGCAGAAAAAATCAACGAATTAATGATGCGCCCCGATATGCTTGCCACCGATGTCGGCACCGTGCTCGATGCCCCCGAGGCAGTAAGATGCGGTCTGATCGACCAAATCGGCGGACTCTCCGACGCGCTCGATACGTTGCGTGAGATGATGAAATAGAATGTTAAATTAGGATTTATCGAATAGTTTCAAAGAAAAGGAAGGTCACTTTTTTCAAAAAGAACGAAAAAATCCTTACTTAATCTAACTTTAACTCCCCAACAAATCAAAATTTGATAATCTCTCAAAGCAAAAGCACACCGCTCGGGAAAGTCCTTGCGGTGTGTTTTTTATTTTGATGAAGTGATTTTTATTCAGTTGAGCGTAAAATATACCAAAACCAAAATACCAAGGATTATTCGATAAATTCCGAAGGGGGCAAATGAGTGTTTTTTGACGAAATTCATCAAAAACTTGATTGCAATCATTGAAACGGCAAATGCAATTACCGTCGCTATTGCAAGGATTACCCACGCATAAGAAGGCACGGAGAGAGCAGTCCCATAGGAGTTCTCTCCTCCCACGAACTGCAAAAATCCGAGCGCTTTTATGAGCGAGCCGCCCACCATTGCGGGAATACCCATAAAAAAAGAAAACTCAGCTCCGCAAGTGCGTGAAAAGCCAATCAGAATTGCGCCCAAAATGGTCGCGCCTGAGCGCGATGTGCCGGGAATTATCGCAAGCATCTGAAAAACGCCTAACAAAAACGCATATTTATAAGAAATTTGCGAAAATGCGGTGATTTTCGGCTCTTTTTTTGCGTTCCTTTTTTCGATTATTATAAACAAAATACCGTAAACGATAAGCATAAGCGCAACAACCGTGCCATTATAGAGCCAGCCGTCAATGTCGCGCCCCGTAATTTTTTCAATAACCTTGTCAAGCACGATGCCAACCGCCGCCGCAGGAACACTCGCAACGCAAACCTTGAACCAGGTCTGCCAGATTTCCTTGCGCTCTTCCCTGCTCGCGTTTTTAGAAAATGGCCATAGCTTGCTCCAAAATAGCACCACGACCGCCATTATCGCGCCCATTTGAATAACCACCTCAAACATCGACATAAATTCCGACGTGAAATCGGGGTGAATCTCAGCGCCGACGGTCATTGGGAAAAATTCATCAAACAAAATTATATGCCCGGTGGAGCTTATCGGCAGCCACTCGGTTATACCTTCTATTATACCTAAAAATATTGCCTTAATATATTCAAAAACAATCATTAATTATCCTTTCTGCCAACCGCCCCAAGATATTCCTCGTAGGTTGCGACCACCTTGAGCGCTTCAAGGAGTGCGTTGGGAGTCATATTCTCGGGGAGTCCGAATTTTTTTGCCAATTCATCGCGCCTTGCGGATGAATTTTCGCCACCCGTAAGTCCGTCAACGTAAAAATCTACCTTTGATAACGGATTATGAGCAATTATCATCATTTTTTCGCTCGCATTCGCGTCATTTTCACTTGAAAACGGTTCTAAAAGCTTGTATAAAAGCTCGTTTTCCATCCCCTCAACACCCAAAAAGCCCTCTTTTGATGCTTCTGCCTTGCGTTTTTCTTTGCCCTCGATGCGCGGAATGTAAAGCTGAATTAGCTTATCCCTCGGCACAAGTGAGGATATGTGCGAGCGAATTACCTTACCGCCGCCGTCGCTGTCTGTAAGCACGATTATTGGGGATTTATCCGCAAGCGCGCGGATAAGAGCCGCCTTTTCGTCCTTTTTGAAAACGCCAAAGCCGTCCGTTTTTATTATTAACCCCTCGCAAATCGCCAGGAGCTTCATTCTGTCGTATTTACCCTCAACTATTATCGGGTACGCTATCTGTAGTTTTTTCATTTTCGTTACCATATAAAAATGTATTTTTAACAATAAATTGGGATTTATCGGGATGTTGAAAAAGTTAGTTAAAGTTAAGATCGCCTGCGCGGCGGGCGCCCACTTTTGAAAAAAAGTGGGTCAAAACAATCGCTTGGTGTGTTCAGATTATGCGTAAATTTTCGATAATTCGCAAACGAATTATCGGTTTTGAAAGCACGATACCATCCTTACGCGCGAGCACGACGGATGGTACCGCACTTCCAAAACT
>JAFVRQ010000099.1 GCA_017504245.1 Clostridia bacterium | reverse complement strand
TTGCGAATTATCGAAAATTTACGCATAATCTGAACACACCAAGCGATTGTTTTGACCCACTTTTTTCAAAAGTGGGCGCCCGCCGCGTAGGCGATCTTAACTTTAACTAACTTTTTCAACATCCCGATAAATCCCAATTTATCCGTCGAAAAATAAATTCAAGAAAATGTTAAGATATATATTGAAAAAAGCGCGAGAATTTGCTATAATATCTATGTATTTGCCTTTGGGCTTTGAATTTGAATTTTGGGGAGTCGAATAATGAAAACCTGGGAAGAATTGTATGACGAATGTGCGTCCTGTGAGAGATGTGAGCTTCACAAAACGCGAACGAATTGCGTTTTTGGAGTGGGTGATAGAAATGCCGATATTCTTTTCGTTGGCGAAGCGCCGGGCGAGAAGGAGGATTTATCGGGAACGCCCTTCGTTGGCAGAGCAGGTCAGCTTCTTGACAAGTATTTGTTTGCAGTTGACATTCCGCGCGAGAGCGTTTACATAGCGAACATTTTAAAATGCCGTCCTCCCAAAAACCGCGATCCTAAACCCGATGAAGAGGATGCTTGTATGGGATACTTGCGCGAGCAGGTGCGACTTATTCGCCCGAAGATGATAGTTTGTCTTGGCAGGATTTCAGCTCAACGTCTTATCGACCCCAATTACCGTATCACAAAAGAGCACGGACAATGGGTTCAAAAGGGCGATTTTCTTATGACCGCCGTATATCACCCTGCGCTTCTTCTTCGCGATCCTCGTAAAAAAGAGGAAATGCTTGAGGATATGAAAAAAATCAAGGCAAAGCTTGATGAAATGAAATAAAATTTTTGGAGAATTAATGAATAACTACGATTATAATAGCGGAGAATTCAAAACAAGTGACGAAAACGAAAACCGATACGTAACGTCGAGCTTTATTGATAATAAGAGACACACGTCAATAGTCATTATCGTTTCAATTTTTCTGCTTTTGATAATTTCCTGCGTGTTTTTTGCGGTGTTCACCGACGAGAGCATTCCCGTTTGGAATCCCGAGCCGAGTGTCAGCACCACTACTACAACGAAAAAACCGCCAATCCCACAAAATCCCGACGCGGAATATCCTTACGCAACTGTGACGAATAAAACGCAGTTCGTGGCAAATGATGGCGGTGAATGGGCGTATAATCTCTATTCGGGATATGCGATTTTAATAAAGCTTTCGGATATGAGCACGATTGCTCACAAATATTCCGATGAGATTATATATCCTGCATCAATGACGAAGGTGATGACCATCGTTACCGCGGTTGATTTGATAGAAAATCTTGAGGATATTTACGTTTTCGAGCCCGAGGCACTTGCGGGAATGGATAGTGAGTCCTCAACTGCAGATATGATGTATCTTTATAACAATTACGGCAGCACGAATTATACGGTTCTCGACCTGCTTTACGGAATTTCCTATCGCTCGGGCGCGGACTCGGTAATTTGCCTGCTCGACTATCTTGGGCTCAGTATGAGCGAGTTTGCTTCTCTTATGAACGCAAAAGCGGATGAGATTGGACTTAAAAATACGCATTTTGGCGGTGCTATCGGTATGGATAGCGAAAACAATACCACCACCTGCCGAGATATGGCGGCAATAATGGCATACGCTATGGAAAATCCTCTTTGCAAGGAGGTCCTTGGCGGTGTTTCATATCGACTTAAATATATTGAGATGACCTATTATAACTCAACTCTTCACAAAACCCTAACCAATATGGGAACCAACACAAGCAGAGTTTTGTGGGGGGATTACACGATAGTGGCAACCAAGAGCGGACTTGAGGATAAGGCGGGCTACTGTCTCGTTTCGTGCATTGAGAACAACGATACGGGCGAGCTTTTCGTTCTCGTGACTGCGAACGCAAAAAAATCGGAGAGCTACCCGTCAAATCAAAATCCCATTCTTGATATGAGAGAAATTTTTGAAAATTTTGCTCCCTGATATAAAAAAATACTTTACAAAACGAAAAATAAGTGATATACTTTTTTTGTAAATCCTAAATTCAAAGGAGAATTAATTATGAGCCGTACCATTGGCACAGTTTCACGCGGCGTTCGTGCGCCCATCATCAGAAATGGCGATAATATTGCCGAGATAGTAACAAATTGCATTCTTGAGGCTTCAAGAGAAGAAAATATTCCGCTTCGTGATCGCGACGTTGTTGCGATGACCGAGGCGATCGTTGCCCGCGCGCAGGGGAACTACGCAACAGTTGACGATATTGCAACGGATATTAGAGCAAAATTCGGCGGCGAGACGGTTGGCGTTATTTTCCCAATCCTCAGCAGAAATAGATTTTCCGTATGCCTTACGGGTATTGCCCGCGGAGCAAAGAAGATAGTGCTTATGCTTTCTTACCCATCCGACGAGGTTGGAAATCACCTTGTTTCACTTGATAAGGTTGACGAAATGGGTGTTAACCCCTATAGCGACGTTTTGACACTCGAAAAATACAGAGAGCTTTTCGGTTATGAAAAGCATAGATTTACGGGTGTTGACTACGTTGAATTTTACGAGCAGCTTATAAGAGAGCAGGGCGCGGATTGCGAGATTATTTTTGCAAACGATTCAAGAGCTATTCTTCCTTATACGAAGAACGTTCTCGCTTGCGATATTCACACAAGACACAGAAGCAAGAGACTTTTAAAGGCAGCAGGCGCGGAGATAGTTTACGGTCTTGACGATATTTTGTCCGAAAGCGTGAACGGAAGCGGCTATAATGAAAATTACGGTCTTCTCGGTTCAAACAAGGCAACCGATGAACAGGTTAAGCTCTTCCCAAGAGATTGCCAAGCGGTTGTTGATGATATTCAAAAGAGACTTTTTGACGCAACGGGCAAGCACGTTGAGGTAATGGTTTACGGTGACGGTGCTTTTAAGGACCCCGTTGGAAAGATTTGGGAGCTTGCAGACCCAGTGGTTTCTCCCGCATACACCGACGGCCTTGAGGGTACACCCAACGAGCTTAAGCTCAAATACCTTGCGGATAACGATTTTGCAGACCTTTCGGGCGATGCGCTTAAAGATGCAATCAAGGAAAGAATTACGCAAAAGGACGGAAATCTCGTTGGTAAGATGGCTTCTGAGGGCACAACACCCCGTCAGCTTACTGACCTTATCGGCTCGCTTTGTGACCTTACCTCCAGTAGCGGTGACAAGGGAACACCAATCGTTTGGATTCAGGGATATTTTGATAACTATACAACGGAATAAAACAATTAATCCTCGAAACACTTGTTGCTTCGAGGATTTTGTGATATAATGATGTCGGTGGTGATGAAAATGAGTGATACTTTGCCAAAGAGAAAGAAAATACGTTTACAAAATTATGATTATTCCGAGCCGGGAGCGTATTTTATTACTATTTGTACAAAAAATAAAGAAAAATTGCTATGGAATGGCGAACTCGACGTGCAAAATTTTGATTGGAAACTCGTAGGGGCGCACCGTGTGCGTCCGCAGAATTTGCCGTTGTCGGAATTAGGAATGGTTGTTGAAGAAAAATTAAATCGATGGGATGGGGTGTACGAGGGTGTATATTTGTCGTCGTATGTTATCATGCCAAATCATTTACACATAATTGTTGTTATGTTGCCAAATGGTAGCGGACGCACACGGTGCGCCCCTACGGTGAGTCGTATGATTAAAATGTTCAAAGAAACCGTAACGAAGCAAGTTGGCGTAAATATCTGGCAAAAATCTTTTTACGACCACATAATCCGCAACAAACGTGATTTTGATGAAATATCGAAATACATTTATGAAAATCCACTAAAATGGCAATTTGATAAGTTGTATTGTGGGGAATAGGAGAATATATGAAAAAAGCAAAAATATATGTATACGAGTATTCCTATAAAAAAGAATATTTATTTGAAAAATTAAACAATCGAAAAGGACAGTATCATAATTATTGCGAAGGCGAATATTTAATAATCATAAAAAATGAGTGCGAATTTTGGCTTGGAGTCGAACGTGGAGGACATTCTGGCGGGTATTGGTATATTGCGAAGATTGAGGAAAAAAATAACAAAACGATAATTAGTGGTAAAATTGTTCATAACCCTGACGAAGAAGGAAACGAGAGGACTGAAACTTTTGGAGATTTAGTTTGGTTCATAATTTTTTTCCCTTTAATATTCATATTGAATTTTTTTGAAATTATAGTTACTTTGTTTAGAAAGATATTCAAAAGAAAAGAAAAACATTTGTCCACATCAGATAAACTCGATAAGTTTATGTTGAATTATTTAGATTGTAAAAAGATATGAAAAAACCCATCACAGTTATTCAAAACTGTGATGGGTTTAGTGTTTATTCCAACTCCTCATAAATTTCCATAAGTCGCTCCTCAAGGGCGTCTTTTTTGGCGGTGAGCTCGGCGGACTTTTTTGTCAAAAGTATTGCAAAAATGGTTTTTAAATGCTATAATCAATTTATAATCTATAAAAAAGGAGAATAATTATGAAAAAGATAGCAATTTTATTCTTAATTTTGGCAACATTGCTTTGCTTCGCTTCTTGTAGTGATGACGATGTGGATAGAGTGCTTGAACGCCTGCCATATGATATAGAGGGCTGGCACGAGCATTCGTGGGACAATTGGGAGCTTATTTATGACGAAGTGAACGTAAATCTCGTTTGTTCACTTTGCGAAGCGAACGTAAAGAGTCACCCCATTTCTCAGGGACTCGAAATCGATGAAAACGGAGTTCTTTGGGATATAGGTACCTGCAAGGATGTTTACATTGTTGTACCTCAAGGCGTAACAGCTGTCGGAGAGGGCGCGTTCTCTAATACAAAGAACATCTTGGGTGTACTTTTGCCCGAGACGGTAACTGAAATCAGAGATAATGCGTTTAAATCTTGCGATGGACTTCAGGTAATCAACATTCCCGAGGGAGTAACTGAAATCGGAGATTCCGCATTTCATTCCTGTAAATCGCTCATTGGTGTGCTTGTTCCTCACTCCGTGACAAAAATCGGAAAGCAAGCATTTGCAAACTGTGGATACCTTGAAATCATCTACTACGTTGGCACAGAGGCAGATTGGACTAATGTAGAAAAGGGTCAAAATTGGGATCAAGGTGCAGGTAAGCACGTTGTTGAGTTTAAATTTGTGATTGGTGACGAACCCATTCCGCACGTTCATGTTTGGAGCGATTGGACTATCGTTAAAGAACCCACTATCAAGGAAGAAGGACTCAAAGAAAGATATTGCGATTGTGGTGAAAAGGAAAGTGAAAATATACCTGTTGATGAGTTTGTTGATGGCTCATTTGGTCTTAAATACGTACTCAACGAGGACGGACAGAGCTATTCTGTTGTTGGAATTGGTATCTGCACCGACACCGAGCTTGTAATTCCAAGTGAATATAAGGGTTTGCCTGTGACAATGATAGGTGCAAGCGCATTCTATCAAGATCATATTATAAATGTAAGCATCCCAGATAGTGTTATCGAGATAGGAGCACGCGCATTCAGAGCTTGCCCGTTTCTTGAAACCGTCGACATGGGAGATGGAGTTATTTCTCTTGGGTATGGAGCTTTTAGAAGCTCCACAGCACTGAAGAATGTGGAATTTTCCAAGTCGTTAGTATTTATAGATGAATATGCTTTTGATGATTGTAGTGCTTTAGAGAGTGCAGTGTTTTATGAGGGATTGCAAACAATATCGGATAGAGCATTTAGAGATTGTGCTGCACTTGAAACTGTAAGTCTGCCCAATAGCTTAACAACTATAGGACAAAGATCATTTCGAGGATGTTATTCACTAAAATCAATAGTTATTCCTGATAGTGTAACTCATCTTGGAATAGAGGTATTTAGAGATTGCTATGCGCTTGAATCTGTAACTCTCGGAAGGGGTATCACTGTTTTAGGGGATGATATTTTCCATAATTGTACTTCTCTTAAGAATATAATTGTTACGGATAATGTTACTGCTATTAATGTTGAAGCATTTAGAGGTTGTTATTTGTTGGAAAATGTAGTGCTGGGTAAGGGAATAACAACTATAGGAAATTACGCATTAGCGGAGTGCCCAACTCTCAAGACGATTACAATTCCCGATAATGTAACAGTTATAGGCGACGGAGCTTTTTATTGTTCCACAGGTCTTGAAACAGTGTACATCGGTAGTGGATTAAATAGTATTGTTGCTTGGGGATTTTATGGTTGTAAATCACTTACTTCAATTTATTATAATGGAACAATATCGCAATGGAATGACATATCTTTTGGATGGTATTGGGACTATGATACCCCCGAATATACTATCTACTGTACCGACGGTACAATCGCTAAAGATGGTACAGTAACTTATTATGAAATTGAACCCGAAGGCTCACAAGGCCTTGAATACGCCCTCAACGCAGACGGACAAAGCTACTCCGTTGTCGGTATGGGCACTTGCACCGATACAAATCTCGTAATTCCGAGTGAATATAACGGCTTACCTGTTACTGCTATTGCAGATATGGCTTTTGCTCCTTTAGATGCAAATTATATGCCAAGAGATCCGTATAATATAGTTAGTGTGAAGTTGCCTGAAACTATCGAGACTATTGGTTCTATGGCATTCGGCGGAATTCCGACCTTGAAAAACGTAGACCTTCCTGATTCTATTGAGATTGTACAGGGATATGCGTTTGTCGGTTCTGAAGCTTTGGAATATGCTGAATATGATGGCGCACTTTATTTGGGAAATGAAAACAACCCATATCTTGTGTTTGTTAACCCAAAAGATACCAACGTTATTTCTTGCCGCATACACGATGAAACTAAGGTTATTGGCGGAATTGCTTTTAATGAGTGCCAAATGCTTGAAACCGTGTATTTGGGTGACGGTGTGAAATATATATCTCCCAGCGCATTTATGGGATGTTCTATGTTGAGTAATTTCATTATTGGTGAGGGAAGTAGTTTGATAAGTATTGCTAATAGTGCTTTTTACGGTTGTTCCTCACTTGTAAATATAGAACTTCCGAATTCGCTTAAGAATATTGATAACGGTGCATTTGCTCAATGCACTTCACTTGCAAAGGTGGTAATTCCTGAATCGGTGGAGAATATTGGAGAGTATGTATTTGAATGGTGTTCTTCTCTTACCATTTACTGCGAAGCAGAATCACAACCTGCCGAGTGGAATTCAAATTGGAATTCAATGAGCGCATATTCAGGCAATCAATTTATACCTGTAGTTTACGGCTACAAACCCGAATAAAATAAAAACCAAACGGCGAGGTCACCCTCGCCGTTTTTTAGTTCTTATTTTGTCACAAATCTGTCAAAATCAGCGTCATTTTGACATAAATTCGTCAAAATAAAAAGTTCATAAATTATTCATTTTTGTTCACAAAAAATACCTCATTTGTTAATAAATTAGCCACTGTTTTTTATTCGAAAACAGTGGCTTTTGATATTAAATTCTTGTCTTAAATGCCATCAAGCTCCTCATAAATTTCCATAAGTCGCTCCTCAAGGGCGTCTTTTTTGGCGGTGAGCTCGGCGGCTTTTTTATAGTCCGTTGCCGCTTCTCCAAAAAGATCGACTTCGATTTGCTCAAGCTCGGCTTCGATTTTTTCTTGCTCTTTTTTGAGGTTTTCGATGCGCTTTTGTTCCTTGCGCGCGTCCGCCGCCTGCTTTTTGCGTGAGAGATAATCCTCCTTTTGTGCGGTAGCAACCCTTTCACTCTCAACCGAGAGGGGAGAAACAAGGTGCGTTTCCTTATGGTGCGTGAATTCCGCAAATGCGTTTCCAACGTTGAAAACGGGATAGTCGATGAAATCCGCGCCCGTGCTTCGCTCGTTGTCAATCTCAATAATTCTCGTTGCAAGCTTATTAACAAGGTATCTATCGTGGCTGACGATTAAAATTGTGCCACCGAATTCGTCAAGGGCGGATTCAAGTGCCTCGCGTGACATAATATCAAGGTGGTTCGTCGGCTCGTCGAGAATTAGCAAATTCATAGGTGACAAAATTAATTTTGCAAGTGTAAGTCGCGCTCGTTCTCCGCCCGAAAGCACGGAAACGGTCTTTTCGCAATCCTCTTGCGTAAATCTGAAACGCGCAAGCGCGCTTCTAATCTCAAACTCGCGCTTTTCGGGATATGCGTTCCAAAGCTCGTCAAGAACGGTGTTCGACTCGGTCAGATTTTGGTTTTGCTGGTCGAAATATGCGATTTCAACGTTATAGCCCGCCTCAATCACGCCCGAGGTGAGCTCACTTTCTCCCACGAGCATCTTTAAAAGCGTGGATTTTCCGCTACCGTTTTTGCCTATAACGAAAACTCTTTCACCGCGGCGGATAAGGAAATCCATATTTTCAAAAAGCTTTTTCGTGCCGAAGTATTTTGAAAGCCCCGCAACTCTTAAAACCTCGTTTCCGCTTTGAAGCGACTGCGTAAACTTGATTTTCACGGGCTTCGGCGCTTCCTTTGGACGCTCCAATTTCACCATTTTATCAAGCATCTTTTGGCGGCTCTCCGCAGCAATGATGTTTCGCTCTCTGTTCCACGCACGCTGCTGGGCAATATACGCTTCCTGCCTTGCAATCTCGCGTTGCTGATTGATATAATGCTTTTCGGCAATCTCGCGGTCGATTTCTCGCTGCTTCATACTCTGCGTGTAGTTGCCGTTATAAAGCTTCGCCTCGCCGTGCTCCATCGCAAGAGTTTTGTTCGTCACTTGATCAAGAAAATATCTGTCGTGCGAGATGATGAGCACGCATTTTTTATAGTTCTTTATGTAATTTTCAAGCACCTGCACGGTTTCGATGTCGAGGTGGTTGGTCGGCTCGTCAAGGAGCAACAAATCGGGCTCGCGGCAGAGCTGCTTTGACAGGGCAAGGCGTGTTCTTTGACCGCCCGAAAGTAAATCTACATCAAGAGAAAGCGCGCGCTCCTCAAATCCCATTTTGAGTAGAATGGACGCGCAACGGCTCTTATAGTCAAGACCGCCGAGATTTGAAAATTTGGTATATAAATCGTGGTATTCCTCACTCAATTTGATATGATCTGCGTTGCTATTGCAAAGAGCCATTTTTTCTTCAAGAGAAGCCAATTTTTCTTCCATACGCAGAAGCTTGGGGAATGCGGCGTACATCTGCTCAAGCGCACTTTTACCAACGAGAGCTGATACCTCAAAGGCGCAATCCTGCGTTAAAATACCAACGGTTTTGTTTTTGGCGATAAAAACGTTGCCGCTCGTTGCGTCAAGCTCGCCTAAAATCACCTTGAACAAGGTCGATTTTCCGCACCCGTTAGTACCGATAATGCCGAGCTTATCGTTTTCCTCAAGAGCAAAGCTTATTTTTTTGAAAATATCACGCGCGCCAAAGGACACGGCAAGATCGTTAACGGTAATTGCAAGCATTTGACTACACCTTTCTGAAAATTTTAAAAAGTTTATAAACCCCCTTGACAAAAGGGAATTGATGATATATAATCTAAATAAAGAACATTTGTTCGCATTTCTCTCCGACACAGAGGTGTGAAGATTGCGCCGACGCGAATGCGTCATCCTAAAGTGAGCTTAGTCACCGAAGGATCTTGGCGCGAAAACACGATCTCAACCATTATACAACATTTTGAAATAAATTTCAAGTGAAAATGGAAAAGGAGTGATAATTATTTGTAAAATTTGCGGTCAGTTCGTCTGCCCCCCTGCGTGTCCTGAGTTCGACGGATATGTTACCGGGCTTGGCAATGCCACCAGCGAATGCGAGATTTGCGGCGTTCGCAATTACGAGGGCGACGGACATTTTATGAAAAACGGCAAAGCTATCTGCTCAGAGTGTGCTGAGGAGCTCATCTCCCCCGAGCTTCTTGAGTTTCTCGACCTTGCGGATATAAAAGAATTTTTCGATATGCTTCTTTAATTGAAGCGTTTTATTTACCCTCGCAAGCGAACAAATGTTCTGATGTGTAAAGTGGGATTTAGCGAGTAGATAGTTAAGAAAAGAATTATGTTCTTTTTTCAAAAAGAACGAAAAAATCCTTACGTAAACTAACATTAACTCCCCGAAAAATCAAAATATTAATAAACAAAAAAAGAAAGGAAAAACTGAATGGAAGGTAGTTTTATTAAAGAAAATGTGGTTCTGACGCGCGCGGAGATGGACAGAATTTTGCGTTCATATCGTAAGATGAACGAAGCTTTGCGCTCGTCGGATACTTTTTTGCGCGCTGAAAAACCGGATTTAGATGAAGCTGCCTTAGAGGCGGAGATGTATTCCCTGCGAGCGCTGGTGCTTTCTATATCCGATCCGAGCGAAAGAATGCTTTTGTATCATTATTACATCAAGGGTCAAACGCTTGAAATGTGCGGAAAAATTCTCGGGATATCCGATAGAAGCGTTTATCGTTTAAAATCACGTGCGCTTGATAATTTACTTTTAAAAACAAATAATAAAAATTGAATATTTCATTTGTTTTGGGAGAAGATATTATTACAAAAATATAAAAGGGGGAATGAAAAAATGAAAACTAATGTAGGACTTGCTCTTGGCGCTATGGGCGGTATGGCAATGCTTATTGTTGGTGGTATAATGCTCAGCAATACTAAGGCGGCGCGCAGAAGAAGAATGATAAAGAAAACGATGAAAACGGTTCGCAACGTTGGATGTGCTATGCAAAAGCTTGGCGCATTTTGAATAATCTTTGAAATTCAAGGGTTTTTGCTTCTTTTTAGTATGAAAATATAAAAATTTACTTTACAAATCAGAAAAAAAGTGCTATTATGAGTATAATATTTTATATGATATTTTCTTAAAGAGAGGTAAAAACCTATGAAATGCCCATCCTGTGGATATTTTGACAGCAAGGTTATAGATTCAAGACCCTCTGCTGACGGCTTGAGTATTCGTCGCAGACGCGAATGCCTTGAATGCCAAAAGAGATTTACAACCTTTGAAACTATAGAGGCAACGCAGATTATCGTTGTAAAGAAGAGCGGTGAAAAGCAGATTTTTGACCGCAATAAGCTCCTTTCGGGTGTGCTGAAGGCGTGCCAGAAGCGGCCTGTGGATGCCGAGGCAATCGTTAACGAGGTTGAGCAGGAGATTTATAACAGTATGAAAACCGAGATCACAACGAGTGAAATCGGTGAGATTGTTATGCTCAAATTAAAGGATCTTGACCAGGTTGCATACGTGCGCTTTGCGTCTGTTTACAGAGAATTTAAGGACGTCGACACGTTCTTGAAGGAAATTAAAGATCTTATGAAAAAGAAAAAATGATTTATTAGGACTGCTTTTGCGGTCCTTTTTGCCTTTGTTTTGTGTAATTTTGAATTTTTTTGAAAAATTTTAAAAATTTTTT
>JAFVRQ010000009.1 GCA_017504245.1 Clostridia bacterium | reverse complement strand
GCACTTAAAACCGGGTCTCAAACCGTCTTCTGTACAAGTTGCATCATAACCGGGAAGGAATTCCTGTACACAGTTATGGTCGCAAGCCTCAGGTTCGGGAGCAACGGTTGTTGTAGTTGTGGTTTCGGGATCGTCACAAGCAACGAGTACTGTGAGCGCAAGTGCCAATACCATAACTACGAGAAGTGTTTTGATAATTTTGTTCATAAAAATTATCTCCTTTCATAAAATTGCCTATCGGCTTATTTTGATAAACAAAAGAGATAATACGCGTGGTTACCCCTTATATCTATCTATGTTAATTATAGAACAAAGGACAAGCTATGTCAAGTTTTTTTAGGTAATTTTTCTGCATTTTAACGTTTTTTTGTGTTTTGCACAAAATTGCCACACAAACCTCAAAATGATATGTTAATTTTTACAAATTATACAATTTTACAACAAAATCCCCCGCGCTTTCGCGCGAGGGATTAATTGGTTTAGCATATATTAGGAAACTGTTGCCTCAAGTGTAGAAGTAGCAGGATTCCAAGTAACTGTTACCGTGCTACCTGCATCAGTAACTGTTACAGAATAGTTTCCGCTTGCCGGGAATTCACCTGTTCCCCAGTTGTGATTGAGAACAACCTTGTATTCATATGTTCCTGCAGCTATACCTGTGAATACTTTTGTGTAAACACCGGTAGCTTCGTCATAGGTCATATCGTTTTGAGTTGCACCTGTGGACCATTCAACTCCGCAAAGTCCGGCAGCGCCGGCTACTGTATAAACATCAGCTGCATCTTCCTCAGGTTCTGCATTGTTCTTCCAAACGCAAGCATTTACATGATAGTAAATGTTGTCATCAGTAGGAACAATCAAATCGCTTGTCTGATTTGCCTTGTTACTCCAGTCCATAGAAGTTGCACCTGCCTTAAAGTCAACGAAAATAATATTATCGCATCCTGTAGGAACAACAACCTCATATATACCGTCAGCATCAGAGTCAATTACAGATACCCAAGTACTTGCAGAACCTGTTGACCATACCCAAGCACCCATGAGAGAACCGTCAGCCCAAACACCGGGAACCAAGTAAAGCTTAGTACCTTCAGTAGGAACTACGGGATCGGGAACTACAGGAGTATCAGTGTTATCACCGTTAGGATCATATGTAAATCCTGTTACGATATTACCGTCAGCCCAATCCATTCTCCAAGCGCTTCCATTAGCAATACCGGTTGTAGCGATATCAGGAGACTGGTCAATTGCGTTAGGATCTGTATCCTTATTACCTGTGAAGAGGAATCCTGTAACGCCTACAGGAAGTTCAATTGAGTAAACGTCATGTCCGTTGAGTGTACCAACAACAGTCATTGCCTGACCGGGCCATTCAGTACCAACAACTCCTTCTCCGCCCCAATAGTGGCAAGAAACGTTAGTCCAGAGCCAGTTGTTTTCGAAGTAAACAGTAACTGTTTCTGTCAATGCAGGACCGTTACCGCCTTCATTACCGCCTTCATTACCACCGGATTCACCGGGAGTTTCAGCATTATTAGACCAAGTTCCGTTAGAAACGTGGTAGTAAATCTTGTCATCGGACTTGTCGGGAGTTGCATAGTCGCCCGTCTGAACTCTCATAGCATCCCAAGAAGGATCAGCAGTTCCTTCGTTGAAGTCAACAAAGAGGAGCATATTTGTTCCTGCTGGAATTACAAGTTCAAGAACGCCCTCAACGTCAGTAGCCGTAGCCGTAGCCCAAATATCACCGGGCCAAGTCCAAGCGCCTACCAAAGAGCCGTCGTTCCACTCGTCGTTAAGAACGATATAAACCTTTTCAACGGGGTTAGCGTTAGGAGTGATGGTAGAACCGCCACCGTTGTCACCGCCGCCGTTGTCACCTGTGAATCCAACGTCAACCGTGTTGCCGTCAGCATCCTTAACAACGATATTTCTCGTCTTGATGTTAAATTCGATTGTGTAAACGCCTGCAACGTCGATGTGGAGGTCGTTACCAACACCGCCGGGATAGTAAACACCGGAGAGATTGTTATAAACCTTAAATGTTGCGGGAACTGATGTTACGTCCCAAGTGTATGTCCAATTTTCGTTATCGTTAGAAGTAAACTTATAGTCATCTTCACCGTAGGATGTTCCCCAACCGTTGTTGTCACCGATCAAACGGATATCGTCGGGCATGCTCTCAAGTGCCTCAAGGAAGGTAAAGCCCATAACGTCTGCGTTAGCATCGTATGTGATTTCATACTTACCGTCCATACCCTCAGCAACAACGAAGTTGTTGTTTTCGCCTGCAGTAAATACAACGTTGCCGTCAGCATCCTTAACGGAGCCGTTAGCAAAGCCTGCCATCTTGTCGATTGCCTTTTCGTTGTCCCAACCGAAATTGTTGGTCATCTTGAACTGGTCACCGGCATACAAGCTTAACGTTACTCTATAGATTCCGTCCTCACCTGCAACCAAACCAAGGTTAGCAGCCGCTGCCTCGTGATTCCAGTTGTTGCACTTGCCGAGGTCACCCTTACCTGCGCCGATAAGGTACCAGTCAGGTGTTTCAGTTTCGCCTGTGCCACCATCATCACCACCGATGAAAGAAGCATAGATAATCATACTCTTTGTAACGGGCTTTGAGAAGTCGAACTTTTTAATGTAGGGTCTTTCATACCAACCCTTGAATTCACCGCTACCTTCAGGAGTCCATTCGGTAAGCAATGTTCCCTTTTCAACCACTTCTTCTTTAATAAGTCTTTGTCCCTGCATCCAGGTAATGGTTACGAATGTTTTTCCGCCTTCAACAGCGTTATTTGGATCATCAACAATTCCGCAGCCTGCAAATATGGACAATGAAAGAACAAGAACTAAAAGAAGGGATAATATTTTAATTGTATTTTTCATATTATTCTCCTTATTAACATATAAAATCGAGTCAATAGGTCTAATTACTGAACGTAAACAAGGATACCGCCTGCGGGTACGCTTACGTTACCTGCGCCCTGAGTTGCAAGAGCAGTTGCGCCTGCATTGTCAACGGTTGCAACGAGCTTCCAAGAGCCGCTGGGCATTGTAAAGTTAGCAGAAGAGCTTGAAGCATTGATAAGAACGATTGCCTTCTGGTTGCCAAGCGTGTACTGAAGAGCCAATCCGCAGCTACCGATGTTGCTTGACTGAATGTTAGTAGCAACGTCAGAGAAGATGGGATATGCCTTTCTCATTTCCACAAGACCTGCATAGTACTGAACCATCTTGTATTCTTCAGAGCCCTCTTTAAGCGTATTCCACTTAAGGTTGTTTGTCTCATCGCAAGAGGAGTAGCTGTTTTCATCATACTCACCGGGAACGAGATTTCCTTCCTTGTCATAGAAGGGCTTCGTTCTGAGCATTTCTTCACCCGCCTGAACGAAAGGAGTACCCTTGGAAACGAAGAGGATAGCCGCGCCAAGACGGTTTGCCTTTGCCTTAGCAGAGGTGCTGCCGCCCATTGTCAATGTGAGCTGGTCCCAAAGAGCGAGATTGTCGTGAGCGCTCATATAGTTAATAACCATGTTGTTAGAAACTCTCCAAGACTGACCGCTTGCATTACCGCCCAAAATACTGAACAATACCTTGTTCAAGTTATCGCCGTTTGCGCTGCCGTTAAGGATACCGGATGTGATTGTACCAAATCCGCTGTTACCCTTAAGACCGTTTCTCATAGCGTCGTTAAATACCGCGATAGAACCGATAGCGTTGTTAGTAGCAGTGATCTTACCGATATTTGTCTGGTTTGCCTGCTCGCTGCCGTCAGTTGTGCTACCCATTGTCCAGCCCTCACCGTAGATGATTGCGTTGGGGTTAATTGCGTGAACTGCTTCTTCAACCTGTCTCATTGTTTCAAGATCGTGAAGACCCATAAGGTCAAAACGGAAACCGTCAAGGTTGTATTCTGTAATCCAATATGTCAAGCTGTCAACCATATACTTTCTGAACATATAGCGCTCAGAAGCAGTATCGTTACCGCAACCGGAAGCATTGGAGTTAGCGCCGTTTGCGTTATATCTGTAATAGTAATAAGGAACGATTCTGTGGAAGCAGCTGTCTGTTGCGCTGAATGTGTGGTTGTAAACAACGTCCATAATAACACCGATGCCCTGGTTGTGAAGTGCCTGAACCATCTGCTTGTATTCATTGATTCTTACTTCACCGTTGTAGGGGTCTGTGGAGTAGCTACCTTCGGGAACGTTGTAGTTCTTGGGGTCATAACCCCAGTTAAATCCGCTCTCGGGATCCTCCTCCTTAACTGTTGCATAGTCGTAGGAAGGAAGAAGGTGAACGTGTGTAACACCAAGATTTACAAGGTAATCAACACCAACGGAGATACCGTTTGCGTTTGTAAGACCCGTTTCAGTAAATGCAAGGTACTTGCCCTTATACTGAGATGCATCAAGCATATTGGAGAAGTCACGGATGTGTACCTCCCAGATGAATGCGTCTGAGTAGTTGTCGAAGTTAACCGTACCGCCGAATGTGGGGTCAAAATTATCGTCAGTCCAATTCAAAGGATTGGTCTGATCAAGATCAACAACCATTGATCTGTTACCGTTAAGACCCGCTGCCTTGCCGTAGGGGTCAGTAGCAGTTTCAGTACCTGCTGCGGTTGTAACGGTGTATGTGTAGTAAGTGCCGTGTCCCGCACCCTCAACGGTTGCGGACCAAACACCCTTATCACCGAGTGTCATTTCGATGCGCTCGTAAGCATCGGTAGCAGAGCCGGGGATGGGATTCTCATCCGCGTCAACCTCATTACCCTTCTTATAAAGGTCAAGAACTACCTTAGCAGCGGTGGGAGCCCAAACCTTAAAGGTTGTGCTGTCGCCGTTGATAATAGCGCCGAGATCGTTGCCGTCGTAGTTATACAAATTCTTGAACTCATCTGTGTCGAAGATTTCCATAGGAACTGCGTTGATGGGCTCAAATCCTTCAATCTTAACCGTGTAAATCTTGTTAAGCTCAAGCTTTTCAGCAACGGTAATCATACCCGCTGTTGTAGATTTACCCATAGTGTTTACTCTTGTAACGGTGAGCTTCTTGTCGCCGTCCCAAACACTAACCTGCGTATATTTTTCCAATTTCTTAGCAGGATTGATATTGTACTTGATTGTGTGGAAGTCCTTGATACCTGCCACGTTAAACTTCTTAATCTGCACTAAATTTACTCCATCATCACTTGCGTATTGATTTGTGTCACCGTTTTTAAGGAAAATGTATGTTTCTTTTCCCGTAATAATAGCGAAACGGTCATCGCCGCCGTCCTTGGAAGCTGTACCCCAGCTTGATCCACCGGGCTCAGAGCAGTCCTTACGAACGATAAAGCCAACCTCTGTAACAGTTTCGGGCACGTTGATAACAACCTTAGCGCCGTATTCGCACTGTTCCATCAAATAACCCTTACCGTCAACGTCATCGTACCAGATCCAAATGTCACAGGTCTCGTAATCAGCCCAAGAGGAGAACATATTGTTTACCCAATAGAAGGTAACCTTATTGTAGCCCTCGGGAGTTTCAATATCATATTCACCCTCGGGTGGCTGATATGTACCCATAATACCGCCGTTATCTACGTTTCCGGAGGTATCCGTTTGGTCAACAGCAGGCAAAGTAACGTCCTCGCCGGTAACGGGAGTATCGGTTCCACCGCCTACTGTACAAGCTGTACCAAGCACGCTGAACAACATACAAATCAGCAATGCAAGGGACAAATGTTTTGTTAATAATGTTTTCATAACAAATTCCTTTCGTATAATTATATAAAATTTTGTTATTAACCGTTATTTGCTTTCGCGCCCCGTTCTAACGGTAACGTCAAGGATTTTCGCCTTGAGTGCGTCACTCGCATAATCGGGCTTAGCTCTCCAAGCCCAGTTGCCCTCGGCAACTGCGGGAGTATTGATTCTTCCCTCGCTGTTGGGAAGCTCAAGATAGTCCATAAGAGGAACCATTGCAAGGTTTGCAGGGCTCGTCATAGCGAACTCAATGAGTGCCTCAATGGGATTTTGATCCAATCTTCTCGGGCATTCCAATCTGAATCTGTCAAGCGCCTCGCCCACAAGGTTTTCATACCAGGTAGCCGTGCAGTCGCTGTCGTGGGAAGCGGAATACACGATGCAGTTTGCATCGGGATAATTTCTCGGAAGATATTCGCTCTCCTCGTCATAGAATGCGAAGTGGAGCATCTTCATTCCGGGGAAGCCCGTCTGCTCAAGAAGCTCGGTAACGTCGTCCGTGATAAGTCCCAAATCCTCAGCAATAATCTTTGACTCGGGCAACGCCTTGTCGATCGCCTCAAACAAAGGAAGGCGAGGACCTATCTCCCAGGTGCCGTATCTTGCCGTATCGTGATCAGCGGGAATAGCGTAATAGCTTGCAAATCCGCGGAAGTGGTCGATACGGATAATATCGTAAAGGTCAAAATTAGCTTTGGCGCGTTTTACCCACCAAGCGTAATCCTGCTCCTTCATAAGGTCATAATTGTAAATTGGATTACCCCAAAGCTGACCGTCAACAGAGAATCCGTCGGGAGGACAACCTGCCACGATAGTGGGATTGTAATTCTTATCAAGCAAGAACTGCTCGGGAGCGGACCAAACGTCAACACTGTCGTGCGCAACGTAAATGGGCATATCCCCTATTATTGTGATACCTTTTGAGTGCGCGTATTCAACAACGGATTTCCATTCCTTCATAAATTCAAACTGAACCCATTTCCAGAAATTCATTTCCGCCTCGAATTCGCCCTTGTGCTGACGTGCAGAAGCAATATTCTTGTGCTCGTCACTCCATAAAGTCCACTGGCAATAGTTGTAATGAACCTTCAAAGCCATAAAGAGCGCGTAATCCTCAAGCCAAGCCGCCGTCTTTTCGCAGAACGCATCATACTCCGAATCGGGAGTAAATCTTGCAAAGGCCTTGCGAAGCATATCGTAGCGAGTATTGAAAAGGAAGCCGTAGTCAATCTTTCCCTGCTCGTGCTCATAGGAATCAAGCTCGTCCTTAGTAAGTAAGCCCTGCTCAAAAAGAAGCTCGGGAGCAATAAAATAAGGATTACCCGCGCAAGCCGCAGGAGACTGATAAGGGCTGTCGCCGTATGAGGTGGGATTAAGGGGCAAAACCTGCCAGCAGGTCTGCTTCGTCTCACTCAAAAAATCCACGAAATCAAAAGCGCATTTGCCGAAGTCACCGATGCCGTATTTTGCGGGCAACGAGCTCACGGGCATAAGAATTCCGCTTTTGTGTGTAAAACCAAAGTTATTCTTGGTATTGTTCAAAATACTTCTCCTTTCGTATAATAAAGAAATGTAGAATATTTCCCACCCAATATTATAACATTTTACCCCGCAAAAGTCAATTAAAATATTAAGAATTCGTAATGGTATAATTAACAAAAAGCACCGAGGATTTTCGGTGCTTTTTAACAAAAAGCATTCAGGTTCATTAAACTATTGTGTTATTTTCTTCTAATTTCCTTATCAAGCGCATCCGCAATCGGATAGTATACGGGAACAGTAACAAAAATTATCCAAGAAGGATGCCAATTTCCGAAATATAAACCGCACACAAGATACACAAATGCGCAGAACACAGGATAAGCAAAGTAAGCAAAGCTCCTCATGTAAATCGCCTCAACCAAAGTGTAATAAATCGGGATTGTGATAAATATCACCCAAGATAATGCCCATCCACCACAAATATTGTAGCATCCAAAAATCAAATATGCAACAGCACAAATAATGGGATACGGAACCTCAAGCCAAAATCTTGTAGGTCGTTTCACCTTAATTCGAACATTATCTCCCTTTTTTGTCTTCCCATTACTTGAATAAACGGTTTCATAAAGCTCATCGTCATCATCGTCGTCATCATCTTTTTTCGACGTTTCAATTTTGATACCGCTCCAGCTTATTTTGACCTTTTCACCGTCCTCGTCCTCAACGAGAATTCCCTTAGGACCTATCTTAACCTTATCCTTACCATCGTCTATATTTACAAAAAGCTCCTCATTGTCATTTTCGCTCTTTTCGTTCGTGGGCTCGTTCGCATTTTCTTCGGTTTTTTCCTCTGCCTTTTCTTTCTTCTTCTCTTCCTTTTCACCGTAAATAAGCTCGTCAAGAGATAGATCGTAAATCTTCGCAAGAGCAATCAAATTATCCGTATCGGGACTCGCCTCGCTCCTCTCCCATTTAGATACCGCCTGACGCGATACACCAAGCTTCTCGGCAAGCTCCTCCTGTGAAAGATTGTGCTTTTTTCTCAATTCATATAATCTGTTAGCAGTTTCAAGGGTCATATATGGGGTCTCCTTTGTTTTTATTTTACGGCTCAAGTATATCAAAAAAGTCAAAATTTGACCATACATTTTAGTTTTCAAATGCGCAACCTTAGGTTGCATTTCCCATTATACCGCATTTTTTTGACTTTTTCAAGTGTTTTGAATAAAAAAACAGAGCACCCTTCGATGCTCTGTCTTTTTTGTTAAGTTTAAATTAGATTCTTTCCTTAACCTTAGACGCCTTACCAACTCTATCACGAAGATAGTAGAGCTTAGCACGTCTAACCTTACCGTGTCTGATTGTTTCAACCTTTTCAACGTTGGGAGAGTGGATGGGGAATGTCTTTTCAACACCAACACCGTATGCTACTCTTCTGACTGTGAATGTTTCAGAGATACCGCCGCCGTGCTTAGCGATAACAGTACCCTCGAAAAGCTGAATTCTTTCACGTGTTCCCTCTTTGATCTTGTTGTGAACGCGAACTGTGTCACCAACGTTAACCACGGGGAGTTCCTTCTTAAGCTGCTCGTTTGTAAAAGCCTTGATCAAATCCATTTTAGTGGCCCTCCTTAAAAATCGGAATATTCATGCAGAGCGTCGCAGCGGACTATTCCTTGATAATTCTATGTGACATACACATACATTGTGTATTATAGCACATCTTTTTCCAAATTGCAAGAGTTTTTTTCTATTTTTTCAATATTTTTTTCAATATTTTCATAAAAGCCGAAACAAGCGACCTTCCGTTGATTAATCCTATCAATCCAACCATCAAAACCTGCACCAAAATATTAAAGGGCAAGCCGCAAATCATAAATATAATCTGCACGATAACGATCAAGGTGTTGAGTGACACCTTCCACGCCTTCAGATTAAACGGCATAAACCTCTTTGAATGAATCGCGCGAAGCACGAAAACCGCAAAATAGCTGATAGCCGTTGCAATTCCCGCTCCCTGCGCACCCATCGAGGGTATCATCAAAAGGTTTAACACAATGTTGAGCCCCGCCCCGAATGCCGCTGTGATGAGCGACATCGTAGTTCTCTTTTTAACCGTGTAAATAGTACCGATGAACGTAACGAGCGAGGAGAAAACCGTCGCCACCAAAAGCACGGGCATAAAGCTCCACGCACTGAAATAAGACTCGTCAAGCAATATCCTCGTCGCAAGAGGAGTGAACGGAATAAGCACCGAGCAGCCCAAAAACAAAATCGCCTGATACCTCTCAAAAACCTCAGAGAAGAAATTGCCAACCTCTTCCCCGTCCTTCGACTCGGAAATTGCAGAAAGCTGCCACGCCTCGTTGAAAACGCCCGCAACGAGAGCAATAATCGTCGGAATTTTGTAAGCCGCCGAGTAAAGCCCGTTCTCACCGCTTCCGCAAATCGCAGTAACGATAAACCTGTCCGAAACGTTGGTAATCCACCAGATAACCGTCGTGGGCATCATCGGAAGACTGTATTTGAGCATCTCCCTTATCTTGATTTTAGAAACAATTTTAAATGAGAAATCCTTATAAAGCTTCGCGTAAATAATCAAAAATACCGTTCCAACCGCATCCGCAACCGCAACTGAAAGCACGTAACCGACAACTCCGAGCTTCATCGGAATAAGAAACAAAAGATTAAAAGCGATAACCAAAGCAGTACCTAAAATACTCTGAACGGCATAAAGCTTCATTCTTCCCTTTGCCCTGATGTATTCCTTTGCAACCGTGTGAAAATTGGAGCTTATGACGTAAAACGCAATAAGCCACGCGTAGCTTTCAAAATACGGAATAAACGAAATCAACGGCGACACCAAAAGGAAAACCGCGCTCGAAATAAGGAGTACACTAACACCCGACGAAAGAATGACCTTGTTGCTCTCGTCCTCGTCTGCAGCAAAACGGAAAACACCGTGCGTAATACCAATGCAACAAAACGGAATAAGCAAATTCGCCGCATTCGTAATCAAATCCGCTGTTCCGTATTGCTCCGTCGATAAAATCGCCGTGTAAAGAGGCATCAAAAAATAAACCAATAGCTTCGACGCAAACGTCCCAATAGTCAGTATCAACGTGTTCGATAATAACTTCTTGTACCTGTCCATTTTCCTTCCCCCTTTCGTAAGCTAACTTTATTATTATATCATAACCCTAAAACGTAGTCAATGACTTTAAAAGATTTTTTGATTTAAATTTTCATTCTCCCCATCACATCCACCCTGTCAAATTTTGATTTGTTTTAAATCGAGCAAACGAATAAAAAGTGACTTTATGTTAAAAATGGTACATAAAATTCCTTAATAGATCCCAATTGTACCTAAAGGCACAATTGGTTTTGCTCAGCTCGACGGTGCTCCCTCGCAAAACTTCGCTACCGCTCAGGATGACATCTTATTTTTTATTCGCTATATGTCTATTATCTTTCAATAAAATAACCGCAAACACCGTAGGAATCGGCATCCCCGACGACCTGTTCCAAATCTAAACTAACCTTTTAAATTACCCAATAAATACTAAAATTCTCTATGCTTCCCCTTTACGCACCACTCTTATAACCCTCTGGGGGCGAGAGGCTTCGAATCCGACCGCCGCCTGTGGCGGAAAAAGGAAGGATGAGAAGGGAGAAAATAAGGAGTATCGGGCGTATGCTTCAGCATACACCCGAGACGACTATATTTTCGAGTGAAGACACAAAGTGTCGGGGAGTGGGCGGGGGCTCGCGGGACAGTTTTTTTCGCGTCGAACTCTTTGACTTTTCTTATCAACCCAAGGTCTTTTCCCCACCCGCACAGCACAGAAATTCCATAACAAAAGGAGCGCCCACCCGAGCGTTCCTAAATGTATCATTATTCATTCACCCTTATAGCCCCAAACAACCGAACAGCTAGATTTATCGAACGGGAAATACCAGCCCTGTGGCATTGATGATGCTTCACAATAAACGGTAAGATCACTGCCGCAATTTTCGAATGCAGACCCAAGCAATGTTTTAACAGAATCCGGTATTACAATTTTGCGTAACGAATGACAATTTGAAAATACATATCCCCCCATAGTAGTCACGCTATCGGGAATATTTATTTTTGTGAGCGATTCGCAATTTTGAAATACACCACCATAAATAGCATTTACACTGTTACCAATAATCACACTTTCAAGAGCTTCACAGTTATAGAAAGCAGACGTACCAATCTCTTTGACGGAGTTTCCAATTATTACACTTTCAAGTGAGGTGCAATCCTCAAAAGCAGATCTACCTATTTTTGTTACACAATCCGGAATTATCACGTTAGTTACATTAGCATTTTCACGAAATGCATTTTCAAAAATCTCATATTCTTTTCCTTCTAGCGTAGGAAGTTCAATCGCACCACCCTTACCAATGTATTTCATAAGATAAGCATCAACTCCGTTATCAAAGAATATACAGTCATTCACAGTCTTAAGTGCAGTTTGCGATTCATCGCTAATAATATGTTTTGCATAAAGGCCCACTTTTCCGTGAAAAACCAACTCCATACCGCCTCCGGGCACAGTTCCCGCAACTATATCCAATGAGGACTTATTGCAAACTTCGAAAAGTGAAATACATTCTTCAAATGCTTCATATTCAATACTGATAATCGATTTGGGAATAGTTATACTTAGAAGTGAATAGCAACCATAGAATGCACCAAAACCAATGTTTGTAACAGAATCGGGTATCTTAACACTTATAAGGGCAGTACAATTCGCAAATCCTTCGTCTTCAATTTCCACTACAGGTCTACCTAAATATGTTGACGGAATTTCAATATGACTCAAATACTTAGCTTTTCCTACAGATACGGCATAACAACCGTCATCTCTCAACCAAAAATCAAGTCCCTGGGGATTTTCGTCATTGTTTGCCAAAACGTTAGTTTTTTCACCATTGATAATCCAATATCCATCGTCACTAATTTCGATAGTAGGAGTTTCACCATCAACGCCGTTAGTTCCATCTTGACCATCACTACCATCTTTACCAATAGCAATATATTCGGTTTTTATACCATTAATAATCCAATACCCGTCATCACTAATTTCTATGGTAGGTGTTAATCCATCTTTACCGTTTATACCATCAATTCCATTTGTTCCATCATCTCCGGCAACCACAAATGCCACAACTATTGCCACAAGAGCAATAGCACAAGCAATAATACTAATCAATAAATTTTTCATAGGTATTTCTCTTTCCCGTTTCAGCCCGTCGGCACTTCTGTCTACATTCTATCACCATTTCCTATTTTTGTCAACTACAAAAATCCCCCACCGCCTGCGCGGTGGGGGTGGTTAACACTATTTATAAATCACAGGGTTAATAAGTCCGTAGCTTCCGTCTTTTCTTGTGTAAACAACGGAAACGTTGTCGATCTCGTCATTGAAGAAAACGAAGAACTGATGTCCAAGCAAATTCATCTGCATAATTGCTTCTTCAACGCTCATCGGGAAGAGCTCAAACTCCTTTGTTCTAACGATAAATTCGGGATCCTCATCAAGACCCTCGTCAAAATCAGGAAAGGTGAATTCGCCCTCTTTAAGTCTTTTTTCAAGACGAGTTTTGTTCTTTCTGATCTGGCGGTCAATAACCTCTACGCAGCGATCCATAGCGTTCTGGAAGCTGGTATCCTCAACCTCAGCGCGAAAGATTGTGTTAGCACCGCGAATCGTGATTTCAACGCTGTCACGCTCGCGCTTGCAACTGAACGTTACTGTTGCGGAGGCCTCTGAACCAAAATATTTGTCCAGCTTTGCGAGTTTCTTTTCAGCCATTTCCTTGGTTGAATCCCAAACGTTCATCTGTCTGCCAACAATAGTAATCTTCATCAAATCATTCCTTTCGAGTTTTATTTCAATGAAAGAGCCACCTCTTTCTGATTTGATTATATCACATTTATCGTTATTTGTAAATAGTTTATATAAAAAATATCGGCTTTTCATAAATTTTGTGCAACCTGCACAACGAAAAACCGACATTTTTCAATATTAATCTTGTTTTTTAACCCCAACGTGAGTAATAATTCCCTCAAGATGCGCATCGTGACCGTATTCAACAACGTTATACTTGCCATTTTCATATTCAATATGGCAAACCGCCGCATTAGACACCCAATCGTACTTTTGCAAATTTTCAAGCGTATCGTCGTGCCAAAGGCAATTCATAACGCGAATAACCGTCGCGTGCGTGCCGATAAGCACGGTTTTACCCTCGTTCTCCGCAAGAATATCCTCAATCGCCTTCTTAATTCTCGCAAAAACGTCGGAAATCTTCTCTCCCCCGTCGGGCTGCGCGTTTCCAATATCGTTTTGGAACGTCCAATATGTTTCGGGAAAATCTTCGGCAAGCTCAACAAATGTCTTCTGCTCCCATTCACCCGCGTAAATTTCGCGCAGGCCTTCCCTTTTGTGAATTTCAAGTCCGAGTCGCTGAGCCGTCGGAAGCACCGTGTTATACGCTCTGCAAAGGTCACTCGAATAGATCTCATCAATATGAAAATCCTTCAAATATTCGGTCAATCGTCTAACCTGCTCCTCTCCTACCTCCGAGAGCCCCCAGTCCGTCTGACCGATGAAAATTCTCTTAAAATTACCAATACTGTTTCCGTGTCTGACTATAATTAACTTAACCATTTTGTTTCCCTGAATCACTTTATATTTTTAACCGTTTTAAGAATCTCAACCGCACCATCAAGATAGTTTGCGTTCATATCCTCAATCCTACCCGCGTCAACAAGCGAAGCAAGTGCGGGATCAATGGGCATCTTTGCAAGAAGCGGATAACCGAACTTCTGCGCGATTTCCTCAATATGACTCTCACCGAAAATTTTGATGATCTTGTCGCAATCGGGACATTTAACGTAGCTCATATTTTCAACAAGTCCAATAACGTCAACGCCCATCATCTTCGCCATATTAGCCGCCTTTTCAACTATCATCGAAACAAGCTCCTGCGGAGATGAAACGATAACTATCCCATCAAGCGGAATACTTTGGAAAACCGTGAGCGGAACGTCACCCGTTCCGGGAGGACAGTCAACGAAAAGGTAGTCAAGATCACCCCAAACCGTGCCCGACCAGAATTGCTTAACGGTGCCCGCAATAACGGGACCTCTCCAAACCACGGGAGCCGTCGCATCGGGCAAAAGGAGATTAACGCTCATAATCTTAATTCCCGTAGAGCTTTCGGGCGGAATCATACCGCTATCGTCACCCTCAACGTCACCGTAAACTCCAAACGCCTTCGGAATTGAAGGACCCGTAATATCGGCATCAAGAATACCAACCCTGTAGCCCGCTCTCTGCATCAAAACGGCAAGAGTTGAAGTCACCATCGACTTGCCAACGCCACCCTTTCCGCTAACGACACCGATAACGTGCTTGATTTTCGATTTTGCATTAATCGGCTCTAAAAAATCCTGCTTCGACTTCGTCGAGCAGCTATGTGAACAACTCGAACAGTTGTGCGTACACTCTGACATATATATACTTCCTTTCGAAAAGATAATTTCAACTGGATTATTATACACCACAAAACGCAAAAAGTCAAGTTTGTGAAAATATTATTTTATTTTTTCTCAAAAACTATTGCAAAAATCATCAAAAAAAGTTATACTAAAGGGTAGTGAAAAAATATAATTTATTTTGGAGGTTCTAAATGAACAAAACTCTCAATAAACTTAACAATTTTGAAGGAGTAAAGGGTCCCGTGCTCACAGTAGTTATGGACGGTGTAGGTCTTGCTCCCGACACAATTTCAAACGCAGTTGCGGGCGCTTATACTCCCACACTCGATATGCTTATGGCAAAATACCCTATGGTTTCCCTCAAGGCGCACGGAACGGCAGTAGGACTTCCCTCCGATGACGATATGGGTAACTCCGAGGTTGGACACAATGCGCTTGGCTCAGGTCAGGTTTTCGCTCAGGGCGCAAAGCTCGTTTCAAATTCTATTGAAAGCAAAAAAATGTTCACTTCAAACACCTGGTGCGAGCTTATTTCAAATGTAAAGTCAAATGGTTCTACCCTCCACTTCATCGGACTTTTCTCCGACGGTAACGTTCACTCCCACATCGACCACCTTAAAGCAATGCTTGAGCAGGCAAAGGTTGAGGGCGTAAGCAAGGTTAGAATTCACATCCTTATCGACGGACGTGACGTTGGCGAAACGTCTGCTCTTGAATACATTCTTCCCTTCGAGGATTTCCTCGCTTCTCTTAACGGTGAGGGCTTTGACGCGCGCATCGCAAGCGGCGGAGGCAGAATGAAAATCACAATGGATAGATACGAAGCAAACTGGGCAATGGTTGACCTCGGCTGGAAGACGCACGTTCTCGGTGAGGGCAGACAGTTCTGCTGCGCAGCAAAGGCAGTAGAGACCTATCGCGAGGAATATAAGGTTATCGACCAGGATCTCCCCCCCTTCGTTATCGCAGAAAACGGCGAGCCCGTTGGTACGATCAACGATGGCGATAGCGTTATCTTCTATAACTTCCGCGGTGACCGTTCAATCGAGATTTCAAAGGCGTTCGAGGGCGGCGCAGAATTCGATAAATTCGATAGAGTTCGTGTGCCAAGCGTAGTTTACGCAGGTATGCTCGAATACGACGGCGACCTCCATATCCCCTCAAAATATCTCGTAAATCCCCCCGAAATCACAAACACTCTCGGCGAATACCTCACAGACGCAGGCGTAAGCCAGCTCGCAATCTCCGAAACGCAGAAATACGGCCACGTAACTTACTTTTGGAACGGAAACAAGAGTGGCAAATTCTCCGAAGAGCTTGAAACCTATATCGAAATTCCCTCCGACGTTGTTCCCTTCGAGCAAAGACCTTGGATGAAGTGCGCAGAAATCACTGATAAGCTCATCGAATGTCTTGAAAGCGGAAAATACGCATACCTTCGCGTAAACTTCCCCAACGGTGATATGGTTGGTCACACAGGCAACCTTCAGGCAACCCGTTGCTCAATGGAAGCGCTCGACCTTCAGCTCAAGAGAATTATCGACGTTGTTGATAAGCTCCACGGCGTTGCGCTTATTACAGCAGACCACGGAAACGCAGACGAAATGTATGAAATGGATAAGAAGACAAAGCAGCCAAAAGCAGAAAAGGACGGCAGCTTCAAATCCAAAACAAGCCATACACTTAATCCCGTTCCCTGCATCATCTACGATAATTTCTACTCTGAAAATTACACGGTAAAGGAAGATAACGGACAGTTCGGCCTTGCAAACGTAGCCGCCACAATGGTTAACCTCCTCGGCTACGAAGCACCCGATATGTGGAATGAGTCCATTATTGAAATAAAATAAAACTAATAAAAACGGCTCTCGAAAAATTTCGAGAGCCGTTTTTTAGTTATACAAAGATACCACGCATTGCTACTCAATTACTCCAAAACTATAAATCCCATATCCCTCATCATTATCAGAAACAATAAAGAACATTTTTACAGTTTTGCCGGCAACATCAAGTTGACACCTATACTCATATTCATCTCCGCCATTCAATAACGCAAGTTGGGTGTATGAAACAATTTTACATTCTTTTATTTCAATACCAGAAGAAAAATCAATTCCGTTAAATTCTTCCAATTTAGCAACGAAACTATCAAATTTTTCACCTATAAGTCGTGAATTCGGATGGATATATTTTTGGGCTTCTTCATTGCTTGTGGCTAATGCATTACAAAAATCTTTTACGTGTTTTTCTGATTTATCATTATTTTCCAAAACATTGGTTTGATAAAAATCAGAAATAGCAAAAACGTTGTCATTTTTTGTTACTGTAAAATACAATTCTATAATTGTATTACCAACAACAATTTCAAAGGGAAAGGCATACTTCACTTTAGATAATGTAACGTCAGAAGAATTTGAGTTGATATGATCGCAACCCATAATTGCAACGCCGTCAGAGAAACTAATGTTATTTACATGTTCAATCTCTTCAATGAATGCCTGTAGTTCATCTTTACTTGGAGTAGAATCTGGATGTAAATATTCTTTAGCTTTTTCCATATCTTCAGACAAAGCAATACAAAATTCTTCAGCCACTGCTACAGCCCTTTGACTATCATTAATGACATCAGATAGAACATCAGATAATGAACTACAACCTGTTAAACTGATAATAATGACTAAAATTAAAATTGATGTAATCTTTTTCATTTTATTTCCTCCATCAATATTGTTGTTTTTATTTGGGCGAAATAGCATTAACAAAACTTCCCACAATCAAACTAAGTATCAACCACTTTCTTGGTCAAAATAATAGCCACGGTATCTAATGAGATTTGTATGAGCTACGACATAATCTGTTGTTGAAGCCGCAATGGAACAATTACCCCACGCGTCATATTTTTCTTAACGTTCACGCATTAGAAACTATTTTTTTATTGTACGGTATCATATTTCACTAACTACACGTCTTCTCCATCAACTCAAGCACCCTTTTAAAATTATCGGGCAACTCGGAAGTAAAAGCCATTCTGTCCTCGGTTTTGGGGTGAGTCAGATGCAATTCCTTCGCGTGCAGACATTGACCGCTAATGCAGTCCTTGTGCAACGCCTGAAAGCGCGTTTTATTGCCGCCGTAAACCTCGTCACCGAGAAGCGGATGCCCAAGATAAGCCATATGCACTCTAATCTGGTGCGTTCTGCCCGTTTCAAGCACGCATTGAACGTAATCAAAGCCGTGAAAACGCTTTATCACGCGGTAATGAGTTATCGCCTCGCGCGAAGTGTACGCCTCGTTCTTGATAACCGCCATCTTCTTTCTGTCAACGGGATGACGTCCAATCGGCTCGTCAACCGTACCTGAAAGCTCCTTGAGATTACCAACAACGATTGCGTGATAAACCCTGCTCACCGAGTGAGTTTTAAGCTGCTCGGAAAGAGATATGTGCGATTCGTCATTTTTGGCAACAACCAAAAGACCGCTCGTGTCCTTATCAATCCTATGAACGATTCCGGGGCGCGCAACACCGCCAACACCCGAAAGCGAATCACCGCAATGATACAAAAGCGCATTAACGAGTGTTCCGTCGGGATTCCCCGCCGCGGGATGCACAACCATTCCCGATTTCTTGTTCACAACGATAATATCATTATCCTCATAAACAATGTCTATAGGAATATCCTGCGCCTCTACCTCGCACTCCTGCACTTCGGGGTGAAAGATCTCAATTATATCATTCTCTCTTATCTTGTAGTTTTTGGCAACAACCTTTGAATTGACAAGCACAGCACCCGACTCAACGAGCTTTGCACCTTGAGAGCGCGAGATCTTCTCGCGCTCCGCAATAACTGTGTCAATTCTCTGTCCAATATCGTCAATTATTAAGGTCAGTACCGTTTTCTTCATCTTCGTTCTGCTCCGCCACTTCCGATACTTCCTCAACGTTTTCTGCCGCAAGCTTTGCCGCCTTTTCCTTCTTCATTTCCAAAAATTCTTCACGAAGAACGGCAAGGGCAAACAATCCAACGCCAACGCAAACAAACGAATCTGCAACGTTAAACACCGCAAAGTTTATAAGGCGAAAATCAAGCATATCAATAACGTATTTAAGCAAGCATCTATCAATCATATTGGCAATACCGCCGCCGATGATAAAGCTCAACGCAACGCAAAGAAGTGCTCCCTTTTTGCGATTAAACCACAAATAAATCGAAAGAGCAACTATGGCAACGCTCGAAATACTCATAAAGATCCAACGCTGGTCGGGTTGGTTGAATATGCTGAACGCCGCGCCCGTGTTTCTCACGTAGGTAAAATGGAAAACGTTTTCGATAAGAGGAAATGTTTCTCCATATTCAAGATTAATAACCGTCAGCCATTTCGTAAGCTGGTCAAGAAATATGACACCGGTCATTATCATAAGCCATATAAGCATTATAATCTCCTTTATGCTTCAAGAATTTTGCGGCATCTTTCGCAAAGGAAGCCGTCCTCATCGTGAACACCCTCGGTTGAATATGTCCAGCAACGGTCGCACTTGTGTCCGTCCGCCTTTTCAACGAGAACTGCAATTCCGCTTTCGGTTTCCGCGAATGCACCCTCAACTCCTTCACCTGCAACGACCTTCGCCTGCGAAACGATAAATACGGTCGCAAGATCGTTTGCAAAGCTATCAAGAACTGCCTTGTGTTCCTCGTTAGTTGTATAGATAGTAACCTTCGCGTCAAGTGACTTACCGATAAGCTTTGAAGCACGAGCCAATTCAAGTGCCTTCATAACGTCGTCACGAAGTGTAAAGAGCTTGTTCCAATGCTCACTAATATCACCAAAAGTAAGCTCCTCACAATATTCGGGCATAAGGTTAAGGAATACGCTATCCTTAACGTCATCCTTTGAGTGAGGCATTGCCTGCCAAATCTCCTCTGCGGTAAATGAAAGCATAGGAGCGATAAGACGCGTCATACCGGAAATGATAAGGTACATAGCGGTCTGCGCGCTTCTTCTTGCCTTGCTGTCACTCTTTTCAACGTAAACTCTGTCCTTTGTGATGTCAATATAGAGCTTTGAAAGATCGTTCGTGCAGAAGTTGTTAACGCTATGGTAAACCGTATGGAATTCATAAGTATCGTAGCCCTCGCGGATAACCCTTGCAAGATTGTTAAGACGGCTGAGCGCCCACTTGTCGATCTCATAAAGCTCGTCAAGAGCAACCATATCCGTATCGGGATTGAAATCGTTAAGGTTTGCAAGAATGATACGGCTCGTGTTTCTGATCTTTCTGTATGTTTCTGAAAGCTGCTTGAAGATGTTGTCGGAAACGCGAACGTCAACGCGATAGTCACTCGAAGCAACCCAAAGACGAACGAGATCCGCGCCGTATTTGCCAACCATCTCCTCGGGAGCGATGGAGTTACCAAGGGACTTGTGCATCGCCTTGCCCTCTCCGTCAACTACCCAACCGTGCGTAAGAACGGTCTTAAAGGGCGCACCGCTTCCAACCGCGCCAACCGCAGTAAGAAGTGATGACTGGAACCAACCTCTGTACTGGTCAGCACCCTCAAGATAAACGTCTGCCGCTTCACCGATTTCGCGATAGAGGTCGGGAGCGCAGAAATGTGACGAGCCGGAGTCAAACCAACCGTCAAGAGTGTTGTGCTCTTTTGTAAAGTGAACGCCTCCACAGTGAGGACAAACAAATCCATCGGGAAGAAGCTCACTTGCTTCCTTGTCAAACCAAGCGTTAGAGCCCTCTGCTCCAAACACCTCGGATACTCTCTTAATAGTTTCATCGGTGCAAATTGGCTTGCCGCAATCCTCACAGTAGAATACGGGAATGGGAAGACCCCAATGACGCTGACGTGAGATACACCAATCGGCTCTCTCTCTGATCATCTGCTCCATTCTGTCACCGCCCCATTCGGGAAGCCATTGAACGCCCTTGCAAGCGGCTACCGCTTCGTCCTTAAATGCATCAACCGAGCAGAACCACTGAGGTGTTGCGCGGAAGATAATGGGGTTCTTACATCTCCAGCAGTGAGGATATTCGTGCTCGAATTCCTTTGATGCAAAGAGTGCGCCGCTTTCTACCATATCTTCAAGAATTGCCTTGTTGGATTCTTCATAGTAAAGACCTGCAAACTTGCCCGCATCCTTCGTCTGATAACCGCGGTCGTCAACGGGAACGATGATTTCAATGCCGTATCTCTGGCAGGTCTGATAGTCGTCAGCACCAAAGCCGGGAGCGGTGTGAACGCAACCCGTACCGCTGTCCATAGTAACGTAATCAGCCACGCAAACAAGACTCTCTCTATCAAGGAAGGGATGCTGTGCCTTCATATATTCAAATTCTCTACCGGGCATCCTTGCAAGAACCTCATAGTTCTCAATCTGTCCTTCCTCCATCGTCTTGGGAAGAAGCGCCTCCGCTACGATGTAGCACTCACCGTTCTCTGCCTTCGCAACAACGTAATCCTCGTCTGGATTGAGCGCGATAGCAAGGTTACCGGGAAGAGTCCAGGTTGTAGTTGTCCAAATAATGAAATACGTGTTATTCTTGTCGCAAATGCCGTCAAGCTTGCCCATATCATCGTTCACACGGAACTTAACGTAGATAGAGGTACACTTGTCCGTCTTGTATTCGATTTCCGCCTCTGCAAGAGCGGTTTCGTCCTTAGGGCACCAATAAACGGGCTTGAGACCCTTGTAGATGTAACCCTTCTTGAACATCTCACCGAAAACGAGAACCTCTCTCGCCTCAAATTCGGGGTTCATTGTAAGATAAGGGCGCTCCCAATCCGCAACAACGCCAAGACGCTTGAACTGACCCATCTGAATGTCAACGTAGTCCTGGGCGAATGCGTGACATTGACGGCGGAAATCGGAAATGCTCATCTTCTTTCTGTCAATCTTATTCTTTTTGATGATAGCGGACTCAATGGGCATACCGTGGTTGTCCCAACCGGGAGTGAACGGTACGAGGTAACCCTCCATCACCTTTGACTTGTTGATAAAATCCTTCAAAATTTTGTTCAAGGAAGTACCCATATGGATATTTCCGTTTGAGAATGGAGGGCCGTCGTGAACCACGAACGTGGGTCTGCCCGCGCGTCTCTCCTGCATCTGATTATAGAGGTTGATGCTGTTCCAATATTCGAGCATAAGGGGCTCTCTTGTGGGAAGATTTGCTCTCATCTCAAATTTTGTGCTTGGAAGATTTAAGGAACTTGTGTAATCCTTTGCCATAATATATCTCCTTTAAAAAAAATTACTATAAAAAAACGCCCCAATGGTCAAAAAACCATTGAGACGGAGTTACCGTGGTACCACTCAATTTGCATTTTTAAAAGTTCACAGTTTGTTAAGATTTGTTCATAAATCCTTAACACTTTTGTAACAAAAATGCCACTCAAACCCTTTAACGCAGGGGTACGGATTGCCTGAGTTTATAGTCAGCAATCGGCTCAAAAGTGATCTGTGCTTCCCTACTCGCTATGCGCTTTCACCATCCGCGCACTCTCTAAAAGCCCTTCAAAAAACACCGTCTTCGTCATAGCCACCTATATTACCAAGATAAATATAACACAAAAAACAAACTTTGTCAATATATATTTTATATATATTTATCCGCAAATAACCTCAATCTTCCCTTTTTTGTAGATTGTGAAAGATCGCGGATGATGAATTTTCCAAATCCGCGCGCGGAGATTATGTCATTTGCTTCTGCTTTTACGTCAATTTTGGTTGCGGTTTCATAGTTAAAATCCACAAATCCACCCTTGATAAGATTTTGCGCTTTTTCTCTTGAAAGATTGAAAATAGCCGCCACAACGCAGTCAAGCCGCTCGCTGGCAACCGTGTCCGTAAACCCTTGATATTTCTGGGTTGAAGCCATATTTTTGTCAACGATTACCTTCTCAACCTTAACCTTATCGTTGCCAATTGCAGAAAGCTCAAAAATGATAAAATCCGACACCTCCGCGTTGCAAAAAACAATAGCAGAATGATTATCGAGAATACAAATATCACCTAAAACCTCGCGTTCAAGACCAAGCGCCAAAATACTTCCAAGATAATCCCTGTGCGTAAGCTCACGAAAACCGCTTCCGCTTATTTTCAAAGCGCAAATCGACGCATTCAAATCCTCGTCTATCATCTCGAAAATATCGCTTCCGTCAACGTAATCGACGATATATTCGGGCAAAAGAAAGATTTGCTTTCTTTGTGCGGCAAAATAACCACCAAAAAAGCAAATCTTATCTTTATTTCCTTTTGCCTCAAAATACCTCTCTGCTTTATAAACCTCACTCGGAGTCAAAAAAGCAGAGTGCGAAACCGCGCCACCGAGAGCGCGCTTTTCAAGATCGTCAAGCTTTGCATAAAAGAGCTTGAGATCCTTATTTTCAGGGACAGAAATATTCATTGAAATTAGTCTTCGTAATCTTCTGCGTCAGCTTCTTCTTCGAGTTCGTCTTCCTCAACGTTTTCGAAGTCAGTTACGCCAACGTTTCTGGGAGCAAATACAAGAGTTGTCTTTGTAACACTCTTCATATCGCCGCCGAGCACGTGAACAGCACCCATAAGGAAATCGATAAGACGGATTGCACTTGTTCTATCAAGAGATTCGATGTTAAGTACTACTGTGCTTCCGGCGGAAAGATGATCTGCAATTGCGGGAGCATCAGCATAGCTCTTGGGCTTAACAACCTTAAGAGATACGGGAGCGCCACCGCCAACCGACAAGCCCTCTTTGTTGTCGCCGTAAGGAGTTACATCATCGTCATCGCCCTCGTAGATGTCGTCCTCACGATCATAGAATTTGTCGTAATCGTTATTGTCTTTCTTACCAAACAAGGATTTAAAGTTATTCATTTCTTTTCTCCACTTTCTTTTTATTTTACTTTTTAATAAACATTCCTTTTCCTATCCGCACCATAGTGGAGCCCGCCTCAATTGCCGGCTCAAAGCTTTCGCTCATTCCCATAGAAAAAATAGGTACATCTATATTATGTACTTTTTTGTGCAAAATGTCAAGCACTAATTGATAAGTTTCGCAAAAATATTTCAAATATTCGCTATTTTTTTCACTTTTTGCGCCCATTGTCATAAATCCGCGCACCTTAATGTTCTCAAAACGGGAAATCTCGCGGCAAAACTCCTCAAGGCACGACGGATCAACACCGCTTTTGCTTTCTTCCCTACCCGAATTTATTTCAATCAGAACGTCCATCACAATACCGTGCCTTTTCGCCTGCTTATCGATTTCGCGCGCAAGCTCAATTCTGTCAACCGAGTGAATCAAAGCTACCTTATCGATTATATACTTCACCTTATTGGTCTGAAGCGCGCCGATAAAATGAATTTCAACTCCCAAATTCTTTAAAAAGTCATATCTTTGAAGAAGCTGCTGAACTCGATTTTCACCAACCGTTTTAACACCGTAGCGTGTCACAAGATACTCAATTTCATCAAGCGAGGCGCTCTTAATCGCAACGAGCAAATCAACGTCGTCCACGCGCCCCGATTTATTCTTTGCGAGCTCTATTCGCTCACAAATATCACAATAATTCCGATCAATATATGAATAATCCATTATTGCTACCTCGTCAAAGTCTTGCCGTCATACATCCCGTCGGTATCAAGAATAATAATATCGTTTAAATTAAGGTATTCCTGATAATTTTCGTTTGATTTATCAAGCTTTGCAACTATATAATAGCCATTACTCCGGGCAATAATTTCAACCCTACGGAATTGAACCACGCTTGCGTTAAGGATATAAACTCCAACCCTTTCCTCGCCCGTTTCCTTGTCAACCAATCTTTGCAATGCTTCCATCGGCACTCTATATCCCTCAACGGTCGAAATATCAAGCTTAAAGCTTTGATACCTCGTATAATCAAACCCCTCGGGCATAGTCGAGCAAGAGAATACAAGCAAGGTTTTCTCGCCGTTGCTCTCCCCTATTATTTCAAGCGTTACGGTAATATTTCGCTCCTTAATATCAAATATTGTCACGCCGTATTCCTTACCGACCTCTAAAAGCGCAGCGATTTCATTATCGCAAAGTGTCGCCATTTGCCAAACGTTACCATAAACGAATTTACATCTGTAATTGCTATCGATAACGGGCTCGCTCTTTACGCGATTTAAAATATCACTAAATCCATTAATGGTAAGCGACTCAAGAGCAGATGGCGTCAATGCTTGCTCATATCCGTCGCAAGAATAGTAAACGTAGCCACCGTTATCCGCCCAAATATACTCCTTTTCACCCTCAAAGGAATTATATAACACGTCAAGCTCGGCTTCTATCCCGGCAATTTCACTATTGTAATTTTCAACCTCGCCCTTATAGATTTTAAGTTGATTCATAGCAATCAAAAGCTCTTTTTCGATTGCCTTTGCCTTCAAATTATCGCCCTGAGAAAGCGAGAGCATCATTGATGTATAAAGCTTTTCAATTTCCGAGTTTACCTTTTCGATATTAGCTATCGAAACAAGCCCCTTAACGTTGCTTAGCTTCATAATTTCAAGCTTTTCTTCAAGCTCGGCTATTTTTTCGTTCGCCTCTGCGTTTCCGCTTTGGGTATAAACCGCGGCAACCACAGAGTCAATGGAAACTCGCTCACCGTTTGAAAAATAGGGGCGCATATCACCCTTATTTTGAGTTGAAACAACCTCCTCTTCCCTGAAGATCACACCCTCAAGAATTACCGAATTGCTTTGCTGAACAAGTCCTGCGGGGGTGGTTTTAATGCTTTCGGCAAGTCCGAAAAATACGTGATAGCAGGTATAAATAATAAGCAGGAGGATAACAAGGGTCAGCGCCTTCCAAGCCAAAGAAAATTTTAGTTTTTTAGTGTTGCTCTTTTCCATATCGTCCCCCTCCTTTTCTTAAATAAATTCTTTGATAATTTGCTCCGCTTCAAAAACGAGCTCGGCAATATTTTTGTTGTCCGCTACGAGCCAATTCACGTTTCCGTGCGCGGAAAACCAAGTCATTTGACGCTTTGCGTAACGTCTTGTTGCCATTTTTAAATCCTCAACGGCACAAATCAAGGTTTTTTCGTTGTTAAAATAACTCAAAAGCTCCTTATATCCGATTGCTTGGGCTGCGGTTGCGTTCGCTTCAAAAACTCCCGCTTCAAGCAATTTCCGAGTTTCATCAATCAATCCCGCTTGCATCATTTTGTCAACGCGAAGATTAATTCTATCGTAAAGAAGCTCTCTATCCTCATATTTTATGCCGATTTGAAGGCAATCGTATTTGCTTGAAAATTCCTTGCTTTCCCGATCAATTTCGCTTTTCGTTCTGCCCGAGGTTTTGTAAATTTCAAGCGCGCGAATAACTCTTTTCACATTGTTTGGATGAATTTCATCGGCAGATTTTGGGTCGATTTCGCGCAATTTTTGATGTAATGCTTCGTTGCCGAATTCAAGCGCAAAGGCATTCATTTCTCGTCTGAAATTCTCGTCAACCTCGGTGCTTTCAAACTCCGCGCCCGAAAGAAATCTATCGAGATAAAGCCCCGTACCACCGCAGAAAATCGGTAATTTTCCGCGTGATAAAATATCCTCAACAACCCTCTCTGCAAGGGGGATATAATCCGCGCAAGAGAAGCTCACCTTAGGGTCGGCAAAGTCAAAAAGATGATGAACGGCAGAATTCAATTCTTCCCCATCGGGCTTTGCAGTGCCGATATTCATTTGCTTGTAAATCTGCATCGAATCGCAACAGATAATTTCACCGTTAAAACGCTTTGCAATCTCAATCGCAAGCGCACTTTTGCCACTCACAGTAGGCCCTACAACAGCCAAAATTTTCGCCTTCATTTGCCTCTCCTCTCTAAAGTTTACATACACATATATAATATCATATTTTATTGAAAAATTCAAGTAAAAAACGCAAAAAAATCCCACAAGAGAGACTCTCTTGTGGGAAAATTTTATATAAGTGAAATATTATAAGGTGTCACCTGATAAACGTAGTAATTAAGCCAGTTTGAATAGATGAGAGACGTGGTTGAATACCAGTTGGGATTAATCTCGGTCATCGTTTCGTCAACGAAATAATTCTTTGGCGGCTCGATGGGGAGTCCCTTATTAACGTCGCGCAAATACTCGGTTTTAAGGGTTTCCTTGCTATATTCAAGGTGTCCCATAAAGTAAATCTGACGTCCGTCGCGCGAGCGTAAAATCGACGCGCCAACCTCGTCGCTTCTTGCGAGAGTTACAAGGTCATCAATCTTTGCAATTTCCATTTCGCTTATCTCCGTGTGGCGCGAATGAGGAATATTAATATACTTGTCAGTTCCCTTCAAAAGCGGATCGTAGCGCATTACCTTTTCGTGCGGGAAAATTCCAAAAACCTTTTTTGAAAGCTCAGTTTTCTGCAAGCCGTAATAGTAATGCAAAGCCGCCTGCGCTCCCCAACAAATAAAGATCGTGCTTTGAACGTTTGTGCGTGCAAAATCCATAATTTCGGTGAGCTCATCCCAATATTTAACCTCTTCAAAGGGGATTGTTTCAACGGGCGCGCCCGTGATAATCATACCGTCGAAGCGTCTATCCTTGATCTCATAGAAGGTCTTATAAAATTTTTCAAGATGATTTTCGGGCGCGTGCGTTCCAACGTAGGATTTTGTTGCAAGCAGGGTCACTCTAATTTGAAGCGGCGAATTTGAAAGCATACGGATAAGCTGGGTTTCCGTTTCAACCTTCGTTGGCATCAAATTGAGAATTGCTATCTCAATGGGACGAATATCCTGACGAAGCGCGCGAGCTTCGTTCATAACGAATATATTTTCACTTGCGAGCGTTGAATATGCAGGCATATCCTGCGGAATAATAATAGGCATTTTTATTTTCCTTTATCAATTAAATTTGTGAAAGCGCCCCATCAAGGTCGGCAATTATATCGTCAACGTTTTCAATACCAACCGAAAGACGAATAAGATTATCGGCAATACCGATATTTTCAAGGTCTGCCTTTGAGAGCTGACGGTGTGTGGTTGACGCAGGATGAAGCACGCAGGAGCGAACGTCGGCAACGTGTGTAACGATGGCGATCATCTTCATTCCCTCCATAACAACGGTTGCGGCATCAGAGCCACCCTTAACGCCAAAGCTGAGCATACCACCCTGTCCGCCCGGCATATATTTCTTTGCGAGCGCGTGATATGGGTCGCTTTCAAGCGAGCCGTATTTTACCCACTCAACCTTCTCGTGATTTGCAAGAAATTCAGCAACGCGAGAGGCGTTATAAGAATGTCTTTCCATACGAAGCGCGAGGGTTTCCATACCGAGATTTGTGAGGAATGCGTTTTCGGGACTCATAATTGCACCGAGGTCGCGCATCATCTGAACGCGGCATTTCGTTCCAAACGCCTTTTCGCCCAAGGTGGAATAAACAAGTCCGTGATAGCTATCGTCGGGGGTGTTGAATTCGGGATAACGGTTGCTCGAAGCAAAATCAAAGTTACCGCAATCCACAATTGCACCGCCAAGTGCTACCGCGTGGCCGTCAAGATACTTTGACGAGGAATAAAGCACCACGTTTGCGCCAAAATCCTTTGGCTTGCACAAAACGGGAGTAACGAGCGTGTTATCCACCATAAAGAGTATGCCGTGCTTCTTTGCAATTCCTGCAATTTTATCGAAATCAAGCACAACGATGGTGGGATTTGCAACCGTTTCCGCAAAAATAACCTTCGTATGCTCGTCAATGAGCTTTTCTATGTTCTCTGCCGTGTCATCGGGGTCGAAAAATCTCGTTTCGATGCCGTATTTTTTGAGCGTTACGGAGAAAAGATTGTATGTTCCGCCGTAAACCGCAGATGCTGAAACGATGTTATCCCCCGCGTTGCAAACGTTGAGAACCGCAAGCATAGTCGCACTCATACCCGAAGCGCACGCAATAGCACCCGTGCCGCCGTCGAGCATTAAGAGCTTTTCCTCAAACGCGTTCACCGTGGGATTGCCTATTCTTGAATAGAAATATCCGTCAGATTTAAGGTCGAAAAGGTCTGCCATCGGCTGCGCCTTTTCGTAATAAAACGTCGTGCTTTTAACAACGGGGCAAACTCGCGCCTCGCCGCTCTTGGGGGAATACGCCCCCTGCACGCAAATAGTATCAAGCTTTTTGTTTTTCATTGTGATACCTCTCTATATAAATAAATAATTTACTAACATTGAATTATATCATACATTTACCGCGATGTCAATAAATCGCGCGAAGTTTTTGCTTGGAAGTTGGAAAATCGAATTTGGATTTGTCTGGGAGTTAAAGTCAGTTGAAATTAGGATTTTTTCGTTCTTTTTGAAAAAAGAACCAAAAACTTTTTAAACGCGGGAATAAATTAAAGCCGCGCAAATTGTGTCAACGAGTTGACACTAATGATTTTTCTCGGTGTTGGCAGGCACCTCGAAAAATCCAATTTGCTACTATCCAACGAAGCCATTTCGTTATCAAACGGCTATAGTTTAGCGAAGTAAATTTTAGAAAATCACTATGTTAATAGTGGTTTTCGTAGTTTTGAAAGTCCAATGCCGACCGTTGTACTTGTACATAAGGGCGGTGTTGGACTTTCAAAACCGATAATTTGTTCAAAAACAAATTATCGAAAATTTACGTCAAATCTGCACACACCAAGCGATAAAAGTTTTTTGGTTACTTTTTTTCAAAAAAGTGACCGCCCGCCGCGTAGGCGATCCTAATTTAAACTAACTTTTCCAACTCCCCGCTAAATCCCAATTTATCCTTAAATAATTCTTGCACATTTCGAATTTTTATGTTATAATAGCATCACAAACAAAATGAAAGGAGATTTTGCTATGACTCTTTGCGAAAGCTGTGTATATTTTGACTACGATGAGGAATACGAGGACAACGTTTGCACGATAAATCTTGACGAGGACGAATACGTTCGCTTCTCGCAGAGCAAGGGCAAGCAATGTCCCTATTATAAGTTTTATGATGAATATAAATCGGTTCATAAACAAATCTAAACGCAAAAAGCGAGCCACACGGCTCGCTTTCTGTTTTCTTAATATTATTTATTCAGCAATCTTCGCTAAATCGTCATTTGTAAGATAACCATTCATATACGCTTCCTCTAAGGTATAAAACTCACCTTCATAAAGAACGGTTATTCTATTACTGTCACTGTATTCAAAGGTATATCCTCCAACTACTTCCTCCCACTCAACATCGGTATAGCCGCCTGCATCAATCATAGCAACTATGGCACCGCTTGCAAATTCTCCATAGTAAAATCTAATGGAAACCCAAGGCGCATCAAGGTGCTTCATCCAATATTCTTCTATCAAAACGGAATAATTTGCATCGGGCAAAAATCCGTCGTAGGTTTTGAAATCAATCACAACGTCGCTTTGTGGCATTGTGAAAGTAAATACCCAATAAAGTCCGTCAACGTCACTGCAGGTAGCTATATTCTCACCGTTAACAAGGAACAAGTAGCCCATATCAAGTGCCATTTTGATTTTTACACTTACCATCTCACCTGATTTATATGTAGATTGCAAATCCTCATAAAGCCACTCCTCGTCATTCATCGTTACGGAGTACTCGATAGCTGTAGCATCAGCAATCAATTCGTTAAGATTTTTGCCAACGAGAACACACGCCCCTTTCGTTTCCATATAAAATATGTCGGGGGTGATAAACAGAAGGTCGCCAAATTCCGTTTTCAACACGTAGTTATATGGCTCAAGATCGGGCGGCAACTCCAAATCCACGTCATATTCAAATTCAAGCTCGTCAACGGAAAGCTCGCAAACTAAATTATTGTCACCGTCGTAAACCGTTCCTGTTCCTATGTAGGTTATAAATCCATAAGACTCTCTTGTTTTATCGTTTTCTTCAAATTGGGGTCTGTAAAGCAACTCAAAGTAGTTACCCTCGGAATCACAGTAATTTCCGTTGTTGATATATAGCTTTTTTGCCGTTCCGTCCTTCAAGATGAACTTTACGGTAACCGCACCACCGCCGTCAAGCTGACCTTTATCTGCCGGAATTGACAAAACCTCACACAAATAACATTCTTCAAAAATTCTTTCGATTATAGCTTCATTTTTAGAGCTTTCAATATTTTTAAGATTTCCCGGAGCAACACCAACATACTCATTTATTATCTTGACTTCCGCAATATCCTCAGCACTTATTTTACGAAGCCATTCACAGCCCGCCTGATTACGTAAAAAGTGGTTTTCTTCGGGTGGAATAGTAATGGTTTCTCTACGTTTGCTTCCGCATAGAGAACAGGTATATTCCATAACGTATCCGCCCACTTCGCTTTCAACTTCTACGCCATCATCCCATTGATGATTACACGCTTCTGTATTGATAGACATTTCATATCCACAAACATCACAAAACAAGTCATTATCTTCATCAATATGTTCATAAGTAACAATATCAAATTTGCACATATTCCAAGTGCAAGTTACGTCTTTCCAATGTATTTCCGAGTTAAACGACCATTTTTCATCTTGAATATGTTCGTGCTTCAAACTTAAATCACACGAAGCTAAAGAAAGAACAATAACAAAGGTAAGCAACAAAAACAATAGTTTTTTCATACTGTCATCCTCCCTTTATTCTAAAGTAATAACCTCGTTTACGTTAACAACATCGTATTTATCAACCGCAAAGGCAAAAAAGGCAAACTGCATATCGCACGTACCCCAAGTCGGTTCATCGGTTCTTATCACTACATAAATCTTATTATCCGAAATATAGAGATTATTCACCGTTAACTGAATTGAACCAGAGCCTCGAACCACCATTCGTGTCAATATCAACGCATTTTCTTCAAAAAATGACTCGTCATATATGTCTTTTGCGGAATTTATTTTCTCTTTTTGATAATCAGATTCTGCAGTTTCTAATAACTCGTCGAGATAAGCATCGTACTCCGCCTTACTTTTAATGATAATATCCCTTGCGTTTTCAAAAGCAAGTACATACGGAGCCCTTTCATATTCTAAGACACTTGCATCATCAGTATAATACTCAATTCTTGGCATATAGCTTTGATGCCAATCGCTATACATATCAATAGATAAGCTTTCAATAAGTTCTTCATTCTCGCTTATCTGCTTAATCTTTTGGTGGATTTCTTCAGTAAACTCATCTCTATCAAAGGCAACGCCAACCATTTTTAAAGAATTCAAGGCAGAAACGTTAGCACTTGCGAAAAAATTTTCCATATCGTATTTTTCAATGATAGCATCTGCAGATGCTTCACTATCTAAAACAAAATAACAATAAACATCATCCACTGGATGATAGTAATAATTAAACTCGGGATGCTCTGCGTGTAATCTGTCAAGCTCATCTCTTAACGATTGCTCGTAATCAAGCACGATTTGGGCAACCCCTGATGTATCTAATAAATATTTACAATAATCACACTGAAAATCGTTATTATTATCTTCGTGAGGACTTTTTATACAAGTTCCGTCGCAGGTAGAACCCACCTTGTGCTCACAATGTCCTTCTTCAGTTGCGACGTACTCGAATTCAAAAGCACCGCCAATTTTCATAGCATACCCACAAACGTCACAAGTGCCGTTATCGTCGGTATCAAGGTGCAAGCCCATAATATCGGGTGACGGACAACCGCAGGTGTACTGCTTAAAGTGACCCGTTTCATATTGGATATACTCATAGGTATGCTCTCCAATATTGAGTGTGGAATGGAGCAGCTTGCAAGATGCAAGGCAGCATAAGCACAAAATAACCGTCAAACATAAAGCTAACTTTTTCATTGTATTTACCTCCTTTTACTTTGATAATTCATATCCGCAAGCGGAACATCTGTGGTTTTCATCAAAAAAGTGAACTTCACTTTCACAAATAGCATTAACAAAACAATCGTTAAGCTTAACTCTATCCTCTTCACTGACCGTCAAAGATTTATTAAAATCATAATCTATAAACGTTCCGCTTTCGCTATGGTAAAAAATCTCCCTATCATTTCTCATAATTATGGTATAATCACACTCGCATTTTGCAACGTCATTATGCCATTTACTATTGTTAAGCAGATTAACCAAAAAGATTTCGGCACACGCTGCGAAATCGGAATTTTGATATTTTATGGCAACGGGTTTATACTTGTTGATGCTACAAGAGGTTAATAAGGATATTAATAATATAACCGTCAAGCATAAAGCTAATAACTTTCTCATTTGCGTTGCCTCCTTTTACTCTGATCTGCCTAACTGCAATTCAAGCGTTGCAATTTGCGTAAGATTTTCCTCGACGTCAAGATATACAACCTCGTCGCCCGAAAGGTCAACGAGTATGACGCAGAAGCAATCGGTAAGTCCTTTTTGTTCGAGAATTCTTTTCATTTGAGGAATTGTAACAACCTGCAAGGCGCGTATTTCATCATCAAACTTTTGTCTGTTCGTTCCTACCGTGCCGCCGCATTTCCATTCACCGCCGTCCTGCCAACAGTAAATCTCAATGCCTTTCATCGGATCTTCGCTGATATCGGGCAATCCGGGATAGATATCAGACAATATACCGTTGATCCGTTCAAAATAATCGGCAAAGGTTGAAGAATTAAACTCCACGTGCTTTGTTAATACATTGTTAGCATCATAAATAACAATATGATTTTCACTTAACGCTATTTTTTGAGTTTCAAACGTAAAAATATATTTCACATCATTAAAGTGCGTCCACTTTTCTTTGAGCAAGTTATACCTTTTTACATAGGTTATCTCTTTCAATAACGATATTATTTCGTCGCTTTGTTCATCGGTCAAGGTATATTTTTCAGTAATATCTTCTATTCCAGTTTCATAATTCATAGTTTGAATCTCAACACATATTATTTTTTCATCGGGAATAAACCGTGAAATTTTAGGCGACATACTGCACGAAGCAAGGCAGGTTAGAGATAAAATCAATGCCAATGCCAACAATAGTACTTTTTTCATAAAAATTCTCCTTTCATAAATGTCTTCACTTATATAGTCAAGATTTTTTTAAAAAAGTGTAATAATTTTTGCAAAAAAGTTTGAAAATTTTAATAAATATATCAATTTGGGCATAGTATCTCTAAAAAGATTATACCTCCCCCCCGACCGAAATTGTCAAGAGGTTTTTGAAAATTTTTGTTATAAATTTTGATTTATCGGGATGTTAGTTTATGTTAATACCCCTCTCACCGCTAACGCGGAGCTCTCCCCAAGGGCGAGCCTTTTTACAAGCGAACGCTTACAAATCAAAGCCTCTCACTCAGGGAGAGGTGGCAACCAAAGGTTGACGGAGAGGGTATTTGCTTCAACAATCTTCTCCCCGCTAAGTCCCAATTAATTGGCTGGCGCACGAATTCGTGCTTTATTCCCCAATCAAAATCGCTCTACACGGTGAACCCTCGAAGCCCTTGACATTGAGGGGCGCGCAATTCAGAATATATCTTCCCTCTTTCACTTTGTCAAGTACAATTCCCTCAAGTAAAGCAATATCCTTTGAAAGCAATATTTTATGCACCTGCATTGGCGCGTTTTCGGGTCCCACGCTTTGACTTTCGTTACCGAGAAGCAAAATCCCCGCATCCGCAAAAACGCGCGCAGCTTCTTCGGTAACTGTGGCTTCGCCCTTTATCAATATGCGCTTTTCCGCGCCCGATTTTCTCGCTTTTTCAAGAATTTCACCCGCATCGGCTACCTTAACGTCACCGCTATGCTCCGCAACGTAGCATTCGCCAACAAAATGCTCAAGTGACATTTCGTCAATGCTTTTTCCGTCACTGAAAAAGTGAAGCGGTGCATCAACGTGCGTGCCGTTATGTGCGCATAAAGAAAGCGCGGAGAGGTTATAAACCCCTCCGTCCTCCATATTGATTATTCTGTTAGCTTTGGGGGCAGGATCGCCCTCATAAACCTTACAAGAGAGTACCTCTTGCGAAATATCAATAATTTTCATATCATTCCTCCGCCGCGCGAAGTGTATTTTGCAAAAGCATAGTAATAGTCATAGGTCCAACACCACCGGGAACGGGTGTGATATAAGAAGCGACCTCACTAACGGACTTGAAATCAACGTCGCCCGTGAGCTTGCCCTCGGCATTTCTGTTCATACCGACGTCAATAACAACCGCGCCCTCTTTTACCATATCCGCAGTAACGAAATCCGCTTTACCAATGGCAACCACAAGAATGTCCGCGCGCTTGCAAACCTCTTTCAAATCGTGGGTTTTGCTATGGCAAACGGTAACTGTTCCATTCTCTGCAAGAAGAAGGAGCGCCATCGGCTTACCAACGATATTTGAGCGACCGATAACCACACATTCCTTGCCCGAGATTTCAATATTCGAGCGATGAAGAAGCTCCATAATACCCGCAGGTGTGCAGGGCAAGAACTTGGGATTGCCGATAGTAATTCTTCCAACGTTCGCTGGATGGAACGCATCAACGTCCTTTTCGGGCTTTATGCGTAAGATCACCTGCTCCTCGTCAAGATGCTTTGGCAGAGGCAACTGAACCAAAATTCCGTGAACCGCACTATCATCGTTGAGCTTATCAATAAGAGCATTGAGTTCTTCTTGCGTAGTTTCCTCGGGCATTTCATATACCCAAGAATTAAATCCAATCTGCTCGCACGCCTTTTTCTTATTGCGAACGTAAACCTGCGAGGCGGGATTTTCACCAACTATCACAACCGCAAGACCGGGCAATTTCCCCGTTTTTGCGTTATATTCCCTAACCTTTTCTGCAATTTCTTCTCTTATTTCAGAGGAAATCGCCTTTCCGTCAATTATCTTCGCCATCTTCTTCGGTTTCGTCGTATTCTTCCTCATCTTCCTCTTCTTCGTTTGCAGATACAGGTGCTACTCCACCAACTGCCGCAAGCTTTGAATCGGGATGATTCTTAACGTAGATAAGTCCCATAATGAGAAGCGCTGTCGAAACTGCAAAGAGCAAGAAGCCAAGAAGCTGTGATACTCTTATGCCCGTTTGACCGATATAAAGAGAGTCGGTTCTGAGTCCCTCAATAAACATTCTGCCAAAGCCGTACCAAGCGATGTAGTAAAGCGCGTTCTGTCCGTCAAATTTCTTCTTCTTATATACAAGATTGATAAGAATAAAGCCAAGAACGTTCCAAAGCGATTCATAAAGGAAGCAGGGATGAACGTAAACCATCTGCGATGTACCAAAATCAAGATAGGTATTCTGTGAAATAAGACCCATTCTCAAGAAGTAAAGAGGATGTCCCTCCTCAACGATCGAGCCATACGCCTCACCGTTAAAGAAGTTACCCCAACGTCCCATTGCCTGAGCAAGCATAACACCGGGGCCCGCGCAGTCGAAAAGCTGACGCCAGCTAATCTTTTTAACAAGACACACAACAACAATAGTCAAAGCACCCGCGATAATACCGCCGTAAATTGCAAGTCCGCCGGAGCGAAGATTGAGCACGTCGCCTATAGTTTTAAAATTCGTGGGGTTAAAGGCAACGTAATAAAGACGCGCACCGATAACGCCAAAGAAAATAGTAAAAATAGCAATATCAATAAGATCGTCCATCTTAATTCCGTGCTGCTTACAACGGTAGCACGCAAAAGCAATTGCCATAAGCATACCGAGTGCGATAACCACACCGTACCACATAACACTAAAATTTTCACCAATAGAAAAGGCAACGCTGTTTACCTCTCCATTATCAATTCCCAAGCCGGGAAAACCAACCGTAATATTTCTTAACATAATTTCCTCCATTCTACTGACATCAGTAAAATCAATTTTTTATAACCGATAGCGCAAAGCGCTTATCATCAAAATAGTTGTCAAGGCAGGCACAAACGTCCGAAAACGTAACGCCCTCAATGATTTTTCTGTATTCAAAGATATTGCTTCCGTCAAAAAAGATGTTAAGCAACGAGTTTGCAATATCGTCAACGGAATCAAAATCACGCAAAAATTCCGCCATCATAACTCGCTTGCACCTTAAAAAATCGCGCTCACGGAGTCCTTTTTCTTTTGTTTTATTGATATAATTCTTGATTTTTTCAAGCACGAGCGTTGGATTTTCTCCCTCTCCGTAAATTGAGTGGAACGCAACGTCTCGCGTGATTGAATAGCCGTATGAATAGGATTCGTTGATAAATCCGCCCTCGAAAAGCTCGTTGTAAAGCTCGCCCGCACGCGAAAACAGTATCTCGTCAAGAATTGTCATCGCAACGTCGCGCTTCAATCTTTCGCGCGGAGAGTCGCTTGGGCAATCGTCCTTGATACCAATTTCAAAGATAGGATTACTAACGGGCATAATCCTCTCGATATAAGGCGAAGCAACTGCACTTTCATAGCTTGCTTGGGGAAGCGCCGGCGGATGCTGTTCTTCCCTTTTTGGCAAGGTAGCATCAACGATTTTTAAAATAGAATTCTCGTCAATATCACCGCAGACCACAAGTGCCATATTTGAGTATCTGTAAAAGCTCTCGTAACACTCATAAAGCGTTCTATCGGTAATTTTCGCTATGCTTTTTTCAGTTCCGAGAACATCGTTTGAAAGCTTACAATCTCCAAACAGTGCCATTAGAAGATTTTGAGAAACCGCATCATAAGGGCTGTCAAGACACATCTTAATCTCCTGCCCGATAATTCCCCGTTCGCTGTTTACGTTTTTCTTTGTAAAATAGGGGCTATATACAAACCTTATGAGCTCTGCAAGAGAATCTTCAAAGTTTTCGGTACAGGAAAACATATAAACAGTTTTATTGTTTGACGTGTATGCGTTTCCGTCCGCGCCAAGCTCGGCTAAAATTTCTATGGCGTCAACTCCGTTTTCGTTTGAAAAGAGCTTGTGCTCAAGGAAATGGGCAATTCCCGAGGGGAAATTCTTGATTTCACCGTCAACCAAAGCCCCCTCCTCATAAACCGAGCCGAATTTTACCCCGAGAAGCGCGGTTTTGAGCGTCATTTTCTTTGGAATAACGAAGATATCAAGTCCGCTTTCGTGCCTTAAATAATAATATCTTTCCTTTAATTTTTCATCGGAAAAGGTTTGAAATTTATTCATCATTCTCCCCCTCTCCGCGCAAAAAGTAGATTGTATGAGGCGTAATTTTCTTTGCCGCCTCAACCACCTGCTCAATAGTCAATACATTGATTTTCTCAATAAATTCGGGAATATCCGTGTCAATTCCGTTCACTATTCTGCCAAGATAAAATCTCTCAATGGCATTCGGTGAATCCGCAACGGCGGAATAAACGTTCAAAATCGATTTTTTAGCGGCTAAAAACTCCGTTTCGCTGATTTTTCCCTTTTGAATATCCTGAATTTGAGCAAAAATCGCATTTTTAGCAAGCTCAAAATTTTCAGAGTCAATGCCTGTAGTTACAAAAATCGCACCGCGCGCGCTATTGTAAACCGACGAACACTCATAGCACATCGACATCGCCTCGCGCACGTTCATCATCAGCTTTGAAATCGGGGATGCGCCAAGAATTTCGTTACAAAGAAGCATTGCGTAATAATCCTCATCCTGCCACGTTACACCGCAATTTAATCCCATAACGAGTCGCCCCTGCGATATATCGGAGTTTTCGATTATCACATTCGGCTCTTGAATATTTGAAAGAAGCTTCGGCTTTGCTTCTTCTATAGCGCCGTGCCTTTCGCAACCAAGAGTTACTGTTTTTTCGATAAGCTCATAAATTTCCTCGGAGGTTCTGCTTCCAACGTAGAAAACCAAAATCCTCGCTTCATTGATAAGCTCAAGATAGCAATTATATATTTCCTCGTCTGTTACGTTATCAATTTTATCGCACATTGTGTCGAGCTTTTCGAGAACGTTAAGCGAAGCAAACATCTCCTCGCGGCATCTGATCGCCGCATAAGTTCTCGGCTCGTTTATCTGCGAAAGAATTATGCTTTTGTAATTTTCCTTTTCGCTTTCGATATATTCCCTGCTAAACCTTCCCGTGCTCTCATCAAAGCTTGGGTGGTAAATCATTTGCCCGATAACCTCAAGCGCATCGGGTAAAAGGTCCTCACCGTTTTCCGTATATGCGGGATATATCACGTCAGCAGAAACACCTAAAAGCTGCGCTGCGTCAAATTTTTGATTTTTCAAATTTACAAGCGTTGCATAAAGCTCGTCAAGCCGCTCGTTTATCTGCTTTTGCGAGGGGTATTTTTCAGTTCCTCGCTTTAGCACCGAAAGAAGAAGCGAACGCGCTACGCTCTTTTCCCTGCTTGTTGGCAAGCAAAGATAAACGGTGATGCTCTCACCCTTAAAGCGATCCGTTCCATATTTGTAAACGCTTATACGACCGCCGTTAGCCGTACATTTTATATCTTTCATTCGTAAATTCTCACTTAATATGTATAGATAATATATTTTACACTATTTTTTAAAATTTTTCAATGGATATTTAACATTTATTTGTAAATATTTTTTAAAAAAGTTTAAAAAAAGCTATTGACAAGTCAATATCTCTGTGATATAATGTGTAAAGTATTTTGCTTTACACATATTTTGAGGTTAGTTATGTTTGAAAAGGACTTAAAAAAAGCATATCTGCTCGATTTTTACGGCGACGTTTTGACCGAGCGCAAAAAGGAAGTTCTTGATATGTATTATAACGAGGACCTCTCCTTAGCGGAAATTGCCGAGCAGATCGGAATTTCGCGCCAGGGTGTGCGCGACCTTATCAAAAAGGCGGAGGAGGAAATCTTCTTCCTTGAGGAAAAGTTAGGGCTTGCTCAAAAAATGAGCGCGCTTCGGCTCCACTCCGACAATATGCTCCGTATAGCAGAAAACGAAGGGCTATCCCACGAAATCCAAAAGGAAATTGAGGAGATTGCCAAAATAATTAAATAATACATTTTGGAGGTTTGTATATGGGAATGTTTGAAAGTCTCAGCGACAAGCTGAATAATGCGTTCAAAAAATTCAGAAACAAAGGAAAGCTCACCCCCGAAGATGTTAAAGTTGGAATGAGAGAAATAAAGCTTGCGCTTCTTGAGGCAGACGTAAACTTCAAGGTAGTTAAAAGCTTTGTTAATACCGTTTCGGAGCGCGCAGTTGGTGAGGAGGTTCTTGAATCCCTTCTTCCAGCGCAGCAAATTGTTAAAATCGTTAATGAAGAGCTTATAAACCTTATGGGCGGCACTCAGTCAAAGTTGACTATTGCCTCCGCCCCCCCCACCATCGTTATGATGGTCGGTCTTCAGGGCGCAGGTAAAACCACTCACGCAGGCAAGCTCGCAGGTCTTTATAAGAAACAAGGCAAGCATCCGCTTTTGGTTGCTTGTGACATTTACCGTCCCGCCGCTATCAAGCAGTTGCAGATAGTTGGTGAAAAGCTCGATATCCCCGTTTTCACAATGGGTGATAAGGTCTCCCCCGTCACCATCGCCAAGGAAGGCGTTGCGTATGCAAAGCAAAAGGGCTATGATATGGTATTTATTGATACCGCAGGCCGTTTGCATATCGACGAAGCCCTTATGAACGAGCTTAAATCCATCAAAGCAGAGGTTAAACCCACGGAAATTCTTCTCACGGTTGACGCGATGATCGGTCAGGACGCGGTTAACGTTGCAGAGACCTTTAACGAGCTTCTCGACATTACGGGCGTTGTTCTCACAAAGCTCGACGGTGATACGAGAGGCGGTGCGGCTCTTTCCATCAAGCACGTTACGGGCAAGCCCATCAAGTTTATCGGTACGGGCGAAAAGCTCGACACAATCGAGCCCTTCCACCCCGAAAGAATGGCATCGAGAATTCTCGGTATGGGCGACGTTCTCTCTCTTATCGAAAAGGCGCAGGAGGCGTATGACGAAAAGAAGAGCGCGGAGCTGGAACAAAAAATTCGCCAACAAAAGTTTACACTTGACGACTTCCTTGAGCAGTTTCAGCAGCTTCGTAATATGGGCGGCGTTGAGCAGATGCTCAGTATGATGCCCGGTATGAATGCGGGCGCGCTGAAGGACGTTAAGGTGGATGAAAAGGCAATGGCGCATATGGAGGCAATAATTCGCTCTATGACTATGGAAGAGCGCGTTAGCCCCGAAATCATCAACTCATCTCGCAAGATTCGTATCGCTAAGGGAAGCGGAACGAGTGTTGAGGAGGTAAACAAGCTTCTTCGTCAGTTTGAACAAATGAAAAAGATGATGAAGCAATTCTCAGATCCCAAAAAGCTCAAGAAAATGGGATTTGGCAGACGCGGAATGAAAATGCCCTTTTAATTTGGGATTTTTATAATAACAAAAACAAAAAAATAATTTTATTTTATTCTTGGAGGAATATTATTATGGCAGTAAAAATCAGACTTAGAAGAATGGGTCAGAAGAAAGCACCCTTTTACCGTGTTGTTGTAGCAGACAGCCGTTATCCCAGAGACGGTCGTTTCATCGAGGAAATCGGTTACTACAACCCCATCACAGAGCCCGCTGAAATCAAGATCGATGCTGACAAGGCAAAGAAGTGGCTCGCTAACGGTGCTCAGCCCACAGACACTGTTAAATCCTTGCTTAAGAGAAGCAACATCGTTGACTAATTAAAGGCAGGAGATAACGATGACGGATTTGAAGCAGATTTTGACTGACATCGCACGCGCGATTGTTGACAATCCTGATGAGGTTACCGTTATCCTTACTGAAGATGACCGTAGCATTACCCTCTCCCTCAACGTTGCACCCGAGGATATGGGAATGGTTATCGGCAAAAACGGAAAAATTGCCAAGGCAATCAGATCTGTGATAAAGGCAGCATCTGCAGACTGCGGCAAAAAGGTAAACGTTGAAATTAAATAATGTTTACAAATAAAAACTCGACCTTGACTACGGTCGGGTTTTTTATTATAATATATAGTAAAGAAACGAAAGGAGAAGAATATGGACGCGCTTATACTTTCATTAACACCGCCGCAGCACAAAAAGTATTTGGAGCTTTTGAAACAAGATACCGTTACGCTTGAATTTAAAGTTGACAAAATTGAATTTGAGAATTATTCCGATGAAAATATAAATAACGCAAAAATCCAAATAGTTGCTTGTTGCGAAGCCCTAATGAATTTTGCAAAAAGCGATTCATTTTTCTCCGCGAAGCTGAGTAAAAATGAAATCGATAAGATCATTCCCAAATATTATGGGGCAATAAATAATATTTCAAATATTCAAAGAGAGCTTTACCGCGAAGCAATCACCGTGTCGGGAAAAATCAAAGAGATTGAAAAAATACATATTGATATATCAAAAAATTATACCGATTTCCTTCCCTATAAGGCGGCGTTCGGCAAAAACGAGAAATATGAGGACGAAATTTCACGCATTGACAGTGAATTTATTCTCGAAATAGAAAAAGCACTCGCACAAAAGAAGGCACTTGCTAACGAGCTTGCAAGAATAAGTACGATTTGCGATGTGCTTATTCCCTCTTTTTCTAAAAATTCCTCCCGCACGGCAGATACGCCAAGGTTTAAAAGCTTTAACGATACGGAATTTTTCAATTCAGTTTCTTCGTTTATGGAACAAGTAAAAAGTATATAAAAAACAAAAGGAGATGTGAAAAACACATCTCCATTTTTGTTATTAACAAATATTATTTGTATTTGCGCTTTCTTGCAGCCTCTGACTTCTTCTTGCGCTTAACACTGGGCTTTTCGTAGTGTTCTCTCTTACGAAGTTCAGTGAGGATACCGGAACGAGCGCACTGGCGCTTGAAGCGACGAAGAGCACTATCCAAAGATTCGCCTTCTTTAACTCTTACTTCTGCCATTTTCTGTTTCCCTCCCCTCAAGGTTCGAGCTACTCGAACAATATACTGTTATATTTTACACTATATTTCCCCATTTGTCAAGGGGTTTTTTAATTATTTTACAACGATATTTGAAATTTATTTTCAATGTGATGTTACACCCAATATTAAGCTTTAAAATGTTGAAATACCATTACTGTGTCTGTGGCAAATTATCCTTGTCATAGAACACAAGCGTGCCGTTTTCGTATGCTTCTATATCTTCATCAACAAGCACTATAATTCCGTTAGGCAAAATATATGAGCCGTTTATGCTATATCTTGTAACACTCATTAAATCTGGAAAATGATTGTCCAAAAGAAATACAGTTGCTCGGCAATACATACAAATGCCCTTGTAATTTACTACACTTCCTTCCTGTACTATGTGAGAACCTTTTTGAGTACCTTTTTGACCGCATTCACAACATTCAATATGTTGAGTTGGACTGTAATACGTCCAGCCGATGTATTCGTGAGTATGAGGTGGACAATCGATTTCAATATTTATAGTGCCTTCTACTGAATCGTTTATATAGTTGGTTTTTATATAATATGTACTTGTAGACAAGGTATAAGTAAATTCAATTTCGCAACCATTGTTTACTATCGTTTGTGTAGTAACAATCTCCTCTAAATTGCTATTATACAATTTCACTTCTATAGGACTATTGGAAGAAAGGGTAAAAGTATAACTGCCTGGATTTTGAATATTATATTTTATCATCATAGTATTGTCCTTCATATACGGTGCATCTGCATCAACGTAATATGAACCTGTACAATCATCATATCCTATGCTTCGCTCATATATGGGATAGTTGTCCATCAAATACTTAAATGCGCCCCAAGCGTTCAAACGTTTTACGGACTGATCCTCACCATCGCCCGTAGTAATAGTGATTGTATCTGCTCCATTCATTATACAGCTTTCTATTTGAGTAGCAGTTAGATTTGGATTGACTGATAATAACAGCGCAGCTACACCAGAAACATGTGGTGTGGACATTGAACTACCTGACATAAAGTGATAACCATTTATATGGTGATTGGAAACATGAACCCATTCCCCTTCATCTTCACTAAGCTCATCGTATTCAAACTCGCACTCACAAGCCCAGTATGTATCACCGCTTTCCGTATCAACGCCATAATTCCCCTCAAGACAAATATCTATTGGAAATGTACTCAAAATATATTGCCCCGGCGCGTAAATATTTATCGTCTCCAATCCCCAATTTGCATCATCGGGACGGCTATCATTCCAATCAACTCTACCTACACTTATCATATTATCAATTTTATCTTCATATAGGTTGGAACCATAGTAAGAAGGATAATTGTACTGACCATACGAATCGTTATCCTGTTCGTCGTTACCTGTAGAACAAACAAATATCCCTCCTTGATTGCAATAATCTCTAATCGCATCTTCTGCATATGGTATGGGTTCATAAATACTGGCTGACATACTTATAATATCAATATCATCGGATATGGCCCACTCAAGGGCATTAGTGAATGAATAAATCGTTTCTGCACCTATAACTCTCATTTGAACAATAGACACATCCCAATTTATACCGCAAACACCTAAATTGTTATTTCCTTTTGCGCCGATTATACCGGCAACATGAGTACCGTGTCCACTTTCATCAATCTTGCAAAAAAACGGAACTTCCAAGGTTGCGTCATAAAAATCGCAAGCATTAGAAATATCATAATTATCATCCAAATCCTCATGAGAGGAAACACCCCTATCTAAAACCGCGACTTTAAGATCAGATGTTCCCGTACTAAAATCCCAAACCTTCTCGATCTATATCTTTTCTAATGACCATTGATCGTGAATTCCAATGCTATTATCAAAAAATATATCGTTAGGTGTAGTGTCCCAATTAAGGAATAAATTGGGAGAAACAGATTTTATGCCCTCAACCGACTCCAATATTCTCATGGCTTCTAATGTCTTTTCCTTAGTATCATAGGTTTCTGCAAGAACAATATAAAGTCTTTGATTATAATCCTCCGGGATATTTTCAAAGTCTTTTATTGGGGAACTTTGATCTATTATCTTTACAACTTCAACTCCAACAAAAAATTCCGGTTCATAAACTTTGTTTGGTACACTTATAGCTCTATCAATAATAACCAAAAGTTCTCCAATTACAAAATTTGCATTAACATCTCCGTCCCAAATTATTTTTTCTTCCCATTCGATTTCGTCAATTGTAGCGGTAGTAGTTGATGGTATAATCATACAATTAAATAAATCGCTCCACTCACACCCCGAAAGTACCGTGCACGTCATAACAACAACGAGCAAAAGACAAATCAATTTTTTCATAATGTTTTCCCTTTCTGAAATTTATTTGTTTAAGGATTTATATCCTTATAATATATTACCTTTTTTCTTCGAGAAATTCTTCAACCTTTTAAAAAAATATTCCAAAATAGACAAAAACGCAAAGTTAGGCATTATGCCCGACTCTGCGTTTTTTGCGTTGGGCACTTTGTGTGTCCATTATTATTCTGCTATGATTATAGCATATAACCGCAATATTGTCAATATTTTATTCTTCCGACTTACTCAAAAGCATTGTAATTATTTTACAACTATATTTACAATTTTATTGGGAACGGAGATTTCCTTAACTATCGTTTTGCCCTCGATTGCGGCTTGTACCTTTTCGTCGGCTTTGGCAATAGCGATTGCCTCGTCCTTGTCGCAATTCATAGGAAGCATTACGGTTGCGCGAAGCTTACCGTTAACCTGAACTGCAACCTCAACAGAGTCGTCAGCCGTCTTTGCTTCATCGTAGGTAGGCCAAGCTTCATAAGCAATGGTATCGTTATGACCGAGAATGCTCCACATTTCCTCGCAAACGTGAGGACAAATGCAAGAAAGCATCTTAATAAGTCCCTCTGCGTATTCTCTTGGGCACTTGCCTTCCTTATAAACCGCGTTAACGAAAATCATCATCTGCGAAATAGCCGTATTGAACGCGAGCTTTTCAAAGTCCTCGGTAATCTTCTTAACGCTCTTATGATAAATCTTTTCAAGTGCGGGAACTTCAGCATCAATTACGTTTTCTGCCTCCGTAAAGAACGCCCAAACACGGTTTAAGAAACGTCTTGCGCCCTCAACGCCCTGATCACTCCAAGGTTTTGATACCTCAAGCGGACCCATAAACATTTCGTAAAGACGGAGCGTATCTGCGCCGTATTCACGAACAACGTCGGAGGGATTTACAACGAATTCGGGGAATCTCTTTCCCATCTTGATACCGTTAGAGCCGAGAATCATACCCTGATGAACGAGCTTCTTGAAGGGCTCCTTCGTGGGTGCAATTCCCTTATCGTAAAGGTATCTGTTCCAAATTCTTGAATACATAAGGTGACCAACCGCGTGCTCAGGACCGCCGATATAGAGGTCAACGGGCATCCAATGCTTCAAAAGCTCGGGATCTGCGAGTGCCTTATCGTTTTTAGGATCAATATAACGAAGGAAATACCAGCTCGAGCCTGCAGAACCGGGCATCGTTGAGGTTTCTCTCTTGCCCTTAATACCGTTTTTATCGTAATATTTCCATTCCTCTGCGTTTTCAAGGGGTGCTTTTCCACCAACGCCCTTGTAGTTTTCAAGCTCGGGAAGCACCAAAGGAAGCTCCTCGTCAGGAAGAACGTGAACGGCTCCATCCTCACCGTGAACAACGGGAACGGGCTCTCCCCAATATCTCTGACGAGCAAATATCCACTCTCTAAAGTGGTAGTTAACAGTTCTCTTTGCAACACCCATCGCTTCAAGCTTTGAGGTGATTGCCTCCTTTGCTTCTTCAACGGTAAGACCGCTAAATTCCTCGGAATTTACGAGGCGATAGCCCTTACCAAGATAATCTCCCTTTTCGAATGCGTGCTCGCTCACGTCAACGTGACCTAATTTCTCGTCACCGTCGATAACCTGAATCATATCGATTCCGTGCGCCTGCGCATATTCAAAGTCGCGCTGATCGTGTGAAGGAACTGCCATAACAGCGCCCGTACCGTAGCTTGCAAGCACGAAGTCTCCAATGAACATTCTTGCTTCCTTGCCGTTAACGGGATTTATACAAGTAACACCCTTAAGCTCACAACCCGACTTTGTCTTATTGAGCTCAGTGCGGTCCATATCGTTTTTCTTGAGAGTTTCCGCTATGTATGCTTCAACCTCTTCCTTATTCTGAATTCTCGGCATCAACTGCTTAACAACCTCACCGTCGGGCGCAAGCACCATAAAGGTAATGCCGTAAATCGTTTCAATGCAGGTTGTGAAGATTGAAAATTCACCGCCGCCAACTATTTGGAATTTAACCTCAACACCCGTGGATTTGCCAATCCAGTTCTTCTGCATAAGCTTTGTGGATTCGGGCCAATCGATCTCGTCAAGTCCCTCAAGAAGCTTTTCAGCAAACGCGGGCTGATTGATAACCCACTGCTTCATATTTTTGCGCACTACGGGATAGCCGCCGCGCTCACTCTTGCCGTCAATAACCTCGTCGTTTGAAAGAACCGTTCCAAGCTCCTCGCACCAGTTAACGGGCATATCGATGTACTGCGCGTAGCCATCAAGATAGAGCTGCTTGAAGATCCACTGCGTCCATTTATAGAAGCTTGGATCACTTGTCGCAATCATCTTATCCCAGTCATAGTCAAAGCCAAGCTCACGGAGCTGATTTGAGAACGTTTTGATATTCGTCTGCGTAAAGCCGTTGGGGTGATTACCCGTGCTAACCGCATACTGCTCCGCAGGGAGACCGAATGAGTCATAGCCCATAGGGTGAAGCACGTTATAGCCCTGCATTCTCTTCATTCTTGACACAATATCAGTTGCCGTATAGCCCTCGGGGTGACCTGCGTGAAGTCCTACTCCGGAAGGATACGGAAACATATCAAGAACGTAATATTTTGGCTTTGAAAAATCCCAAACGTCAGTTTTAAACGTTTGATTCTTCTGCCAATATTCCTGCCATTTCTTTTCAATTAATAAATGCTCGTATTTCATTTTTTATTCCTCTACTGCTGTGGTATTTTCGTATAATTTGTCAAGATTATAAAAATCTCTTGCTTCTCTGTTAAAGATGTGAACAAGCACGTTGCAATAGTCAAGAACCACCCAAGAGTTGTTGTCCCTGCCCTCAATGTGATAAGCATTCACACCACGTCTTTCAAGCTGATATTCAACCTCGCCCGAAAGTGCTTTAACATGAGTGTTGCTCGTTGCGGTGCAAACCACGAAATAATCCGCGATGCTCGTAACGTCCTCAACGTGAAGAACCTTAATATCTCTTCCCTTTTTGTTGTCAAGAAAGGTTTCGATTGCCTTCGCTACCTCAAGGGGAGATGCATTTTCAAGAGATACTATCTCTTCGTTCAAATTTGTCATTTCTTCCATACTGTTTCTCCTAATTTATATTGACTTCATTGTTTTCAACGTCATCCGCGGAGTAAATTTTCACCTCGCAGAATTTATTATATATATCATAAAACGATTTCTCGTTTATGTCAACAAATCTTTTTGCTTTATCAAAATCTTTTTTGTCCTCTCGCGCGCCAAATCTATCGCAAACAAGCTCTGCCATAGAGGAATGCGACAAAATATAATACCAGGCACCGCTGTTCGCATCCTGCAACGCTTCACCCGGGGCAGTCATATAGGAAACGGAACCGCCCTTAACCCTTGCATATTTCAAGCAGAGTGAAAAAATATCCGATTCCTTGATATTAGTTTCGGAATTGCTCAAAACCAACCTGCAAAGATTGAATAAAGCAAGTGGATTTCCCATCTCACCGATTCTTTTCACGAAGGCATTCATAAAGAGCTTTTGAGCGTTAATTCTGCCAAGATCACCCGTGATATAGCCCGCGCGGTATCTTAGAAACTCCACCGCGCTCTTGCCGTCAAGAGTTTGTTTGCCTGCTTTTAGGTGGATAGAAAGATTTTGAGATTTATCCTCATAGTCCATATCAAAGGGAACGTCGACCTCAATGCCGGAAACAAAATCAACCATTTTTTGAACGGCTTCAAGCCCAAGCGAGAGATAATAGTTTATTTTTATTCCCATTGCATCGCCGAGCGATTCTGCAAATGCTTTTACGCTGCCGAGGGTTTGGGGTGCTCCGTTAAGCTTTTTATAGGTAGAGCCACACTCAAAATAGGTGTCGCGCGGAATTTGCATAAAATTGATCGAGCCGTTACTCAAATTAACTGAAACGAGCATAATCACATCGGAAAGCCCTGCCGCCTTATCCGTGCCAAGTAATAAAAAGTTGCAAACCTCCGCTTCGCTTGTGCGAATGGCAGTATCGGTCACGTCACCGTTTGACCGAGCGTTCCCCTGCGCAAACAAAACGACCGCAAGGCAAACCATAACCGTTAGTATAAATAAAACAACCTTTAAATCAATTTTAAATACATTTTTCATATTGGACCTCTCTTTTGTTTTTTATGTAAAGAAGTCCAATTCGAAAAATTATTCTTCCAAAATCAAATAATTTCTCGCTTCAAAGGTAGTTTCCGCTATGTGCTTATTTTCCTCTAAAAGCCCTTTTATTGTGAGGTTATAGGACATAATGAGGGTATCGTTGAGATGACGGATTTTTCCCTTCTCGTCCGCATTTTCAAAATCGAAATCGAAAAAGAAATCGCGAAGCGCAACGCAATCACCGTATTTTCTTGACATATCAATATAGTCCGCAAGATAAATAATCTTTTCGGCAAGTGCCATATTCGCCCTGCCTGTAGTATGATAGCGAACAGCAGTTATAATTTCCGGTGTAGCAAACTCGGGATACTTCGCAGGAATAACGAGTGCCGCAGTTCTCGAATGGAACATTTTGGGTGCTCTTCTGTCACCAAGCGAAACCACCTCGCCCGCATTTTCGCAAATCGCGATATGCTCCTCCGTTGTGCGCTCCTTCGTTATATCGTGCAAAAGCGCAGCCGCACGAAGCATAGAAATCTCACTCGGAGCATAGATCTCCCCAAGTCGCGCCGCCATTTTTTCCACCTCAAGAGTGTGAAAATATCTTTTTTCTCCCATTTCATTTTTTACGCTTTCTCGCAAGGAAAAAAGCATTTCTTCACTAAATTTATTATTCATAATTGCCTCACTCTATATGCACCGAAAACTATCGGCTAAATTTTGTCAAGAAAAATAAAAATTACAAATAAAGGTTATTTTCTTTGATATATTCAGCAACCTTTTGGGGAACGAGATGTGAAATATCCTTTCCCTCTCTTACTCTCTGGCGAATTTCAGAGGAAGAAAGCTCGATCTCGTTCGTTATAATTCTTCGGCAGATTTTACCGTATTTTTTTAAATAAATATTATTTTTTTCAATAATCTGTTTTTCAAGAAGCTTGTCACTCTCACGGCGAACGTAGGTAGGATAGCAAAGCTTAAAAATTTCCTCGGGCTCGTTCCAGCCTTCAAGCTTCAGTGCCATATCCGTGCCAAGCAAGAGGAATAATCTGCGGTCCTCTCTTGAAAGCGCGCGCAAGGTGTCAACCGTGTGGGCAGTTCCGCCCTTTTCAATTTCCATATCGCTCACTATCACGCCAATCTCACCCTCAAAAGCAAGCTCGCACATCTTCATTCTGTGAACGGCATCATCACCCTCGTCACGAATTTTCCAAGGGGAAAGCGCAGTTGGTATCACGAAAAGATAGTGAAGCTGCATTTGATCCATAAATGCCTTCGCGGCATTAACGTGACCGTTATGAATGGGCGCGAACGTTCCGCAATAAATACCAATTCGGGTAATTTCTTCGTTCATAATCAAATCTCAATTCTCTTTTTATTTTCGCTCTCGCGGTAAAGCACCACTTTTCTGCCTATCACCGCAACGACCTCTGCGTCGGTCGCCTCTGCAAGCTCCTCTGCAACGTCGCGAATACCCCAGTCGCAGTTTTCAAGTACGGTAAGCTTAATAAGCTCTCTCGCTTCAAGAGCATCAGAAACGGTTTTAACAAGGTTTTCGGTAATACCGCCCTTACCGATCTGCATAATGGGCTGAATTTGCGCCGCCATAGAGCGAAGCACAGCCCTTTGTTTTGAATTCAACATATTTTTTCTCCAAATCTTATTTTCCAAATCCCTCTGCTTTAAGCTTTTTTGAAAGCTCCTCACAATTCATAGCAAAGACGCGAATACACTTATCATAATCAAGAAATATATTAAGATAAATGTCGTCGGTTACGGAAATTTTCTTAATATCGCTTTTCTTTATCTCAAATTTAACGGGCTTCTCATCATCCGTCGAAAGCACAAAAATACTGTTTTTGGTGGTGAGCATAAAGCCCTGCTTAATCTCCTTACCAACGAGATAATTAACTCTCTCGTCGATAACTATGGGCTCGGTAATCTCTTTTCTCAGCGGTTTGAATTTTTTATCGGACGCCGCAAACATCATAGGAATTACAAGAGAGATTCCAAGTGTGGTTAACGAAGCAAACAATACCGAGGTCGGCACGTCCGCCATACCCGATACGAGCAAAAAGGTCACCACTCCGCCCAAAATACTGAAGATAAAGAGCGATGAGGTATAGTATCTTCCCATTTTTACTCCTTATCTGAAATCTCATTTACAAATTTTTCTGCAAAAAGCTTAGTTGCCACAGCTCTATGACTAATTTCATTTTTTTCGTCAGAAGAAAGCTCCGCATAGGTCTTTCCGCATTTTTCAACGAAGAACAAGGGATCGTAACCAAAGCCACCCTCACCCTTTTCCGCGTGAAGAATAACTCCCTCACATTCACCGCGAACGCAAAAATCACTGTATTGGCTATTTTCGGGGAATGCGCACGCAATGGTGCAAACGAAAGCACCCGCGCGATTTTCAATTCTCCTCATATCAAGAAGCAATTTTTGATTGTTTTTCTTATCGTTTCCGTGCTCACCCGCATATCTTGCCGAGTAAATCCCCGGCGCGCCGCCAAGCGCATCAACCGTAAGACCCGAATCGTCCGCAACACCGATATATCCGTATTTTGCCACGGCTCTCGCCTTTATCATCGCATTTGCTTCAAAGGTTGCGCCATCCTCAACAATATCATCGGAAATGCCGGCATCCTTCATAGAAACAACCTCGATTTGTGGAATGTATTTCTTCAAAATCGCGCCGAATTCTTCTATTTTATGCTTGTTACCCGATGCAAAAACTATCTTCATAACTTCTCCAATTATTCAAAAAGTGCGGAAATAAACTCCTCTGCGTTAAAGGGCTGCATATCGTCGATCTTCTCGCCCACACCAATAAACTTAACGGGAATTCCAAGCTCACGCTTGATTGAAAGCACGATGCCGCCCTTTGCGGTTCCGTCAAGCTTGTTAAGAACAAGACCCGTGATATCAGCCGCATTCTTAAATTCCTTTGCCTGAAGCACCGCGTTCTGTCCCGTTGTAGCATCAAGCACCAAAAGGTTTTCGCGAGATGCGCCCGGCAATTCTCTTGAAATAACGCGGTTTATTTTTTCAAGCTCGTTCATAAGATTCTTCTTGTTGTGAAGACGTCCCGCAGTATCGACAATAAGAACGTCCGCGCCCTTGTTTTTAGCATAGCTTATCGCATCGTAAACTACTGCCGCAGGGTCACTTCCCTCGCTTTGCTTAACGAGATCGACTCCGCTTCTCTCACACCAAACCGCAAGCTGATCAATAGCTGCCGCGCGGAAGGTATCCGCCGCCGCAACAACGACCTTTTTGCCGTCCTGACGGAGCTTATTTGAAATCTTACCTATAGAGGTGGTTTTTCCCGCACCGTTAACACCTATAACGAGGATAACGGAGGGCTTTGTGTCAAGCACGAGAGGTCCTCCCTCACCTATCATCTCTTTAAGTGTATTTTTAAGGAACGCGCGAACCTCGTCAGCATCCTTTATTTTTTCCTCCTTGATATCATCGCGGAGCTTTTCAATTATTTCGTCAGTTGCACCTGCGCCAACGTCTGCACAGATGAGCATTTCCTCAAGCTCCTCAAGAAGCTCCTCATCGACCTTTGTAAATGATTTGAGCATCTGGTCGATTGGTGCAAAAAGCGCCTTCTTGGTCTTTTGAAGTCCTGCCTTTAATTTATCCAAAAATGCCATTCCAATCTCCTTCCTTCTTCTTAGCTATATCTGCAACGTTCAAAGAAAGTATCTTTGAAATACCGTGCTCGGGCATAGTTACGCCGTAAAGACGGTTTGCGCTCTCCATAGTACCGCGTCTGTGCGTGATAAGAATGAACTGCGTTCCGCCCGTATATTTTTTAATATACTCTGAAAATCTTGAAACGTTCGCCTCGTCAAGTGCCGCCTCAATCTCGTCAAGAATACAGAATGGCGAGGGGTTAACCTGAAGCACCGCAAAGAAGAGCGCAATAGCAATGAATGCCTGCTCACCACCCGAAAGCTGCATAAGATTTTTGATAATCTTTCCGGGAGGTGCGGCTTTGATTTCAATGCCGCAGTTAAGAACGTCCTCGGGATCGGTAAGCTGAAGCTCAGCATATCCACCGCCGAAAAGCTCAACGAACACTCTGTTGAAGTTTTCATTAATTTTGTTAAACGATTCGATAAACGAGGTCTTCATCTCATTGTCAAGCTGGGAAATGATCTTCTCAAGCTCAACCTTTGATGCGTTAAGGTCGCGGATTTGCTTATCCATATAATCGTAGCGTTCCTTAACCTCTTTGTATTTATTCACGGCGTCAAGGTCAACGTGACCTATCGCACGAAGCTTATTCTTGCACTCGGTTTGAAGCTTTGCAAGTGCGGGGCGCTCCTCTGCAGTAATCTGCTCGTATCCAAGCTCCATCGCTTGATTGCGAGTTAATTCGTGATCGTCCCAAAGCTTACTTGAAAGCTTATCGTATTCGTTTTTAAGATTTTCAAGCTTGTGCTCGTTAACGGAATTCTCTCTGAAAATGTCGTCCTTATATGAGGTTTTTTCCTTGATTTTCGCATTGATTGCATTAATTCTTCTCTCATATTCCGTGCCGTTTTCTTCAAGACGGGCGCGCTCCGCATTAAGCTCTGCAAGTACCTTTTCGCCCTCTGCAAATCTTTCGCGGTTTTCCCTTCTTGCGTTTTCAAGAGAAGCAAGATTCTCGCGGTATTCCTTAACCCTTTCATCCTGACCCAAGATGTCGGATTTCAACGCTTCAATATGCTCCTTGCTCTTTTCGATAAGGAGGTTTTCGGTTTCAATATCCTTTTGAAGCTCGTTAATGCGAATGAAAATCGACGTCAAATTAGCAGAAAGCTCGTCCTTCTTGTCGATAAGCTCATTCTTCTTAACGTCCTTGTCGCTTCTGATCTCGGCAATCGCGGAAATCTTTTCATCGTACGCCGCAATCTGCTCAGTAAGTGTTGCAAAATCCTCCTCATATCGCTCACGCATCTTAACGATGTTATCGTAATCCTCGCGGAGCTTATCCATAAGGGTCTTGTTTGCATCAATCTTCGCGTTTATCTGCTGAAGCTTCGTGTTTTCTCCGCCCGACATAAGCGCGATAATCTTCTTTCTGTCCTCAAGTGCCTTAATCTCGCGGTCAATTTTTTCAATATCTGCCGCAAGCTCCTTTTGAACCTCTGCAAGCTTGTTAACACTCTCCCCAAGCTTCTTACACTCGTCCTCAAGCCTTTTGATCTCGCCCGCGCGTGACAAAATGCTCTGTCCGTGCTTAACCGAACCACCCGTGAATGAGCCGCCAACGTTAATCTGCTGACCGTCAAGAGTGATTGCGCGAACGCGGTATTTAAGTGCCTTTGCCATTTCGGTTGCATTGTCGATATTGTCAAACACCGCAATTCTGCCAAGCATATACGAAACGATGTTCATATATTCACTCTTGGTGCTAACAAGGTCATCCGCAAACGCGATAAAGCCCCTAAAGCCCGATGCATCCTTCATCTCCTGCGAGATAGTGGGCGCTTTTATAGCCGTAATGGGCATAAATGTAGCTCTGCCCTGTTCGTTTTTCTTCAGAGAAAGCATAGCCGCCTTTGCCACGTTTTCATTCTCAACAACGATGTTCTGAATTGACGCGCCAAGCGAGGTTTCAACCGCAATAACGTATTTTTCGTCAACTGAAATCAACTTCGAGATAGGACCGTGTATCTTACCAACACTCGTTCCGTCGGGACCCACAAGCTTGCCCTCGCTATATGACTTCATAACGAAGCGCACGCTGTTATTGTACCCCTCAAACTGATCGTCCATAGCCTTGTAGGTATCAATTCTCTGCCTTGTGGACTGTAACGCAAGCTTCTTTTGAGTAAGCTCCTCGTCAATGCTTTCCTTCTGCTGAAGAATTCTTTGCAAATTAGAGTCAAGCTCCGAAATTTTTGCGTCGCTCTTTTCAATGTCCGCATTATATTCGTCAACCGAGCGCTGAAGCTGCTTTTGACTCTTCGTAAGCTCCTCGTCGATGCGGGCGTATTCCTGCATTTCTGCAACGAGCGTATCGTTTTTATCGTTATCGGTGCTCTTTGCATTCTCAACAACGGAAAGACGAACCTTGAGCTGCATCTCCTCCGCCTCAAGCGAGCGCATATCCTCAAAGGCAATGGCAATTTCCTTTTCAAGAGCGGCGATTTCCTTTTCAAGACGTTCAATCTCGTCCTCCGCATCATCGTGCTCCTTGAATTTTAATTTTGCCTCTGCCTTAATCTGCTCAATTTTAGCAAGATGCTCTTCGATCTGCTTGTTCTCTGCCTCGATAGAAGCATTAATCTGCGCCTTTGTTTCACCCGTTGCGTCAATCAAGGATTGAATATGTAAAGCATCATTTTCATTCACACGGTACGTGCTTTCAAGCTTATGATTAACATCGGTTTGCGCGTGGATTTGACTGAGCAATCGCTCAGACTCATATCTATTGCTTTGAGAAACCTCCATAAGATGATCTCTCTGCGCTTCAAAGTTGGCAATCGCCTCTTCAGCCGTTGCAAGCTCAAATGAGGATTGCTTATAAAGTGCCTCAACCCTTGCAATATCGTTTCTGTATTTTTCCGTGTCGAAGAACCAAAGCTGAACGTCAACCTTCTTCTTCGTTTCAAGAAGCTCAATAGCTCTCTTCGCCTTTTCCGCTTCCTTTTCAAGAGGACCGACCTGCGCGCTTATCTCAACGAAAATATCGTTGATACGGGTCATATTGTCCTCTGTCTGCGCGAGCTTTCTTTCGCTCTCGGTCTTTTTGTGGCGGAATTTAGCAATACCCGATGCATCCTCGAAAATGCTTCTTCTGTCCTCACTCTTGCGTGAGATTATTTCCGCAATCTTCCCCTGACCGATAATCGAATAGCCCTCACGTCCGATACCCGTGTTCATAAAGAGCTCATAAATATCGCGAAGGCGCACGGCCCTCTTGTTTATAAAATATTCACTTTCACCCGAGCGGTAATATCTTCTCGTTACGATGACCTCATCATAGGGCGCATCAAGACGGTTTTCGGAATCGGTATTATCAAAGGTAACGGAAACCTCTGCAAAGCCCATCGGCTTTCTTGAGTCCGCACCGCCAAAAATTACGTCCTCCATCTTGCTACCGCGCAAGCTCTTTGATGAAATCTCACCAAGCACCCAGCGCATCGCATCGGAAATATTAGATTTTCCGCTTCCGTTAGGACCAACTATAACCGTTGCGCCGTTCTCAAACGTCAGCTTGGTTTTATCAGGGAATGATTTAAATCCCTGCATTTCAAGGCTCTTTAAATACAAAGCAATATCCTCCTTTTTTCGGGATATATAATAAAACTAAAAATCTATTATTATATTATAACTCAAAAGTTCGCTTTTTTCAAGAACTTTTACTCTCTTTATTGCATATTTTTGGCAAATTTTTTCAATATTTTTGCGTTTTTGACCCACAATTTTTGAAATTTCACCACGAGCGCACAAAATATCTATATTTTGTGGCATTTTTTCCTTGTCGATTTTGTCAAGCTCTGCGCAAATCTTGTCAAGATAAAGCGCGCTCATAGCCATCTCGCCAATTGCAGAGTGATTTGCTCCCCCGGCAACGTATGCTTCGTCCGAAAGGTTTTCGCTCGATTGAAGCCCAACTCGAATGCAGGGCACATCATTTTCGACGAAAATCTTAAGTGCCTCCTTCGTTCTCTCAACAGCTTCTTCGTTTGAAAGCGGCGTGTAAACTCCGCTTTGCATCATATCGCAAAGCTCCGTTTGATAAAACACAACCGTTGGATAAATCCGCGCCCCGTCAGCACCCATTTCACAAATCCTTTGAGCAGTGTAAATCTCCTTTTGAACTGTGGAGTCGGGCAAGCCGATCATCATCTGTCCGATTAGTGAAAAGCCGCGCTCCTTAATCATTTTGCAAGCCCGCTCAGCGCATTCTGAGGTATGTCCGCGCTTAGTTTTTTGAAGAACTCCGTCGTCCATACTCTGAAGCCCAAGCTCAATAGTACCAACAGAAAACTTAGACAGAATATCAAGAATTTCCCCGTCAATATAATCGGGTCGGGTGGAAAGTCGAATTGACGAAGCCCTGCCCCCGTCAATAAATTTTTGAGCAAGGGAAAGAAGCTCGCACATCAAATTTCTGTCAATGCCAGTAAACGATCCGCCAAAGAATGCAATTTCAATAAAATCATCATCTTTAGCAGTCGAAAGAGCTTGCTCAATTTCGTTTTCAACCCTTGAAATATCAAAATTCACCTTGCCCGAAATCGAACGCTGATTACAAAACACACACATATTCGGGCAACCCATATGGGGTATAAAAATCGGTATATTTACGTGTCGCACGGCACTTTTCCCTCCTTTATCGGTTTCTATAAAAAGCAAGAAAGGGAATCGGGTAAGGTACGCGATTCCAATTCTCAGAAAATTCAATTATATCTCGCCAAAAAGAGCCAACGCCTCCTTAGCCGCGTTCTGCTCTGCCTCGCGCTTGGTCTTACCCACTCCCCTGCCAACGATGTTGGAATTGAGGCGCGCCTCAACCTCAAAGGTCTTTTCGTGGTCAGGTCCGCTTGAGCCTACAATAGCATAAGAAAGCGTGTCAACACCCGATTGCTGAATCATCTGCTGAAGCTCGGATTTATAATCCTTAACCACCTTTCCCTGCTCCCAAGCCAAAAGCTCCGCCTCAAAGAAGGGATGAACGAGGTTAAAGATTATTTCCATTCTATCGGGGTCGCCATCAAGATAAATCGACCCTATAAGTGCTTCGAACGTATTTTCAAGCAAGGATTTGCGCTCTCTTGCGTTGTTCTTCTCCTCACCGTTTCCAAGGAAGAGGAAATCGCCGAGATTTAAGCTCTTTGCATATAATGAAAGCGCATCACGGCAAACTATCACCGCGCGGCGACGTGTTAATTCACCCTCGGGAGATTGCGGATACTTATTAAAAAGATAGTTCGCGGCAATGATTGAAAGCACGCTATCGCCAAGAAATTCAAGACGCTCGTTGCATTCAACTATTTTGCCCTTCAGCTTCAATTCATTTGAATACGAGGAATGCGTAAGCGCAGTTTCCAAGTACTGAATATTCTTAAATTTATATCCGAGCTTTGCTTCAAGCTCAAAAAGATTCAAGTTCTGCATTGCTTAACACTCCTTTCTCATTTCTTCAATCACCTTGTCAATCGTCTCAAGCGCGCGGTTTGAGATAACCTCATTCTTCGCATTCTTTCCGCCCTTAACTCTGAATTCAAGGGGCTTTATAATGCCAAAATTCGCATTCATAGGCACGAATTTACCCATCGAGCCGTTTTGAACGTAATTTGCCATAGAACCGATCATCGTTGTTTCGGGGAATTCAACGCCCGCTTCCCCCTTCGCTCTTGCGGCTGCATTAATTCCTGCCACAAGACCGCTTCCGGCGCTCTCTATGTAACCCTCAACGCCCGTCATCTGACCTGCGAAGAAGATGTTGGGATTTTTAATCATTGAATAATCGTTTTTGAGAAGTCCGGGGGAATTAAGATAGGTATTTCTATGCATAATTCCGTATCTCAAAAACTCCGCGTTTTCAAGTCCGGGAATCATTCTGAACACCCTTCTCTGCTCGGGGAACGTAAGGTGGGTCTGGAAGCCGACGATATTATACATCGTTCCCTCCTTGTTCTCCTTACGAAGCTGAACAACCGCAAAGGACTCCCTCTGCGTTCTCGGGTCAATAAGTCCAACGGGCTTTAGAGGTCCATAACAAAGCGTATCATATCCGCGCTTTGCCATTACCTCAACGGGCATACAGCCCTCAAAAACCTGGAGCTTTTTCTTCTGCTCCTCGCGGTCAAATTCCTTAATTTCCGCTTCCTTTGCGCCGATAAGCTCGGTGTAAAAGGCATCGTATTGCTCCTTTGTCATAGGGCAGTTGATATAGTCCGCATCGCCCTTATCATAGCGCGAAGCAAAGAAGGCAATATCCATATTAATGCTCGCAAAATCAACTATAGGAGCCGCGGCATCAAAGAAGTGAAGCCCCGAGCAGCCAAGCTCATTTTCAATGTATTCCGCCATTTTATCGCTTGTAAGAGGACCTGTTGCGATAACGGTAATCTCGTCAGGATTAACCGATGAAACCTCACCCTCAATAACCTCTATAAGCGGATGATTTTTAATCTTTTCCGTAATAAACGAGGAGAAAAGCTCTCTATCTACCGCAAGAGCCGAACCCGCGGGAACTTTGGTGTTCTCTGCCGCCTCCATAATAAGCGAACCAAGACGGCGCATCTCCTCTTTAAGAAGTCCAACCGCATTGATAACACTGTCGGAGCGCAAGGAATTGGAGCAAACGAGCTCCGCAAATCTCTCGGAATGGTGGGCGGGAGTAAACTTATGCGGCTTCATCTCATAAAGCTTCACACACACACCGCGCTCTGCTATCTGCCAAGCCGCCTCGCATCCCGCAAGACCTGCTCCGTATACGTTTACAAATTTATTTTCACTCATTATTCTTCACTTTCCTTAATGGGCTCAACGGCTCTCTTGTATCCGCAATCCTTGTCGGCACAGATAAGAAGATCCTTGCCCTTCTTTCTGAAAAGCATCTTTCCGCAATCGGGACAGCTTTCTGCCGTTGGCATATCCCAGCTTGAGAAATCGCACTTTGGATAATTTTCGCAGCTATAGAAAACGGTCTTTTTCTTGCCGTATTTCGTAAGCACCTTGCCCGCGCACTTGGGACAAGGAACGTCAATTTCCTTCGTTATCGGCTTGATGAACTTGCAGGTGGGATATTTTGAGCAAGCATAGAATGAACCGAATCTACTCGAACGAAGCACCATATCAGAGCCGCATTTTTCACATTTGAAATCTGCAATAATCTCCTTTTTTGATTCCTTATTCTCCTCAACACTTTGCTCCTCGGGGGGAGTGAGTGGCTTTGTATTTCTGCACTTGGGGAAGTTGGGACAAGCGGCAAATTTGCCGAATTTACCCATTCTAACTACCATCGTTGCACCACATTTATCGCAGATGATGTCCGTTTCCTCAACGGGAATTTTTATATCCTCAGAGCCAATCTTTTCCTCTGCCTTCGCAAGATCAACCTTGAAATCCTTCCAAAAATCCGCAAGAACGTCAACGCATTCAAGCTCGCCCGCTTCAATCTTGTCAAGGTCTGTTTCCATATTTGCAGTAAATTTATAGTCAACCACGTCAGCAAAGTTTTCCTCCATAAGCTTCGTGGTAAGAATACCAAGCTGTGTGGGAACGAGCGCCTTGCCCTCTCTGTGAACGTAATTTCTCGCAAGAATAGTCGTAATGATAGGGGTGTAGGTACTCGGTCTGCCAATTCCCTTTTCCTCAAGGAATTTGATAAGGGATGCTTCGGTATATCTCGGGGGCGCTTCCGTATAGTGCTGCTCGGGAGCAACCGAGAGCATATTGAGAACCTCACCGTCCGAAAGAGCGGGAATTCGAATATCCTTAACGATCGCCACCTCATCGGAGTGCGCCTTAACCTCCTCTGTTGCCTCATAAACCGTCATATAGCCGGGGAAAGCAACCGTATATCCGCTTGCGCGGAAAATATATCCGTTATTAACAAAGTCGGCAGTAACCGTATTGAGCTTTGCGGATTGCATTTGAGAAGCAACAAATCTTTCCCAAATCAATTTATAGAGCTTATACTGATCGGGAGTGAGTGCCTTCTTGATAAGCGAGGGGGTAAGCTCAACCTTTGAGGGTCTGATCGCCTCGTGAGCGTCCTGCGCGCCCTTGCCTGCCTTATATTTTCTTGGTGTTTTGGGAGCATATTCCTCACCGTATTTTTCAACGATGAATTCCCTTGCCGCGCTCTGCGCATCATCGGAAATGCGGAGAGAGTCGGTTCTCATATAGGTGATAAGACCCTGAACACCGCCGTATTCCGAGCCAACGTTAATACCCTCGTAAAGCTCCTGAGCCACACGCATAGTGCGAGCGGATTGGAAGCCGAGCTTATAGGATGCCTCCTGCTGAAGCGTTGAAGTTATAAATGGAGGTGCGGGAAGCTTCTGCTTATCCGCTCTCTTAACTGATTTTACCGTAAACTTACCCTTGTTGATTGCGTTAAGCACCGCGTTAGCATCGTTCTCGCTTGAAAGCTTAACCTTGCCGTTTTCATCACCGAAGAAGCGAACCGTAAAGTTTTTGCCCTCTGCATTTTGAAGCTCTGCTTCAATTGTCCAATATTCAACGGGCACGAACGCCGCAATTTCATTTTCTCTTTCTACAAGAATTCTCGTTGCAACGGACTGAACTCGTCCTGCAGAAAGACCGCTCTTAACGGTTTTCCAAAGGAGAGGACTGATCTTATAGCCCACTATTCTGTCAAAAAGGCGTCTTGTCTGCTGTGCATTAACAAGATTCATATCAATATTTCTTGGCTCTTTTATAGATGCCTTTACAACCGTTGGCGTTATTTCATTAAAGCTTACGCGCAAGGTTTTTTCAACCGGGATTCCAAGCACGTTTGCAAGATGCCAGGCAATCGCCTCACCCTCACGGTCAGGGTCGGTTGCAAGGAATACTTTTTTTGCATTCTTTGCCTCTTTTTTTATTTCCTTGATAAGGTCTCCCTTACCTCTGATATTTATATAATGTGGCTCAAATCCATTTTCAATATCAACACCGAGCGTGCTTTTGGGAAGGTCACGCAAATGTCCTTTGGATGCAACAACCTTATAGTTTGAACCAAGATATTTCTTTATAGCCCCTACCTTTGTAGGTGACTCCACGATAACGAGATTTGCCATATTTATTCCTTTCACTAACGATTATTTTCTGATATACAATCCACCGGGCAAGGAGCTTATAAGTCCTTTGATTTCAAGAACGGTAAGCGTTGCCATCACAGTACCGATGGGGTAACCGCCTTTGACAAGCTCGTCAACCGAGGTTGGCTTGTCACAAAGCAGCTCATTAAATATTTTTCTTTCAGTTTCAGAAAGAGTACCAAGCACGCTCTCATCAACGTGAGTCGGCTCTTTTGCGATTCTTTCTTCCTTCTCGGGAGCAATACTCTCCTCGCATTTAATTTTTTTAATAGCCGGAGCGGAATAATAATCACTGTTCTGCTCCTCATTATTGCTCAATTCATAATTGAGCTTTTCGAGCAACGCCTTTGGCGTACCCTTTGGCCCCTTTCCTATACAATCTGCATTAATCCCCATTTTGTCAAGAAAATCCTTGTCAAAATCGGAGCTGAGCTCACCCTGACGAAGCTTAACGGGGTCAACGAGTCTGGAATGATTTTCAAAATAATACTCAAGAATATCACGCGCCTCGGTAATCGCAACCGCGCCATTCTTTATCAGAAAGTTCGGACCCTCACTCATCGGCTCCTCAATGCTTCCCGGGAGAGCATAAACGGTTCGCGACTGCTCAGCCGCGCGATCCGCAGTTATAAGCGCGCCGCTGTTTTTGGGCGCTTCAACTACAAGTGTTCCCTCACTTAGCGCACTTATGATAGCGTTTCTTTCGGGAAAGTGATTTTTATATGCGGGCTCGGAAGGATGATAAGCGGTTATCACCGCGCCGTATTGACAAATATATTTACGAAGCGTTCTGTGTTGCTTGGGATAAATAACATCAATTCCACAACCAAGCACCGCAACAGTCGTTCCGCGAGCCGCGATTGCGCCAACGTGCGCAATGCTGTCAATACCCAACGCCATTCCGCTAATGACTACAGCGCCCGAGGATGCAAGCTCATAAGCCAATTTATAGCAGGAGCGCATTCCGTATTCCGTCATTTTTCGAGTTCCAACCACCGAAACGCAAACCTTGTTATTCAAATTGGGTAAATTGCCAATATAATAAAGAATCATCGGCGGTTTTTTCATTATCTTAAGTGAATCGGGATACATACTGTCACAGTAATTAAGCACTCCGATCCTATTCCACTTACAATAATTATTAATAGAAATTGCTTCGTCTATGTTCTTATCAAGAAGTGATTTTCTTTGAAATTCGGATAGGAATTCCGCGCGATTCAAAGCCTTTTCGTCCGCGCGATAGATTTCGTATGGCGAATTGTTAAAAAGATCGAGCAATCGCTGAAATACCGAATTCTGATTATTCAATTTTAAGGCAAGCCAGATCCAATAAACCTGCTCGGATTTTTTAAACAAACTGATTTCCATAAACTAATTCCTTTATCTCGTCTTATAAAGCTCCCACATACAAACGGATGCGGCAATCGATGCGTTTAAAGACTCGCTGCCATCCTCCATAGGAATGTAAACACATTCGTCGCAAGAGGAAATCGCCTCTGCGGATAGTCCGTGACCCTCGTTGCCGATAAGAATTGCATCTCCCTTTTTAAGCTCAATTTCTCCAAGCTTTTTGGCACCACGCTCAAGAGCCGCCGCAAAAACCCGCGCACCTTCTCCTCTCATTGCCAACACTAAAGACGAAATCGACTCAACTGCAACTATTCGTTGCGTAAAGAGTGCCCCCATAGCCGCTCTTACGGTTTTGGGATTATACAAATCCGCACAATCGGAGCTAATAACAAGCGCATCAATTCCAAAAGCCCTTGCGCTTCTGATTATCGTGCCCATATTTCCAACGTCGCGAACGCTTTCAAGCATAAGCACGCGCTTCCCAAGAAGTGACTTTGCAAGCACGTCCGTATCGGCTTCAAGGGTGATATTGTTAAGGTTTTTGCAAACCGTAACAATCCCCTCGGGAGCCTGCTCTTCGGTGAGCCTTGAAAAAACGTCATCCGCAAGGATATATAGCTTCTCACAGACGCATTTTTTCTCCACCTCATAGCGATATTTTTCACGCGCGCTCTCAGAAAGAAGCACGTATTCAATAGGCGCGCCTGAGGTTGCCGCCTCATAAAAGAGCTTAATTCCGTCAAAGCGGAAGAGCCCCTCGGCTTTTCGGTATTTTTTATCCTTGAGCTTTGAAATTCTAACAATAAGCGAATTGCTTTTTGATGAAATATACTGCCATTCCATAACGAAAAATGCTCCTTTCATAAATTATAAAAATTGAAAAGCCATTGAATTTTTCGACCTTTTCCATAGCTTTTCAACGCTCATAAAGGCGTTTTTGGGTGCAGTTAGGCTCAAAATCGAGCCAACAACCGCACCTATAAATATGACAAAAAACCCGGCAGACCGGGTTTTTTAATCTGATTAAAGAGCTGCCTTTGCCTGTTCAACGAGTGCTGCAAATGCTGCCTTATCGTTAACTGCAAGCTCTGCAAGCATCTTTCTGTTAAGGTCAATACCAGCTTTTTTAAGACCGTGCATAAACTGTGAATAGTTGATGCCGTTTACCTTTGCCTGTGCATTGATACGAGCGATCCAAAGAGAACGGAAGTCTCTCTTCTTAAGCTTTCTGCCTGCGAATGCGTAGTTACCGCTCTTCATAACGGCTTGCTTAGCCATCTTGAAGTGCTTGGATTTTGCACCCCAGTAACCCTTAGCTGCCTTAAGTACTTTATTTCTTCTCTTACGCGTCATCATCGCGCCTTTAACTCTTGCCATTTTTCTATCCTCCTAATAAATTCTCTTTAGATTATTTCTGAATAAGTGCTCTGTAGTTTGCGGCCATAGCGTCGCTAAGGTATGCATTTTCTCTACCCTGTCTAAGTGCCTTTCCTGTCTTCTTACCTGTCTTATGACGGCGGAAGCAGTGATTGAGCTTAACCTTACCTGTACCTGTTACAGAAAATCTCTTGGATGAAGCCTTATGTGTTTTGATTTTTCCCATTGTTTTATCTCCTTTGATATTTATTTCGGTCTCCCGAAACATAATTTTTATTTTTGAGGTCAAGGACCTATTGTGTACTGCTTTACTTTTTGATTGGCGAAATTACCATACTGAGAATTCTGCCGTCGAGCGTGGGCTTTTTATCAACAGTTCCAAGCTCCTCACAAGCAACGCGGAATTTCTCCATAATTTCTGCGCCAAGATCCTGGTGTGACATTTCTCTTCCCTTAAAGCGAAGAACCACGCGAACCTTGTTTCCGCTCGACAAGAATTTGTGAGCGTGCTTTAATTTTGTTTCAAAATCGTGAGCTTCGATTCTGCAGGAAAGCTGAATTTCTTTAAGCTCAACAACCTGTTGCTTCTTTTTAGCTTCCTTTTCCTTCTTCTCACGTTCAAAACGGAACTTTCCGTAATTCATAATCTTGCAAACGGGGGGAGTTGCATTTCCCGTCATCATAACGAGGTCAAGACCGTCGTTGTATGCCATTCTGAGCGCCTGCTCCGTGCTCATAATTCCAAGCTGTTCTCCGTCTGCGCCGATAACTCTGATCTCCTTTGCGTCGATCTGCTCGTTAATCAGCATTTCTTTTGCGTTAGCTATGGTAACACCTCCAAAAAAATAAAAGTCGTACGCAGAATTTTCCCGTACGACACACAAAGCCCATTATGGCCTATATATCAAAAATATCAACACAAGCGCACCTATGTGGCAGGGTGAGAACGGGGTGTTCTGCTTCATTACTGATGTATTTTACCACATACTTTCCCTTTTGTCAATAGGTTTTTTGAAAATATTTTTTGCATAATTTTTCAAAAGTGGCAAGAGTTGGCAGAGTTTGGCAGGTTGTGGCAGGTTGTGGTAGATTGTGGCAGGTTTTTATGAGTTATAATAACTTTACACAAAGGGGGCGGTTAAATTGATTGTTTAAGAAAAGAGCAATTATTGGCACGGATAATATACTCTTAACCCAATCGTCGTGCAAACACAAGAAAAACATAAAAATATATAATTTAAAGGAGGAATAAAAATGTCAAATAATTATGTTAAAAAATACGATGTGGGGCAGATAAAGCTCGATTTGCCCTATGCCAACTATATTCACGAACTTCCGTTGCTTTCTTTGAGTGATATTAAGCGTAGTTTAGAACTTTCTATTGTATTTAACTATAATAGACACAAAAAATATACAAATTGTAGACCTGCCTTAATTATTCCTTGACAAAACTTATACGTTCGTGTATAATGTAGGTGGAAATATTGTGTCCAAAAATGAATACGCTTACACTGAGGGTGTGATTGAAGGTGAGCCGACGAAAACGTATGCTTATACATACACAAACGCTTGGAAGGACCAGTTAACTAACTTTGACGGTCAGAGCATCGTTTATGATACTTGCGGCAACCCCACAAGCTATCTTGGCGCGACGCTTGCTTGGAGCAGAGGCAGACTTCTGACTCGTTTCACAAAGGATTCGACTACTTCACGTATGACATACGATGCAAACGGCATTAGAAAATCCAAGTTAAGAGTAAATCATATTGATATTGTTGATTCGAGCTATATTTACGATAGCAACGGTAGACTTCGTACGGAAACGGAAGGCGCTTATACAAGACGTTATCTCTATTCTTCCGACGGTATTGTTGGCTACGAAGAGAATGGCGAAAGATTCATCTATAGAAAGAATTTGTTCGGAGATATTACAGCTATCTATCAAGGTGCTACTAAGCTTGCGGAATACGTTTATGATGCTTGGGGCAACTGTACTGTAACATACGACACTAACGGCATTGGCGCGCGCAATCCGATGCGATATAGGGGCTACTATTGGGACAAGGATCTCAAGATGTATTACCTTATGACGAGATATTATGATCCTAAGACCAGCAGATTCATCAATGCGGACACACCAAATTATTTGGAGTCCAAAACTATTAACGGATTAAACCTTTATGCTTACTGCAAGAATAATCCCATTAATTTTATATAAAACAGAAAAACAGTATTCATAAGTAAGACACCTCATATCGAATATTCGATATGAGGTGTCTTTTTAGTTTATTTGTTTTCTCGAGCGTATTAGTATATTACACTAATTCCACCCCCACCAGATTTGAAAGCCATTCAACTGTATCGAGTTCGAAAATCTCATAATTAACCCCATCAAATTTGGAAGGCATTAAATAGCGATTTTTTCTAAAACCCCTTCAGATTTGAAATAGCCCGATCACGGGTGGTGTATTTTTGTTAGTATTCTATTTCTCCGTCCACACAAATGACGGTGTACTTATCCGAGGATTGCTTCCAATAATGAGACCACCTAACGATCTCCTCCCACTCGGCAACAGTGCCGCCAAAGCGAATTTCACCAAGCGAGTCGCAGCCCGCCAAGCCGTAATAACCAATATTATTCACCGTTGACGGAATGTAAATACCTTCAAGAAAGCCCCAATTACAAAACGCGAAATCGGGGATTCTTTCAACGCCATCGGGGAAAATAACCTCCGACACGCGCTCGCCGTCGATATACAAATTCTCCACGTTTGACATAACGCTGCCGTATCCGTCCAAATCGAGATAAAACTCCAATGACGGAATATACAAATTTTTAAGCAAAGAGCATTTGTTAAATGCGGCATTGTCAATCACCTTCAAGGTCGAAGGCAGATTAATTTCCTTTATTTTCTTGCAATTTTCAAACGCAGAATTCGATATTACTTCAAGCCCCTCGGGAAGCTTCACACTCTCAAGATATGAATACCCAGAAAACTGATAAGAGCCAATAACCGTCACACCCTCGGGAATTTCAATATTCGTCGCAAATTCACCGTTCAAATATAGCTTTCCACCAAATTCCAAGGGATTTGACCCCATATTTTCAAACGACAAAGAAAGCCAATCCTCCACGCTCGGCGCATAAACCCTTTTCAATTTCTCGCACCCGTCAAAAGCGCCGGCACCCAAACGAGCGTCACCGCCAAGAAAGGTCACAGCCTCAAGCAAAGAGCATTCTTGAAATGCCTCGCCGTCAATCAAATTAACGGATTTTGGTATAATAATTTCTCTAAGCTGCTTGCATTCCTCAAAGGCGCGCCAAGAAATCACCTCAAGCCCCTCGGGAAGCACGATTTTTATAAGCCCCGCACCGTCAAACGCAGCAATTCCAATTCTCTTTACCGTGTCGGGCACAACAAAAGAGGTCAATGAATTGCAGCAAGAAAGCATTCCCTCAGGAATCTTCTCAATTCCGCTCGGCAAAGTAACGTCACAAAGCTCCCAACAGCCCAAAAACAACTCCTTGCCAAAATTCTTTAAAGAATCCGGCAAAACGATTGATTTTAAAGCAATACAATCCGAAAACGCCTGCGCTCCAATGCTTTCAAGATTTTTGCTGAGAGTAATATTTTTAAGCCCATCGCATTTTGAAAAAGCATTATCACCAATTGAAATAACCGAATCGGGAATCACCACGTTGTCAAGGGATGAGCACTCTCTGAAAGCGCCCTCCCCAATTGCAGTAACACTGCTCGGAAGCTCCACAAACTTCAAATTTGAGCTTCTGTAAAAAGCATTATAGGCAATCGTTTCAACTCCGTCGGGAATTGTGAAGCTCTCCCCCTCTTTGCCCGAAGGGTATCGAATAAGTGTCTTTCCGTCCTTTGAATAAAGAACTCCGTCAACGCTCTTAAAATACTTGTTAAAAATACTAACTTTAATGCTTTTAAGCGATAAAAAGAAGTCGAAGGAATCCTCTGCAATCTCTTCAATGCTTGCAGGGAGCTTTACGGTTTCTGTATAAGGATTGGGCTGCCTTGCAGTGTAGCTCATTCTCGAAATATCAATTTTCGTGGTCTTGACCTTTCCGCCAATATATCGGCTTTTAATCACAATGTCAATTGCATTTCCCCAATCGGTTACAACACCGTCTGTAACGATGGGCGCGCTTATGTCATCGCGATTGTCCGCTTTTTTTCTGTCAATAAATTTCACCGCGCCGATAATCAACAAAACCAAAGCAACAAAAAGCAAAATAGCACCCACAATTATCGCAGGTCGCCTGTATTCGTCAATTTTTCTCGGATATCTCATCAAAGCCCCCCCTCATATGTTTTCCTGAATCCATTATAAACCATAATAATAAATTTTGCAATATTTTTTGTATATTTTTTGTTTTTTTGCTTGACAAACACGAACATTTGTTCTATAATAAAGAAAAAGACACCCAAAAGGAGAAAAAATGGACGAAAAATACACAAGAAACGAAATAATCAGAATATTTAGCAAATTTTCGCGCTTGGGACTCGCAAGCGAAAAGCTGAACCCGATCCAAGCATATAAAAAGATTGATATGCTCTGCGTAGCCCGAAGATCGCGCCTCGATATGCTCGCAGTTTACGATACCCTGCGATTGCTGAGGCTGAACGGCGAGGAGGAAGTATTAAGGGCGGTTTATGAGGTGTATTTTGAGGGAGTGTCATATCGTTCAACAAAGCAAGAGCGAGGAGCGAGCATTTTGCGGCTTGCAACGAGGGAGCATTGCGACGATAGAACGGTCTACCGTCGGCTTGAGCGCGCGCGTACACTTTTTGAACGCGTTCGCGAAAACGAGGGACTTATCGGCGATACATAACTTTTAATGTAATCTTGTGATTTACTACGATTTTCAACGTAATTTTTAAAAATAGAAAAATCAAACAAAAATATTTTGCAAAAAAGTTTTCCACAGGAACATTCGTTTCTCATTTCTAAAAAATCGCGATTTTGCGTTGTTTTCCACAGTTTCCACAGAGTTTTCCACAGATGATGTCGCAAAACAATCAAGTTTTCCACACATTTTTGTCGAAAAAACATTTTTTGTGTTCTTTCATTATTCTATTATTTATCAAAAATAAAATACTTTGTTGACTTTTCGTTGTTTTTGTGTTATTATATATGTATGAAAAGGCGGTGATTAAATGTCTAAAATTTGTTGCTTCACAGGGCATAGAGAAATCAAAAAAACAAAGCCCTCCGTTCTTACGGAGCGTCTTGACAGAACGATAATCGACCTTATCGAAAACGAAGGAGTAACCGACTTCAGAACGGGCGGAGCCAAGGGCTTCGACACAATAGCCGCCGTTCACGTAATCAAACTCAAGCAAAAATATCCGCATATTAAGCTGCATTTGATCCTGCCCTATAAAAAGCAGGCAGTCGGTTATTCGGCAACGGAAAAGCAGCTCTATGATTTCGTGCTTCAAAATGCCGATTCCGTGCATTATACGAGCGAGAATTATTACCACGGCGTCCTTTTTGCAAGGAACCGCGAGCTTGTGCAGGGCGCTGACGTCTGCGTCGCACTCCTCGAGGTGCTCACAGGCGGCACCTACCAAACCGTGAACATCGCCAGAAAACAAAAAATCAAGGTCCTAAACCTTGTAAAAGCATAAACCAAACATATAACCACCCACCCGGGTGGCTTTTTTATTATATATGAACAATAAATTGGGATTTAGCGGGATGTTGAAAAGTTAGTTAAAGCAAGATCGCCTACGCGGCGGGCGGTCACTTTTTTGAAAAAAAGTAACCAAAAAACTTTAATCGCTTGGTGTGTTCGGATTTTAAATTTGCGCGACGCCGCAGGCGTCATTCTTGAGCGAAACGCAGTGAAGCGAAGAATCTTGCGCGTAGAAGAAACTAAATCGGCGTAAATTTTCGATAATTCGCAAACGAATTATCGGTTTTGAAACTCCAATCCTGCCCTTATGTACAAGTACAACGGTCAGGATTAGACTTTCCAAACTACGAAAACCACTATTTCATAGTGTTTTTCTAAAATTTACTTTGTTAAGCTATAGCCGTTTGATAACGAAATGGCTTCGTTGGATAGTAGCAAATTGGATTTTT
>JAFVRQ010000098.1 GCA_017504245.1 Clostridia bacterium | reverse complement strand
ATTTGGGAAGATATTCCGCACAACCACGACTACGGAACTACTTGGGAAAGCGATGCGAATAACCATTGGAACGAATGTTCTTGTGGCGATAAGACTAACGTAGGCACTCACGCTGATAGCGATAATAACGGTAAGTGTGATACTTGTGATTATCAAATGGGTAACGGCGGTGGTGCTGCTGAAACTCCCGATACACCGAAAGACGGACTTTCGGGCGGTGCTATTGCAGGTATCGTTGTAGGTTCGGTAGTTGTTCTCGGACTTGGCGGCTTTGCTCTCGTTTGGTTTGTTATCAAGAAAAAGAGTTTTGCTGACCTTGTTGCAATCTTCAAGAAGAAATAAATCAAACTAAATAAAACCTATAAACGGTGGATGGAAACGTCCACCGTTTACTTATATAAGAAAAAGCGTGGCAACTTGCCACGCTTAAATCTTTCGTAAATCATTATTTTCGAAAATCCCTTAACGAGATTTGGTAATCCATCGCCTTTGATATAAATATTTACTGAAAAGTGTATCCAAATTCTACATAAGCGTATGCTCGTGTATCTTTTTAATTCACTTAATAAGGAGTAAGAATAATGACGTATAAATATTGGCTTGTATATATTCAAACACACGCATAACTTTTATTTTTAGATTTGAAGTATTTAATTTTAGTTTTTTTTCTTATAACAGGTATAAAAATAGGCGGCAGACTACGTTATGTAGCCCACCGCCATTCTTTGTTGTTCAAAGGGTCAGTACATTAAATCGCAGGCTCTTTCGATTATTAAATTACGAGCAAGTTAAACACCTTCATTGTTTTTATAAAGAACACTCAACATTTGCCTTAAGATGCAGATACAAGTTCAACTATCATACTTGATGTTATACTGCCACTCAAGTCAACCGTATCGCCCGAATATTCATCTTTCGCTTCATATCCGTCAGGTAACATCACCGTAGTTGGTTCAGCTGTACTTCCGCCCACAGTTACATCAACACCATTTAAGCCGCTTGTAACCAACGATAAGTCGAGGTCACCATAGTAGAGGAGAATACCACAATTTTGAGTAGTAGTTCCATAGGTTAAAGAAACCGTACCTTTTAAGGTGAGATCTGTGTTGCACACCCATATAGCGTATCTATCCGCACTGAAAGAAGAATCAGTCGCTGAAATCGTACCACCTTCTGCATATATAGCATTATAATAAAAGCTATCTTCGGTCTGCGTAAGCGCACAACGTGTGAGAGTTGCAGTTCCTTGCGTTTGTTTAAGAGGATTACCGCCGTTTATAACGACGTCGGTCATAGTCAACGTACCTTTATTCAAAACTGCGCAATTCATGCTGTTGGAATCGGAAATCTCGCCATTCAACAAAGTTAGCGTTCCGTTGTTGTAAAATCCGTCTTTATTCGAAACTGCAGTTACTGTGTATCCATTGAAATCAAAGGTTAAAGTTACTCCTTCAGCAACTTCAATTCTATCCGTCAATGTCACATTCTGTCGCAACTGAATATAGACAGCATTTGAAGCAAGAGCTTCGGCAAGCGAGCCACCATTCGTAAGATCGTCAACAGAGGTTCCCCATTTTGCCTCCACGTCAAGGTCGGCCGTAACGATTTCATTTGCCGCAATCGTCTCGCCTTCGGCAAAAGCCGTTCCGTCACCGTGATACAACTTCCAACCGTCAGGAAGAATAATGGTGAATGTTTCTTGTGCAAACGAACTAATGTTTTTAATCATTAGTGCATTGCCGGTATAGCCTGAAAGATCAAGCACACTGCTGTGCCAAGTAATATGATATCCGTCCTCAGCGGTGTTTGTGAGTGTAACATCACCAACAAGACGGAGTGCAGCGTTAGTACCCTGTACGTCAAGGATGCCACCTTTTGCATAGTTTCCGAAAAAAGAACCATTTCCGTTAATGGTAAAATCCCCACTAAGACACTTAAACGAATAATTGTTTGTAAAAATGGTTTTTTCATTCAAATTAAGAACAGGCGTTTTGCCTGTGGCTGCTACACTCGCATTCTCACTTAATGTAAGGTTATTTTGAAGAGTATATGTATTACCGTTATAAAGCGTATTCTTCATATCGGTCACGTTGCTTTCTTCTATCTCTGCTTTTAAAATGGTTACAAATTTATAATTCGACCAATGTGTTGTTCCGTCCCAAGTCGTTGCCGTTTCGGCACTATCTCCAACAAGCACCGTGGCGTTATCGTAAACTGAAATAGGTGTGCCACCAATACAAGAACCACCCCAGCCGGAAAAACTAATTTCACTGCTCGTTATCGAAATGTTTGATCCGTCACTATTATAAACATTTATGCCATAATTAGGATTGTCGCTTATTTGGAGTGAACCCGATCCCGAAATCGTTAAAGATTTGGAGGTCGAATGGATTCCGTCCCCAAATACATCGACATTTAATTCGTTTGTGCCTTCGACAATAATTGTTAAAGGTTCGGCTGACTCCACATATATCCCGCTTCTTGTAGGTATCGACGAGTCACCGGAGCCACTGCTTGCCGAGAGGTTATTCAAGGTAAGCGTAAAACCGTTTGCCACGCTATATTCCAATTTGGCATTCCAATTTGTCGGCTCGGTGGTCTTAACTGTACCGCCATTTTGATAATACGCCAAAACTCCTTCTGAAACTGCCGTGTCCTCACTTAAAAGCTCAACGCCGCCAATATAAAAATCAACGGCTACGGATACTGCAATCTCAGACTTACCGCATACGCAAGCACCCTCAATGTACTCGTGTTCTTCGGTAACTTCCGTTCCGCAAACAATACAAGTATAGGTATGTGTTGTTTCGGTTGTTGAGTAAGTCCCTGCAACGTGGTTGCCCTTAACGCAGTTTTTAAGAGCTGCATTTTCATTTTCAAGTGCCGTCACTCTATCGGTAAGAGCCTGCTTTTCTGCCGTAAGGGTAGCAATAGAAGAATTAAGATTTGCTATTTCGGTTTCCTTTGCAGAAATGCTTGCATTAAGGGTTGTTACTTGTTCTTCAAGGTTTGCCTTTTCTGTTTCAAGAGCAGAGATAGAGGAATTAAGGTTTGCTATATCATTATTTTTTGCGGTGATCGTTCCGTTTAGAGAGGTTATCTGACCTTCAAGGGCTGCCTTATCGGTAGTAAGAGTTGCAACGTCATCTTCAAGGTCTGTGATTTCTGCATTCTTATCTTCGATAGTTCCTTCAAGCTCGGTTACTCTTGCGGTAAGGGTTGTTTTTTCACCCTCAAGGGTGGAAACCTTTGCTTTTAGCTCGGTTATTTCTGCCCCGTCTGTTTCGCCGCTCGCTTCAAGATCTGCAATTCTTTCGTTAAGAGTAGTTATCTGTGCATTAAGCTCGGACACCCTACCGTTAAGGGTGGTCTTTTCAGCTTCAAGAGAAGAAACGGAAGATGTGAGTGTTGCGATCTCCGCATTTTTTGAGGTGATGCTTGCTTCAAGCTCTGTGTTCTCGTCGGTAAGAGCTTTCTTTTCTGCTTCAAGCGTTTCTACCTCATCTTCAAGCTCCGCTTTGTCATCTTCAAGGGCTGCCTTTTCAGCTTCGAGGGAAGTTATGTCAGCTTCAAGCTCGCCTTTTTCCGTAACAAGTGCCGCCTTTTCGGATTCAAGCGTGGTGATCTTTGTTGTTTTCTCTGCAATATCCGCTTCGAGTGCGGTAATCTGCTCGTTAAGAGGAGTAGTAGCATCATTAACGGCTTTGTCGATATCGTCTTGTGTAAAACCGCCACAAGCGGTCAAGCCGAATACCATGCAGAAACAAAGCAAAAGCGACAATGCGGTCATTGTGAATGTGCGTTTTGTTGTTTTCATAGGATATTCCTCCTGCTGATTTTTTCAAATTTTTATTGCTTTTAAAAATGTACCTTAATTATATCACATTTATTTTGAAAAACATTTACAAAATACCCTCTCAAACGCAATCGTAACCAATCGTAACCAGTTGAAAGAGATTGAATAATTCATTAAATTATGATATAATAATAGAGTAATATATCGAATTTTGAGGAAAAGAGGTGCAAGATGGCTGTTGAATACAGAAAACTTCTCATTATAGAAGATAACATCGCAGTGCTAAATGAATTAAGCACGCATTTTAGCATAAAAAATCAAGTCCATACCGCAACAACGCTTTACGACGGAATAGAGCTTGCAAAAAACAATACATTTGACGGTATTATTCTTGACCTGATATTACCCGACGGCAACGGAATGAACTTGTTTAATGCTGTGGATAGTTTGCCGCCCGTTGTTATTTTGTCTGATATCGGCTCGGAAGAATCTATTATGGAAGGATTTACACAAGGGGCTCTTGATTACGTGGTAAAGCCGTGTTCGCCAAAACTCCTTGAAATGCGTCTTTCCTTGCGACTGTTGCCAATTCAGAAAGCAATTATTACCGTAAACGGATTGACGGTAAACGCCGTCAATCGCACCTGTACCTTTCAAGATAAAACGATTGCTCTCACCTCGTCCGAATTTAATATTTTGCTATTCCTGATCACACACGCAGGGCAATACTTTTTGCCAAGCGAAATTTACGAAAACGTTTGGAAAATGAAAAGTCTTAATACAACGACGATTAAAAGGCATATATCCACGCTCCGCATCAAGTTGACAAATGCTTGCGGAAACGTGAAAATGATACATACCGAATTTGGGAAAGGATATTGTTTTACAGGGGAGGAAAAGCCGTGAAGAAAAAACCTTTATCACTTGCGATTTTTACAATCATACTTACAATCGGTACGTTGATATCCGTTTTTTTGCCAATGATGGAAAAAAGGAGCATAGATATTGCTCCTTCATACGATACCACCTATGAAATACAAGTCGGTTACGACAGAGAAAACAAGGTTGCCATAACCGAAACACATACGGCAACAACGGTTAAGGTAACTGATCTTTTTGAGGTTAAAAGATTAACCGCATACAATTACTATCCGAACGAGTATGCGGAAATATCGTCTAACGCTATCAGTAATGAGCATAACGGCGAAACTCTTGCTTCAAAAGGTACGCTTCGGTACGTAATTACCAACATTGAGGGTATCAATCCCGCAAACGGAACGTGGGAAGAAGATCTTGCCCCTTATGCCGAGTACATAGGTGATGACGAACGGTTGCACCTTACGATGTATCTGCCGCCAATGCTTTCAGCCTGCAACGTATTCGTTCGTGTTCAGCACGAGGCTTCGATGGGAACGCTAACGGGCTTTGATTCCGTGAAATATGCAACGACGGATCAAGAGCTTGCTTATGATGAAACGGTAGTCCACGCAGACGGAACGGAAGGCATTTTTCTTGATATTCCGTTGATTGTATCAAACAGAGCTTGGAGTGAAAACCCAATTCAAAACGGCTGTATCGTCACCATTCACTATGAAGCCGAGGAAGGAAAACAGGTCGGATTTGTCGGAACGCCTATTATCGGTCTTGATGAAGACGTGCGTGCTATTGTTGACGGCGGTAACAATTTCAAATTGATTACAGGACTTTTGGCTCTTATTACCTTCTTTATTTTCGTATTCGTTTGTATTTTGAAGCGTGCAACCGCGTTTGTTCCTCAACTTGTTTTTGCCGTAGGTATTATGACCTTTGTGTACGCTTCAATGTCACTTGTCGGAGCAACCACCT
>JAFVRQ010000097.1 GCA_017504245.1 Clostridia bacterium | reverse complement strand
CTCCCCTGCGGCTACGCACAACCAAAGTAAATTTTAGAAAATCACTATGTAAATGGTGGTTGTCGTAGTTTTGAAAATTCAATGCCGACCGTCGTCCTTGTACGGAAGGCGGTGGTGAAGTTTCAAAACCGATAATTCGCCCACGAATTATCGAAAATTTACGCCGACTCTGCACAAACCTGCGCGATTGTTTTGACCCACTTTTTCAAAAGTGGGCGCTCGCCGCGTAGGCGATCTTAACTTTAACTAACTTCCCCCTCGCTGAATACCAATTTATCTCAAAAAAACGAGAGGCATTCAACCTCTCGTTTTGTTATTTTCATTTATTTTTCACTCAAAACCGCTTTCAAAACCTCGAAAAGTCTTGCGCAAGAGTCAAGATCGAGCGCTTCGTCGGGAGTATGGATATTTCTCATATTAGGTCCTATAGAAATGATGTCCATTTCAGGAATACGTGACTTGATAATTCCGCACTCAAGACCTGCGTGAATAACGACAGTTTGAACGTCCTTGCCCATAATTTCCTTAAATTTGCGAATGTAGATATCACGAAGATCACTCTCGGGAAGAAAATCCCAGCCGGGATATCTGCCCGTATGACAAACGTTTGCGCCTATCTTTTCAACCTGCTCATTAACCTCTGCAATAGAGAGATCAATCTGTTCTTCTTTTGAAGAACGAGATGAATACGTGATATATGCATTTTCGTCATTCACTTCAATAACACCAAGGTTTCTTGAAAACTCAACAAGTCCCTCAAGATGAGCACTCATAGCGAGCACACCAACCTTAAGATTTGCGATCATATCAAGCAATTCTTTGCTCTGCGCAATAGTTTCAACGTTTTCAACGTCATTTTCTACGGAAACGGAAATTTTAAGTCCCGCATCAGCTTCGCAAAGACCCTCTCTTATCTGTTCATCAAGCTTTTCAACAAGAGCTACCGCCTTTGAAGAATCTTCAACAACAAACCTCGCCTCACACATACGGGGGATTGCGTTGTCCTTTTCACCGCCAACGAGCGAAACGAGAGCCAATTCCTGCTCCTTTGCAATTTCACTCAAAATATTCGATGTCAAAATGATAGCATTTGCGCGTCCGCAATTGATTTCAACGCCCGAGTGACCGCCAAAAAGTCCGTCAACGGCAAGCGTAATATAGTCACCGCTTGATGCTTCAAGCGTGGGCTTAAAGTCGATTTTGCTTCTGACTCCGCCCGCACATCCTGCGCAAACCTCACCCTCGCTCTCGGAGTCAAGATTTATCATTTTCTTTGCAGTAACAACGGAATAATCAAAGCTCTCCGCACCGCCAAGTCCCGTTTCCTCTTCAACTGTGAAAAGGCATTCGAGCGTGGGGTGATTTTCAATCTCACCGTCAAGAAGCGCAAGCATAAAAGCGACCGCAATTCCATCGTCGCCGCCAAGAGTTGTACCGCGAGCGCAAAGCCAACCGTTTTCCATATAGAGATCAAGCGCATCGCGTTCAAAATCGTGAGTGGAGGTGCTAAGTTTGGCGCAAACCATATCAGTATGTCCCTGAAGCAAGTATGCAGGTGCGTTTTCATAACCCACAGTTGCATCTTTTCTTATAAAAACGTTGTTATTTTTGTCACGAATAACGAAAAGTCCGCGCTCCTTTGCAAAATTTTCAATGTATTTTGCAACCGCTTCCTCGTTACCCGAGCCGTGAGGAATTTTGCAAAGCTCCTCAAAATATGCAAGCACCCTTTCGGGCTTATATCCTTTAGTAACCAACTGTTCCATCATAATTTATCTCCTTAAATCTCAATTCCCAAATCCGCCAAGAAATCCTTTAACTCCGCCCTCAAGCTCCTCAAGAGATTTGCCCGTGCCAATCACCACGCAAGAAACGGGATCTTTGGCAAGATAGGTGCGGATTCCCGTGGTTTTTTCAATCAATTTGTCAAGTCCCGTAAGCTTTGAGCCGCCGCCCGTAAGAACAATGCCATTCTTATAAATATCAGCGAGAAGCTCCGGGGGTGTGCGCTCAATAACAAGGCAAATCGTGTCAATAATCGCCGTGAGCGGCTCAATCAGAGCATCAAGTGTTTCACTTGCATTAAAGCTTACCACCTTAGGCAAGCCCTTGATAAGACATCTTCCCTTAACGTTCATTTTGGGCTGCTTGCGAGTCGGCACGTCAAAAACCTTGCCAACCTTGATTTTTATCTCCTCTGCGGTGCGCTCACCGATAAGCACCTTGTATTTCTTTCGCATATAGGACATTATCGCGCTATCAAGCTCATTGCCCGCAATTCTTATCGACTCCGAAGCAACCACTCCGCCATAGGAAATCACGGCAATATCTGTAGTTCCGCCGCCAATATCAACAACCATATGTCCCTCGGGCTTGTTGATATCAATTCCGGCACCAATCGCCGCCGCAACGGGCTCCTCAATAAGCAAAGTTTGACGCGCACCGGCTTGATTGGTAGCATTAACAACCGTCATTTCCTCTGCTTCGTTAATTCCCGAGGGCACACAAATCATAACGCGAGGGCGAATTAACGTAAAGCCGCAAGCCCTATCAATAAAATATTCAAGCATTTTTAAGGTTATGCTGTATTGACTGATAACTCCATCCTTTAAGGGACGGATAATCGAAATATTTTCGGGGGTTCTGCCAAGCATCTGCTGCGCTTCCTTGCCAATACGAACAATCTTGTTCGTGTTGTTGTCAATGGCAACAACACTCGGCTCGCGAATTACAATTCCCTTGTCCTTTACGTAAACGAGAACGGTTGACGTGCCAAGGTCAATTCCAACATCGGTTGTTATTAAATTCTTGTTAAAAGCCATAGCCGTCCCCTCCTTTACGCATATTATCGCATTGTACTGCTATATTATATCATAAAATCCTATACAAATCAATAGGTTACAAAACAAAGATTTCCGCTTTTTTATTAAATTGAGGTTTAGCGAGTAGTTAGTTAAGATAAGAATCTTGTTCTTTTTGAAAAAAGAACAAAAAAATCCTTGTATAAACTATCTTTTCTTCTCCGTCACACCGATGCAAATACCGATAACGGCGAATGCCCCCATCGAAAATAGCAGGCGCGAGCCCGAAGCCATAGATGCGCCCGTTGTAACAATATCGTCAACTAAAATAACGGTTTTATCCTTGATCTTATCCTCTACGTCGCGCGTTTTATAGGCAGATTTCATATTGAGTCTGCGCTCATAGGTATTAAGATTCTTCTGCTCCACCGCGCTAAATTTCCTGTCAAAGCAACGCACAAGCTCAATTCCCGTCTTGCGAGACAGCGCCTTTGCAAGCTCATACCCTTGGTCAAAGCCGCTATTCGCCTTGTTTTTGTGTGAACGCGGCAAAAAGGTAATCACGCAATCCTTTGGCAAAAGCGACGCGCCGCGCATTTCTAAAATCAAAAGCTCACGGAATTGCTCCGCAAAGAAATCAAACGCAACCTTGTTATTGTCATCCTTAACGGAATAGATAAAATCTCTGATTTTCATATCGTCTCCTTGAGGACGGTATGAAACAAGCTTTAAAAGAGCCGTGCATTGCGCCCTGCTCATATTCTTGGGCATACAACGACAAAAGCTCATCGCAAGACCGCACACGTTACATTCAATCTGCTTTTCATTTTCATAATGCATTCTGCAGGTGGGACAAAGAGGATCGATCTGCTTTTTGCAAATATCCATTGAAATAAGCTCACCGCAATTTGCACATCTTGGAGGAAAAACTAAATTCGTTGCTAAATCAAAAAATCCCATATTACTTTTCAAACAATCTTTTAAGTCCTGTATATCGAAGCGATTGACGGTCATTTTCAACCATTTTTTGAACAACCTCCCTCTCGCCAACGATGATAACCATATCCTGCGCTCTCGTCACCGCGGTGTAGAGCATATTCCTTGTTAGAAGCATCTCGGGTGCGCGGTAGGCGGGAATGATTACTATCGGGTATTCACTTCCCTGACTCTTGTGAACCGTAATCGCATAAGCGTGCTCAAGCTCCTCAAGATATGAAAAATCGTATTTTACGCTTCTGTCGTCAAAAACGATTTCCATAAACTGATTTTTAAAATCAATGTCAAAAATGAAGCCGATGTCACCGTTAAAAATACCGCTGCCACTCGTTCCGTCATCCTTTTTCCATTCTATATCATAGTTGTTTTTCGTCTGCATAACTCTGTCACCCTGACGGAACACAACTTGTTTATAACTATACTGTTTTTTGCCAAATTGCTCGGAATTTAGCATATTTTGTAGTAATATATTAAGATTTTCCGTTCCTGCCTCACCCTTGCGAGAAGGCGAAATAACTTGAAGATTTGCAGTTGCCTTAACGCCATATGCCTTTGGCAATCGATTCTTGCAAAGATCCCCAACCGTATTCGCAATTTCGGTATTGTTAGCACGCGGAAGAAAGAAAAAATCCTTATTCTTTGCAGACAAATCAGGCATTTCGCCTCGGTTTATCGCGTGTGCGTTGGTTACTATTAAGCTCTCGCTCGCTTGACGGAAAATTTCATTTAGCTTAATCGTTGAAAAACGCCCTCCGTCAATCAAATCGCGCAAAATATTGCCGGCACCAACGCTTGGAAGCTGGTCGCTATCCCCGATAATTATTAGTCGAGCCCCGGGTTTTGTCGCCTTGAGCAAGGAATACATCAAGTGCTGGTCAATCATCGATGCCTCGTCAACGATAATTACCTCCTCGTCAAGTAAATTGTTTTCGTCGCGGTTGAATTTTCCGTAAACGCTCTCTGAAAAATCCATTTCAAGCAGACGGTGTATGGTTTTTGCCTCTCTGCTTGTTGCCTCGCTCATTCTTTTGGCAGCACGTCCCGTGGGAGCCGCAAGAACCACGTCAAAGCCCATACTGTCAAAAATCTCAATAAGCGCACGCACAACGGTGGTTTTACCCGTTCCGGGACCGCCCGTAAGTATCATAACCCCACTTTCAAGGGATGAAGCAATCGCCTTTTTCTGCAGGGGAGCATAAGCAATTCCGCTTTTTGCCTCCTCCTTGCCAATAAAGGCATTCATATCCGATGCATCAACCGATGCGCATACCTTATCAAGTAAATCAAGCTTTCTCGCAATATATTTTTCCTCGTCATAACTTTCCTTATCGTAAACAAACCTCACTCCGTCATAGGTCACGGCGCGAATTTTGTTGATTTTATGAAGATAAGTAAGCGCAATTTTTATATTTTCTTCACTCACCTCAAGCAGCTTTGAAGCGGAAGAAACAAGCTCGTTTTCGGGCAGGCAAACGTGTCCGTTTTGCGAAATCTTATATTTCATCATATATATGATACCCGATGCGATTCTATCAAGCGAATCGTAGGAAAATCCAAGCTTTTGTGCCATAGAATCAGCTTTTTCGAATCCTATACCGTCGATTTCTTCACACAAAATATAAGGATTTTCCTTTGCCATCTCAACCGATTTTGAACCAAATCGCTTGTAAATCTTCATAGTCAAGGTCGCTCCAAAATAGTCGCGAAAGAACATCATCGTGCTTCTCATACCCGCGCTTTTTTGAAAATTCTCACCAATTTCGAGTGCCTTTTTTGCCGTTATTCCCGAGATTTCCGATAACCACTCGGGGTGATTTTCAAGCACGTCAAAGGTCTCCTCACCATAGATGTCAACTATCTTTTTTGCAGTTTTCGGACCTATTCCCTTAATGGTGCCCGAGGAAAGATAGCGCAAAATAGAATTTGCGTCCGCCGGCATCACCTTCTCATAGGAGGAAACCGAAAACTGTCTGCCGTATTTGGGATTATGCACCCATTTTCCGTAAACCTTCAGCGTTTCACCCTCGCCAACGTATGGCATAACGCCAACCGCCGTGACTATCTCGCCCTTTTCAAGACACATATCAAGTATCGTATAACCATTTTCCTCGTTAAAGAAAATTATCCCCTCAACCGAGCCCTCAAGCGTTGATATTTCTTCCCTTTCAGGCATTTCATAATGGCTTTTCATAGGTGCTTCCCCTTTCATATATTCTCAAAAAGACCTCAAAGCTAATTTGAGGTCTTTATTTTACCAAATTATTTCAAAAGCTCTGCGCGGAGCACGGGTGCAAGATCCCTTGCCTCCCAAGGAGCATTGATATCCTCACGTCCCATATGACCGTATGCCGCGGTTGCGGAATAAATAGGTCTTCTAAGCTGGAATCTATCGATAATTGCCGCAGGACGAAGATCAACGTGCTTTTGAACCGCCTCGGAAATAAGAGCTTCATCAACAACACCCGTACCAAAGGTGTCAATCATAACGGAAACGGGCTTTGCAATACCGATAGCGTATGCAAGCTGAACCTCGCACTTTTTAGCAAGTCCTGCCGCAACGATATTCTTTGCAATATATCTCGTTGCATAGCAAGCGGAACGGTCAACCTTTGTGGGATCCTTACCTGAGAATGCACCGCCGCCGTGGCGAGAGTAACCGCCGTATGTATCAACGATAATCTTTCTACCCGTCAGACCGGAGTCACCTGCAGGACCGCCCACAACGAAGCGTCCCGTGGGGTTAACGTAAATCTTGGTTTCTTCATCCAAAAGATTTGCAGGAACTATAGGGTTAATAACGTTCTTAATAAGGTCCTCTCTTATCTGCTCAAGTGTAACGGAATCGCTGTGCTGAGTAGAAATAACGATGGTGTCAACTCTAACGGGCACGTCATCGTGATATTCAACAGTAACCTGAGTTTTTCCGTCGGGACGGAGATAGTCAAGCGTGTGATTCTTTCTAACGGACGTCAACTGAATAGCGAGCTTGTGAGCAAGGGAGATGGGAAGGGGCATAAGCTCGGGGGTTTCATCGCAAGCATATCCGAACATAAGACCCTGGTCACCCGCACCCGTATCGTATTTGTCAACGATTTCACCGTTCTTTGCTTCAAGAGATTTGTCAACTCCGAGAGCAATGTCGGGTGACTGCTCGTGAACGGAGCTAAGAACTGCGCAAGAATCACAGTCAAAGCCGTATTTTGCTCTGTCATAACCGATTTCACGAACTGTTTCGCGAACTATCTGCTGATAGTCTATAACTGCTTTGGTAGTAATCTCACCCATAATCATTACAAGACCCGTAGTGCAGCAGGTTTCACAAGCAACACGGCTATAGGGGTCCTGCGCAAGAAGTGCATCAAGCACCGCATCCGAAATTTTGTCGCAGATTTTGTCGGGATGTCCTTCAGTAACGGACTCGGAAGTAAATAATACCTTCTTCATTTTAAAATTCCTTTCATTTTTCGCCAAAATCGCCACAACTAAAAAATCCTCGGCAAACCGAGGAAACGAAAAACAAGCTCTCATCTCTCGGGAATTAGCACCTTGCCTGAATTCCAAGGTAGGTTGCTGTGGTTTCACAGGGCACGTCCCTCCGCCACTCTGGATAAGTCATATATGATTTTGGCATATATTTTCTTTTATTTTTAACCGTATTATTATAACACAAATTTCAAGCTTTTGCAATAGCTTTTTGACATTTTTTGTGTTTTTTTACTAAGATCTTTTTTTCACAAAACCAAAAGATGAATTTTGTGCAATGCGAAGATTAAAATAGCAATATAAACAAATATTTTTCACATTTTTGGTTAATATTTTCCTATTTTTTTATTGACTTTGCAAGGAAAATAGTGTATAATATTTCCATAAAAGATGTGTACATTATTTATTATTATATTACTGTACTGCATGTGCCGTGCCGCATAGCGGTGCGATTCGACATTTATACTATTCGAAAGGGGAAATTAAGATGAGAGTTGTATTATCATTGCTCATCGCCACTCTGTTATTAGGAGCAGGCTTTT
>JAFVRQ010000096.1 GCA_017504245.1 Clostridia bacterium | reverse complement strand
GCACCCCATATCTTTTGGGCAATCCTATTCATAGTCCTTCCCCTCATAATCGTAATCGCTTATGCGTTCACCGACCCTGAGGGTGCGTTCACCCTTGAAAACGTGACATCTCTTCGTGATTACGTATCAATTTTCGGACTTTCAATAGAGCTTTCGGTTATAGCAACGTTTATCTGTCTTTTGATAGGATATCCGCTTGCATACATAATAGCAAGAAGCAATCCAAAGCATCAGAAGTTCTATATTATGCTTCTTATGCTCCCAATGTGGACAAACCTTCTTATAAGAACCTATTCTCTTATGGCACTTCTTGACGACGGCGGCTTTATCAACACGTTGCTCGGCACGAATTTCCACATTGTTGGAACGAAGGGCGCGGTTATATTCGGTATGGTATATGACTTCTTGCCCTATATGGTGCTCCCCATCTACACTTGCGTTTCTAAAATAGACAAGCATATGTGGGAGGTTGCAAGTGACCTTGGATGTAATACGGTTCAAACCTTAACAAAGGTTATTCTTCCCCTCTCTCTTTCGGGAATAATCTCAGGTGTAACGATGGTTTTCGTGCCCTCAATTTCAACCTTCTATATTTCCCAAAAGCTTGGCGGAGGTACGTTTGAGCTTATCGGCGACACGATTGAGCGTCAGTTCGTAACGGGCGCATACAATGTTGGCGCGGCGATCTCACTTGTAATGATGATACTTATTCTTATCTCGCTTGGAGTAATGAACTACTTCACCGAAGAAAGCGAAGGAGGTATCATACCGTGAAAAAATACGCATCAAGAGTTTATCTTTGCATTATTTTTGCAATTCTTTATATCCCCATTCTCACGCTTATCTTGTTCTCGTTCAACGCAAGCGAAAGCACCGCGAACTTCACGGGCTTTAGCTTTGATTGGTATATCAAGCTCTTTCAGGACGAGGCGGCATTTATAGCGCTTCGTAATACTCTCATTTTGGCGGTTTGCTCCGCGCTCCTTTCCACGATTATCGGAACGGCGGCGGCAGAGGGCATCTACAAAATGAGAACTAAATGGTTCAAAAAGGTTGTAACAAGCGTTACAAACGTTCCTATGATGAACCCCGATATCGTAACGGGTGTTTCGTTTATGCTCTTTTTTGCGGCTGTTGTCGGCATTTTTAAAATTGCTGATTACGATAGCATCGGCTTTTTCGCAATGCTCATCGCACACACGACCTTCTGCCTGCCATACGTTATTTTAAACGTTCTCCCCCGAATCAATGAGCTTGGAAACTCACTTTCAGAGGCGGCTCTCGACCTTGGATGCACTCCTATGCAGGCGTTTTTCAAGGTTAAGCTCCCAAATATTATGCCCGGCGTTATATCGGGTATGGTAATGGCATTCACGCTCTCTCTTGACGATTTCGTTATTTCTTATTTCGTCAGCCCCTCAAACTTCCAAACGCTTCCCCTTTTGATTTATTCTATGACTAAGAAAACGGTTAAACCCGATATGTATGCACTCTCAACGCTCATCATCGTGACCGTATTTACGCTTCTTATTCTCTCGAACATCAAAAGCTTTAAGAAAACCGAGAAGCGCGCAAGAAAAGGGGGTAGAAGAAGATGAAAATTAAGCTTTTATTCTTTATTTTACTTGCTCTTTCCCTTCTTCTCTGCTCCTGTGAGGAGCCCGAGGGCATCGAAGAAAACAAAAAATACCAAACTATTAATCTCAACGTCTATAACTGGGGTGAATACATCTCAGACGAGGACGATGAGGAATGCGGACTTTTCGACGTTAACGCGGGATTTGAGGAATATTTCAACGAAAATCTTGCGGATGAATACGGCTTTTATGTTAAGGTCAATTATTCAACCTACGCAACGAACGAGGATATGTTCGCAAAGCTTTCAAACAGTGCGGTGGCTTACGATATTGTAATTCCCTCCGACTATATGATCCAAAAAATGATTGCGAACGATATGCTCCTCCCCCTTGATTTTTCCATAATCACAAATTACGGCAATATCAGTGACGAATTCAAGGATATGTACTACGATCCAAGCAATACCTATAGTGTTCCCTATACCTACGGTATGGTCGGCATCATATATAACGCAGAATTCGTTAAAGAGGAAGACGTTGCGGGTGATAGCTGGAAGCTCCTTTGGAACCAAAATGCAAACGGAGAAGCCCTTAATTATCAGGGAAAGATTTTGCAGTTCAATAACCCCCGTGATGCATTTTCAACCGCAATGTATAAGGAAGGGCTCAATATCAACTCGCCCGATCCTGCGGATTGGGAAAAGGCACTTGAGGAGCTCAAGAATCAAAAGCCAATTCTTCAGGGATACGTTAACGATGAGATTTTCAACAAGATGAAAAGCGCGTCCGCGTGGATTTCATCCTATTATGCAGGTGACTTTTTAACGATGGCGGCGGATAACACCGACCTTCGCTTCTATTATCCGAGCGAGGGAACGAACTATTTCGTTGACGCGTTGTGTATTCCCAAAACCTCGCGCAATCCCGAAATTGCCAACGAGTATATCAATTATATGATAGGGCTCGAGGCAGCAACGGCAAACGCGCTCTATATCGGCTACGCTTCGCCAAACAAGGAAGTTCTCGATAGTGAATACTATCAGGAAATGCTCGATTATAACTATAGCATCTATGACGATGAAGATAATTGCCTTGTTGATGCTTGGGAGGTGCTTTACGGCAAAACCAAAACTGAGGCAAACGAGAATTATCCCTTCAATCCCGCATATGAGGATTATTATAAGGATGAAAATGTTGACATTCAAACTCACGTAACGGCACTTTGGGAAACTCTCAAAACCGAAAACTCAACTGAGCTTTGGATTCATATCACAAGCATCGTTATTGTTGCAGGCGTTCTCGGTTTTGCAATCTACTCAACCTATATCAAGAAAAAACGCTCTAAATTCTACCGCGAACGCGATAAGGAATTAAGAAGACAAAAGCAAATGAATAAATAATATTTATGCCCACACGGATCATTCCGCGTGGGCTTTCGTTATGCATAAATTGGGATTTAGCGAGTAGTTAGTGGAGTAAAAAATGGGTCGCTTTTGAAAAAGCTCCGCAAAACTTTTATCAGTGGGCTTGTGCAGACTCTACGTAAATTTTCGATAATTTGTTTTTGAACAAATTATCGGTTTTGAAACTCCAATTCTGCCCTTATGTACAAGTACAACGGTCAGTATTGTATTTTCAAAACTACGAAAACCACTATTAACATAGTGATTTTCTAAAATTT
>JAFVRQ010000095.1 GCA_017504245.1 Clostridia bacterium | reverse complement strand
CACCGTTGGAACGATTTGCGCGGAGTTTAGTAGTGTTTTCGCTAACTTCACGGCTACTCTTTTACCCACTTTTAAAAGTTTTTTGGTTCTTTTTTTTCAAAAAAGAACAACATTTTTATTTTTGTAACTACTCGATAAATCACAATTTTCCTACACTACTATAGTCAAGATTTTTTCGAAAAAGTGTAATGATTTTCAAAAAATATCTAAAAAACAACAAAAAAACGCAGAGCAAGGCACTAAGCACCCTGCTCTGCGTTTCAATATTATAATACTTTATGTGTCTCTTTCCCTAAATATCCCTTCTGCCCTCAATTGCGCGGTAGAGGGTTACCTCGTCGGCATATTCGAGGTCACTGCCAACGGGAATGCCGTATGCAAGACGCGTTATCTTGATTTCAAAGGGCTTTATGAGCTTTGAAAGGTACATTGCCGTCGCCTCACCCTCGACCGTTGGGTTAGTTGCGATGATGATTTCCCCCACCTCATCGTCGGCAATTCTTGAAAGAAGCTCCTTGATTCTGAGCTTATCGGGTGTCACTCCGTTCATTGGAGAAATAACTCCGTGAAGCACGTGATAAAGTCCGCGGTATTCCCTCACCTTCTCCATTGAAAGCACTGCCTTCGTGTCCTCAAGCACCATAATAGTGCTTCTGTCACGGCTCAAATCACCGCAAACCGAACAGATCTCCTTATCCGTGAGCGATTGACAAACGGGGCAAAGATGAACCTTCTCCTTCGCCTCAAGTATCGTATTTGCAAAGCCCTGCGCTTCCTCGTCGCTAAGCTCAAGAATGGAAAATGCAAGTCGCATAGCGCTTTTTCTTCCAATTCCGGGAAGACGAGCAAACTGTTCCGCAAGCTTTTGCAAAGCTTCTATCTGTTCTGCCATTAGAACATACCGGGCATACTCATCTGTCCTGTGATGGATGCCATTTCCTTTTCGTTTACGTCATTAACTCTCTTAATCGCCTCGTTGATTGCGGCAACGAGAATATCGGAAAGAGTTTCAATATCGTCCGGGTCAACTATCTCCGGCTTGATGTCGATGGAGAGGATTTCTCTCTTGCCGTTGATCTTAACGCCAACAACACCGCCGCCTGCGGATATATCATATTCTCTTGCGTCAAGCTCCTCTTGCTTTGCAGCCATATCCTCCTGCATTTTCTGTGCCTGCTTGATCATTGCGTTAAGATTTGAGGGGCCGCCGCCCATTCCGTTTGGTATTCTTGCCTTCATTTTCTATATTTCCTTTCAATTAATTCATAAATTCATCAAGGTCCGAAAAATCGTCCTCTATTCTAATTTTTCCACTGTCCTCTTCAAAAACGATGTCGTTTTCGGTATATCTCTTTTCAAGATATTTTGAAAGAGCACCTGCGAGCGCGCTTTTGATATTCGGCTTGTCCATTGCGAAAATTCCGAAGCTATCGTAACAAAGAACGTGAATTTTTCCGTCCGTGCCAACATATGCGCGTGTTTTTTTCAAAAGAGGATATGCAGAACGGTCAATGCTTTGTATCGTTTGCACCGCCTCGCTCCACGCCTTTATTGGCTTGGTGCTTTGCGCGCCGGGAGCAACCCTCGGTTGCGCGATTTCACGCTTCGGCTCGGGAGTAAACACGATTTCGGGCTTGGATTCTGCCCTTTCTTCAAGCCTTTCCTTTTTTTCATTTTCAGACTTTTCTTGCTTTTTTTCTTCTATCTCTTTTGCAGGAGCAAAATCTCCCGAGTCAAGTCTTGCCTCAAGTCTTGAAATCTTAAGAAGCAACGCTTCATTCGTGGTGCTCAAATTATCGTCGCACATCTTAACAAAGCAAAGCTCCGCAATAATCCTTTTGACAGCTCCGCTTGACTGCATTGAATAAAGTGCTTCCTCAAGCATTTTACAATGGTATATAAGCATCTCGCGTGTGAATTTCTCGGCAAGAGAAGTCAAGCTTTTAAGTTCAAAATCGGTAAGGTCAAGATATTTAGCGCTGTCTTTAACTGTTTTTACAACCAAAAAGTCGCGATAAAGCGAAATCAAATCCTGCCAAAAAACCGTTATATCCTTTGATGAGGTAACCACTTCATCAATTTCTTTAAACAAAAATTCATAATTTTTTTCTGCAATCGCATTCGCAACCGCCATCATTCGCTCGCGCCCCGCTGAGCCGATGGTTTCGTTAACGGCGGAAACGTCTATTTTTACTCCACTTGATGCGCAAAGCTCAAGCAAGCTGATGCTATCACGCATACCGCCCTGCGAATATCTTGCAATAAGTCGTGCCGCATCGTCTTCAATATCAATCCCCTCTTGCTCAGCAATATACTTTATGCGAGAGGTAAGGACGTCCGTTGCAATTCTACGGAACTCAAATCGCTGACATCTTGAAACGATGGTTGCGGGGAGTTTATGCAATTCGGTGGTTGCGAGAATGAAAATCGCGTGTGAGGGCGGCTCTTCAAGGGTTTTAAGGAGCGCATTGAACGCGCTGTTTGAGAGCATATGCACCTCGTCGACGATATAAACTCTATATTTTAAAAATGACGGAGAATATACAACCTCATCACGAATGTCACGGATATTGTCAACACCGTTGTTGGACGCTGCGTCCATTTCAAGCACATCGGTGGTCGAGCCATTCTCAATAGCAAGGCAAGAGGGACACACTCCGCAAGGATTGCCGTCCTGAACGTTCTCACAGTTAACTACCTTTGAGAGAATTTTTGCGCAGGTGGTCTTACCAGTTCCGCGCGAGCCGCAGAAAAGATACGCGTGGTTGAATTTTCCCTCCGTTGCCTCCTGACGCAAAATAGAGGTAATATGCTCCTGACCGCATACCTCCGAAAACGTCTTCGGACGCCATTTTCTGTATAACGCTTGATGCATAAATTACCTCCTTAAAATTTTTAGCAAAACCAAAAGGCCCCGAAATAAGACCATACACCTTAAGATCGAACATCGCCCCTATGCGACGTACATACCTACTGCTCAAAGCAGGCACCCTCGCGGCACATCGGAGAGACTGCTTAGTGCTGCTTGGTTCCCCACCTGACACGCTTCACAGTTTCCGATTGCGCAAGACCCACTTCTCAACACAGCAGAATACGACACAGACCATAAAAGCTCAACCCTCAAAAAAGGAATGAACCCCTGCTGTAGCGGATTTCAGGTACAGGGCTCCGCTAATTCCCCGGCTGGTATGGCCTTATTTCGTGGCCTTTTTTGTTTTTTTACATATACGTTATTATTATAGCAGATTTCATTTCATTTTTCAAGTCATTTTTGAGATTTTCTTTAAACTTATTTTTCGGACTCTCATATAATAAAATTAGCTCATATAGCGGTGTGAAGCACCGCAGTTATATTCGCCTTACGGCGAGTTGTATTGCTACGCAGTGATATTTGACTTCGTCAAGTGATATTCGCTTCGCGAGTTGAAAACAAAGACAAATATAATACCACTACAAGCTTTGCGAGTAATATAACTCCCCGATAAATCAAAATTTGAAGGCGGGCGCACGGAGTGCTCCCCTACGGAGTTTGTGCGTGCGGACAGTCGAGGACGCCTGTCCCTACGGGTATGTGCGAAGCCATTTTGCTATCAAAAACTCTATGCGCAGAATAGCAAAGCGCGGTTTTTTTCGTTTGTTTGCAAACGGAAAAACATTTGCGCCAAGCGCGTCAGAAGTGAAGCACCAAAGTTTTGCAAAATATAGCTCAAATTACGTTTTTGCTCGCAAAATGACGTCGTAAGACGGCAAGTAATTTGATTGGCACGCCACTCAATTTTTATTTAACCACCAAATTTTACGCGTGGCGTATTTGCGCGAGGTCTGTGGAGTTAGCACGGACTTTATATCAAACTATAGACAAAGCGCGTTTTTGCTCGCAAAATGCGGTTGTAAAACCGCAAGCGGTTTGTTGGGCGCGCCACTATTTGTTCGCACTTGTTTTACGCGCGGCGTCATAGCGCTATAAAGCTTTTTTGGTTACTTTTTTCTCGAAAAAAGTGACAATTCTTTTCTTTCTAACTATTCGACAAATCAAAATTTAAACAACAAATATATAAAGGAGAATCATATGTCAGAAAACAGTTCTTCAGGTTATCTTATAGTCAAGGTATCGACGGCATCGGGGGCTATCCCCGTTGAGAACACAACCGTGGTAATTCAAGGCAACGATGCCGAAAATCAAAGCGTCTTTATTTCAAGGGTAACTAACCGTGACGGGCTCACCGAAAAAATCACACTTCCCGCCCCCGACGGTAATTTATCAAACGCTCCAAATCCACCATCACGCCCTTATTCGACCTACAATATCGACATTTACAAGGCCGGCTACTATCCTCAGCACTACAACAACGTGCCCATATTCTCGGAAATTACCGCGGTTCAAAACGCCAAAATCGTACCGATTGCCGAATTTGATGCACAAAATCCCTACTACACGCAATCTCAAATTTTTGACGAGTATGAAAATCCATTTCTATAAAAGGCGGTGACACTATGCCTAATTTACCAACTATTCCCGAATACATAACCGTGCATCTCGGCGACCCCGATTCGGGTGCGCCCAACGTAACACTTCCCTTTATCGACTATGTTTCAAACGTTGCATCGAGTGAGATTTATCCCTTATGGAACGAAAATGCGATAAGAGCGAATATGTATGCCCAAATTTCCTTTGCCTTAAACCGAATTTATACCGAATTCTACCGCTCTCGCGGATATGATTTCGATATTACCAACTCAACAGTTTACGATCAAAGCTTCGTCAATGGGCGTAACAGCTTTGAAAATATAGAACGAATTGCCGCGGAGATTTTTAATTCTTACATTCGTCGCAGAGGTAATATAGAGCCGCTTTTTGCCGCCTATTGCGACGGAGTGAAGGTCGAGTGCAACGGTCTATCTCAATGGGGCTCTACGGCTCTTGCCGAGCAGGGCTACACGCCCTATGAGATATTAAAATATTACTACGGCGACGATATTGACATCATCTCCGACGTCTCCGTCGACGGTGCGGACCCAAGCGCGCCAAGAATTCCCCTCTCCGTCGGCTCTTCGGGTGACGACGTTCGCACCCTGCAGCTGCGCCTTAACAGAATTTCTGATAACTATCCATCAATCCCCAAAATAGTTGCAGTTGACGGCATTTTTGCTGAGGACACTCAAGCCGCCGTTACACGTTTTCAGGAGGTGTTCGGACTAAATCCCGACGGAGTTGTCGGCAGAGCAACCTGGTACACCGTCCTTCGCATATACAATGCCGTAAAGCGACTTAACGAGCTTGACAGCGAGGGGATTCGCCTTGAGGATATAACAAAGCAATATCCCGGTGTGCTTTCCTTGGGCTCTGAGGGACTTGGTGTAAGCAATCTTCAATACTTTCTTGCATATCTTTCGAGCTTTTATTCCGAAATTCCAAACGTCGCCATAGACGGAATACTTGGAAATCAAACGCGCGAGTCGGTGATCGCCGCGCAAAAGGTCTTCGGCCTCACTCCCGACGGGGTTGTAGGAGAGCTTACCTGGAGCGCAATATACAACGCGTATCGCGGAATTGTTGCCACCATTCCCCTGCAATATATCGAGGGCAACGTGCTTCCTTATCCCGGAATTCTGCTACGCATCGGCTCGGATAATGATTCCGTGCTTCTGCTCCAGCAGTATATCAACGTAATAGCGGCGGTATATCCAGAGGTGAATTCCGTTGAGCTTACCGGCTATTTCGGAGCGCAGACGGATAGGGCGGTCAAGGCGGTTCAGACACTTTCGGGGCTTGAGCCAAACGGTCTTGTCGGGGCGATAACGTGGAGCGCGATAACCTCACTCTATTCCGATATTGTGAACGGCTCTCGCATAAATTCGGGGCAGTTCCCCGGCTTTGAGATCGGAGGTGTGTAAGCTTGTCACGTCAATTTTTAGAAAAGGATGCAATAATAAATTTACAAACGTATCTGCGCGCGCAAGTCTTTCTTTATCCAAACGCGATAATCCCACCCGTTGACGGTATTTTTGACACGCAGACCAAAAACGCGCTCATCGACTTTCAGATTCGTAATTCCCTTGCCCCAACGGGCATTGCCGATAGAATTACCTTTGAGCTCTTATATGAGCAATACCTCGATATTCTTGAAAATTCGTCCCTCCCAAATCCTATAATTCCATTCCCTTCCCACCCCACCAATTACGCGATAAAACGGGGTGAAAACAGCTTTCTCGTTGCCGTTTTGCAATTTATGTTAAACGAAATCGGTGCTGTTTATAACGTTTTCGAAGCAATCGAAATTAACGGCGAATACGATGAGGCAACCGAAAATGCAATTCGCTCATTTCAAAGCATCAATTCCCTATCTCCCACGGGCGAAACGGATAGAAAAACCTGGAATGCCCTTGCGAGAATATATAATTTGTCCCTGCATTATATTGAAAACAATTGAGGCGAGAAGTTAGTTGAGATAAGATTTAGGGGGCATTTTTAAAAAATTGCCCCTATAACCCCTAAAAAACTTTTATCAGTGGGTTGGTACTGAATCGATGTAAATTTTAGAAAACCACTCTTTGCAGAGTTGTTTTCTAAAATTCACTTTGGTGGTACGTAGCCGTAGTGGAGGGTATTATCCTCCCGAAGAATAAAATTAGTTTGTGTTTGTGAGTGGGTGCACGGAGTACCCCTACAAGTTAACACATAGCCGTTTTGATAGCAAATTGACTATGCTTTTAGTAGCAAATCACCGATTTTCGAGGTGCCTGCCAACGCCGAGTAAATCGTCTTGTGTCAACTCGTTGACACGATTTGCGCGCCTCTATTCATAACCCACGATTAAAAAGTTTTTGGTTCTTTTTTCAAAAAGAACGAAAAAATATTTACTTAAACTAACTTTAACTCCCCGACAAATCAAAATTTGAAAATTTTGTTCACAGTAATTAATCCCCCACAATCCGTCTATAATATAGGTGTATTTTTTAGAAAATCGGAGTGAAATATGGAAAACAAATTCACCTCAAAGGCGCAGGGCGTACTAACCCAATCACTGAATGCGGCGCAGGAGCTCGGTCAAACCTACATTGGAAGCGAGCATCTGCTTATCGGACTTTTATCCGAGCGAGAAAGCGTTGCCGCAAGAATGCTCAACAAGCGCGGAATAACGCTGACCAAAATCAAAGCAGAGATTAAAAATTCAGTACCGGACGGAGAGAGGACCGTCCTCACACCGCGCGATATAAGTCCGCGTCTTCAAAAAATAATAGAGAATGCTTCACTTATTTGCGAAAAAAATTCACAAGGACTAATTGGTAGTGAACACCTACTCTACTCCCTGCTCTCCGAAAGCGATTGCCCTGCAGTTATTCTGCTCGAGCAATGCGGACTCTACACAAGCGAAATGAAAAGCGATATTCTTGCATTTATAAGTTCCTCCCAAAAGCTCCAAAGAGGAAGTGACTCCAAAAGTAAGGAAGAAAGAATCGCGCTTGATTCCTTTGGCAGACACCTCGTTTCGCTTGCCCGTAGCGGAAAAATTGACCCTACACTATGTCGCGAAAAGGAAACCGAGCGCGTTATTCAGATACTTTCTCGAAGAACGAAAAACAACCCTTGCCTCATCGGTGAAGCAGGAGTGGGCAAAACAGCGGTTGTTGAGGGTCTTGCCTCGCGAATCGCAAACGGAAGCGTACCTCCACCGCTCAAATCCAAAACAATTTTCGCACTCGACATTCCCTCTCTCATCGCAGGTGCAAAATACCGAGGCGAATTTGAAGAGAGAATCAAAAAAATAATGCGCGAATGCCTCCAAAATCCAAATATCATTCTGTTTATTGACGAAATTCACACTATAATCGGTGCAGGAAGTGCCGAGGGCGCTATTGACGCAGCAAACATACTGAAGCCCGCGCTCTCACGCGGTGAAATCCAGATAATCGGTGCAACCACTGTTAGCGAATACCGAAAGCACATTGAAAAGGATTCAGCCCTCGAACGCCGATTCCAGCCGGTAACCGTTAATGAACCGAGCATAAAGGATACACAAAATATACTTTTTGGACTAAAACCGCGATACGAGGCGCACCACGGAATCAAAATCACTGATGATGCTATCATCTCTGCCGTTGAACTTTCACAAAAATATATCAACGACAGGTTTTTACCGGACAAAGCAATAGACCTCATTGACGAGGCGGCATCACGTGTAAAGATCCGTGGCTTTTCCTCCCCCGACGAACGATATAAATTGGAAAATGAAATATCGCTTATGAGTGCCGAGCGTGAAAATGCAATCCTTTCAAGAAAGCTAAAGGAGGCGCGTGAATTTAGTGAAAAAATAACAAATCTTGAAAAACGAATGGCAGAGATTTCAACCGATAACAGCATCCAATCAACCGAGTTAACAGTCTCTCACGAGGACGTTGCAGAAATTGTGCGCGATTGGACGGGTATTCCCGTCAGCAAGCTTATTGAGGGCGAAAAAGAAAAATTGCTTTTGCTTGAAAACAAATTACAATCTCGGATTATTGGTCAGGACGAGGCAATCTCTCTTGTATCCCAAGCAATAAGACGCGCACGACTCGGTCTCAAAAATGCAAACCAGCCTACCGGCTCGTTTATCTTTATCGGGCCATCCGGCGTTGGAAAAACTGAGCTTTGTCTCTGCCTTGCTGAAATCCTATTCGGCTCAAAAACCGCGCTCATTCGCTTTGATATGTCCGAATATATGGAAAAGCACAGCATATCAAAACTAATTGGCGCGCCTGCGGGCTACATCGGTTACGGTGACGGGGGGCTGCTCACAGAAAGAGTAAGGCGCAATCCATATTCGATTGTTCTTTTTGACGAGATAGAAAAGGCACACCCTGAGATATTCAACGCTTTACTTCAAATTCTTGAGGACGGCGCACTTACTGACTCGCAAGGAAGACGCGTTAGCTTTAAGGAAACCTTGATTGTGATGACTTCAAACCTTGGCACAGAGCAAAGGGAGAAAGCATCCCTTGGATTTTTCAACGGCCAAAACGAAAGCTCACGTCTCAAGGAGAGAGAAAAAGCCATCAAAAAAGCTCTTAGTGATACCTTCAAGCCCGAGTTTTTGAACAGAATCGACGAAATTATTGTTTTCAACAGTTTAAATGAAGACAATCTTTCAACAATTTGTGTTCAGATGCTCCACTCCCTCACAGAGCGCATATCCTCTTTGGGAATTGATATGGAGTTTGACGAGAAAGCACGCGATAAAATCGTTTGTGAAGCAATAAACTCACATTCCGGAGCTCGCCAGCTTAGACGAGAAATTCGCCGTCTTATCGAAAATCCCCTATCAGAGAAACTGCTAATGGGAGAAATCAATGAAGGCGACAAATTAATCGTTACGGAAGAAAACGGACAGATTTCCTTCATCAAGGCATTCTCCGATCAAAGAATATGATAAACCGCAATTTGCCTTTCATTTCATTTTTATCTGTTATCCTCATTTCAAAAGCATTTTAGTTCAGATGTCACCTAACCGCAAAACTCAAAAAGGTTAAGAAAGGGGCTGTCCCGAAACCCGATAACAGCCCCATTTTTATTTTTTACAATTTGTTTTTTAGTTAAGCTCTTATAGCTTTAGCCTTTGCCGAGAAGCTCTCGCTACCTCACGGCTCAAGCATCAAGAGTAGCCATAAGCATCAGCGCATCATATATCTTCAATTAATCAAGAAATCCCTTGAGATGACGCGCGCGGCTGGGATGACGGAGCTTACGAAGCGCCTTAGCCTCAATCTGACGGATACGCTCACGGGTAATGTCAAACTCCTTACCAACCTCCTCAAGAGTACGACTTCTACCGTCGTAAAGTCCGAAACGGAGCTTAATTACGTGCTCCTCACGGGGAGTGAGAGTATGCAATTCTCTTTCAATAACCTCACGCAGTATGGTTGCGGAAGCAATTTCAGAGGGCTGGGGAGCGTCATCGTCGGGAATAAAGTCACCAAGGTGGCTATCCTCCTCCTCACCGATAGGAGTTTCAAGAGAAACGGGATCCTGTGCTATCTTCATAATCTCTCTTACCTTTTCAGCGGACATTCCCATCTTTTCGCCAATTTCGTCTGCGGTTGCTTCTCTTCCAAGCTCCTGAAGCATCTGACGGCTATATCTTGAAACCTTGTGAATGGTTTCTACCATATGAACGGGAATTCTTATCGTTCTTGCCTGATCTGCAATCGCTCTTGTAATTGCCTGACGAATCCACCACGTTGCATAGGTTGAAAACTTAAAGCCCTTTTCATAGTCGAACTTTTCAACCGCCTTCATAAGACCTATATTACCCTCTTGAATGAGGTCAAGGAAAAACATTCCCTTGCCAACATAACGCTTCGCTATACTTACAACAAGACGCAGATTTGCCTCAACAAGCTTCATCTTTGCATCCTCATCACCCTGAGCCATTCTCTCTGCAAGCTCCTTTTCCTCCTCTGGAGAAAGAAGCGGAACACGTCCGATTTCCTTAAGATACATACGAACCGGGTCGTCAATCTGAACACCACCCTGTTCGAGCAGCTTTTCCATACTATCGCTCGTTGAAAGCTTTTCTACCTCACTCTCAATTTCAGAAATCTCTGCGCTCGAAAGCTCGCCAATCGGAATGTCGCCTTCAGTAATAGTTTCATAAAGCTTATCAATAGAGTCCATATCAAAATCCATTTCTTCAAGCGCTTCATCAAGATTAATGGCATCAATGCCCTCTTTTTTGCCCTTTTCAATAAGCTCGTCGATATCAAGTTTTTTGTTTGTTTCCTTTTGTACCTTCATTTTTATTATCCTTCTGCATATGTATTTATTTTTTGCTTTTGTCAAGACCATTTAAACTCTATTTTAGCTTGACAGAAAGAAAAATATGTTTATTTTCTTTTGTTTTTTAACATTTCCTGCTTTGCTCGAAGAGTTGCAAATTTATCCCCGCTTTCTGCGGAGCTTTTCTTTTCCTTCTCCGATTTGAGCGCGGCAATCGACACGTCAAGCACGTCGAAGCCGTTTTCAGTTAGAGTTAGGCGGTTCTGCCTCATTTTTTCAAGTCGTCCCATTTCATCAGCAGTAAAGAACTGACCGAGCATCGAGTAAAGGAACTCACCGTTCGTCCTTGAAACCTCAATTATCGATTCAAACACTCTTCTTCCAAAGGCGGTGACGAAATCGTCGGCATTCAGTTCAATTTTTCCCGATATTACGCCCTGCCTATATTCATCGTAGATAAGAAGAAGCCCAAGTATATTTTCTTCAAGCGCGTTCGCCTGAATATTTTTAATAGCGTCAGGATTGACTCTGTCCCCAACGTGCTTAATCGACATCTGCGCCTGCTTCGACTCGTTTTGCTTATATTCTCTGACTCTCTTTCTTATAAGTGACTCAACGTTGTTGCGAAGCACGTCAACAGGGAGCTTCAGCATCTCGCTTGCCTTTGAAAGAAATACCTCTCTTTCAACGCTTGAGCTTGACTCTGCAATTATCTCGCAGATTGCCTTTGATGCCTTTATTTTATCATCGGGAAGCTGCAAATCAAGTCCTACAAGCGCGCGTGATACCTTGAAATCAAAGCCAGTTCGACTTTCGCCAAGTAATGCTTTAAATCGTTCCGCACCAAACCTTCTTATGTATTCGTCGGGGTCCTTTGCGTTATTTAGCTTCAAAATTCTTACCTCAAGACCGACCTCGCTAAGAATTTGGATTGCTCTATCGGTTGCCCTCTGCCCCGCATCGTCGGAGTCATAGAGCAAAATCACCTTTTTAGTGTATTTCGTGAGCATTCTCGCTTGCTCCGAGGTGAGTGCCGTGCCGAGCGTTGCCACCGCGTTTTCAACTCCTGCAGAGTGGAGCGCGATAACGTCCATATACCCCTCGCAAAGAATTATCTGCTCGGAGCAATGATTTTTTGCGTAGTTGAGAGCAAAAAGATTTTTACTCTTTTTAAAGCCGGGTGTGTCCGAGGAGTTCAGATATTTCGGCTTTGAATCGTCCATAACTCGTCCGCCAAAGGCAATCACGTTGCCCGTGACGTCGATGATCGGGAAGATAACTCTGTTTCTAAAATAATCATATAGATTTCCCTTTTGACTCTTACCGCAGAGGAAACCGTCAATAAGCTCCTGCTCTGAAAAGCCCTTGCCTTTCATATGATTTGTCAAAGCAAAAAAATTATTTGGCGCATAGCCAAGACCGAAACGCTTGATTATCACAGGGCTCAATTTTCGCGTGCCTGCAAGATAGCTCATCGCCTCAAAGCCAACTTCCTTATCAAAAAGATTGTAGCGAAAGAATTTTGCCGCCTCCAAATTCATCTCATAAACTCGCTTGCGGCTCATTCCCATTCGGGCAATCTCATTTTTGTCCTGCGGAATGGTTATTCCCGCACGCGTTGCCAAAAATTCAACTGCCGAGGGATAGTCAAGATTTTCCGCTCTCATCACGAAATTGATGGCATCGCCCCCCGCTCCGCAACCGAAGCAGTAGAAGCTGTTAGTCCTTGAAAACACCGTGAAAGAAGGAGATTTCTCACTATGGAAGGGACAAAGCCCCTGCATATTCGAGCCCGCGCGCTTCAAACTAACGTATGAACCGATTATATCGTTTATGTCCGTCCGCGCAATAACCTCTTCAATTATTTCTCTTGGAATTAACATAGCGCGCCGCCCCCTTTCTTTCGCCGATTTTTTATTACATACATTAATATACGCAAAAATAATCAAAAATACTTTTATATTTTTGAGTTTTTTTGCTTTTTTTATTCTTTTTTTATCATTTTTTATAATGTTTTTGGTGGGATTTTGCCATTTAGATAAATTGGAAATTAGCGGTGCGAAGCACCGCAACTAAATCCGCCTTCTGCGGAATAAATCCACTAATGTGGGTGAAATCGCTTACACGATGAAATCTGCCTTAGGGCAGGTTATTTCAAGGCGGATTTAATTTCATCCGAGGTAATATACCGAGGTTTTCATTATTCTTCGCTCTCCAACAAATCAAAATCCAAACCTCAAAAAAGGCGGGTAAAACCCGCCATTTTATTATATGATTTCTTATTTCGCATCAAATCTTTCGCAAACTTTCGCGGGCACGTTTTTGCCCGATGTGATTTCGGAAATTTTGCGCGTGATTTCGTCTGTAAATCTCTCTTTAACCGCAAACTGCACCGAAACAACGTCGGAATAATCCGTATTGTCGATGATCGCGTCGCATCTTTCAAGCTCAAGACCGATTTTTTGATAGTCGGAATAGGAACAAGCCACCTGCAAAACAACGTAATTTTCAAATTGCGCCACTCCTGCCGCCTCAACCGCCATTTTTGCGCCTTGAGAATATGCGTGAACGAGTCCGCCCGTACCGAGCAACGTGCCGCCAAAATAACGGGTCACAACCACGCAAACGTCGTCAACTCCGCTTTTCACAAGCATATCGAGTATCGGCTTGCCCGCAGTTCCCTGCGGCTCACCGTCGTCAGAATATCTGCACAAAATCCCACCCTTCATCACGTAGCCATAGCAATTGTGGGTTGCGTCACGGTGCTTTTCCTTGATTTTCTTGACAAAGTCAAGTGCCTCCTCCTCGCTCGTCACGTGCTCGCAGTAGCCGATAAATACCGACTTTTTCTCCTCAAAACGAGCCTCGCCATAGCCCTTGACCGTTATATATACTTTTTCTTCTGCCATAACTTTAGCTCCTTTCAAGAAGTTATAAAGTAAAGAATTGTTCTTTTTGAAAAAAGACCCGTGAACCCCCAAAGCTCATAAATGTCGCTTCGGGGAACCCCTGGCACCAAAAACTTTTTAAACGCTTTTTGTATACAGACTCCGCGCAAATTGTTCCGCAAGCGGAACATAACGATTTT
>JAFVRQ010000094.1 GCA_017504245.1 Clostridia bacterium | reverse complement strand
TCGCCCCAATAGAGGTGAACGCCCGAAGTATTACGCAGAAGATACACACGAAGCGATTATATCAAAAGAAGATTATGAAGCGGCTCAAACGCTACGTCGTAGACGTGAAGAAAAGTATTTGAAGCAAGGCAACGGCGAGAAACTTTTTTTGAGCGGTAAGGTACGATGCAGAGAGTGCGGATGGGTTTATAAAAAGCTGATTCGCAAAGAGGAAGTGTTTTGGGTTTGCAGTAAAAAAGGCAATTCCGGTATAGCTTGTAAAAGCCGTGCTTATTCAGATGCAGAGGTGTTTTCAGCTTTTGTCCAAATGTATAATCGCTTTCGTCAAAATGAAAAAGTGTTGTTGGACGAAACAATAACGCAACTGCAAAATCTCAAGACAAAGATCACAATGGGGAACTCACAGGTAGCAGAAATCGACGGTGAGATAGCAAGCTTGAGTGAACAAAACTCAAGGTATTCCAAACTGCATACCAAAGGTATTATTGATGACGTAACATACTTTGAGAAAACGGACAGCATCAAAAAGCAGATAGAAGATCTTCGAGTTAGAAGAAATAAAATACTGTCTGAGGATGAAGATGAGCGGTGTATTGAGGAACTTCGACACTTAAAGCGCATACTGAATGATTCTCCGAAAACATTATCGGAGATAGACAAAGAGCTTTTTACTTCTATTGTGACAAAGATTTACGCAGAACAAAATGGCGATATAACGTTCTGCTTGCTTGGTGAGCTTCAATTAAGAATGGAGGTGAAGTGATGGCACTTCGTATGATTAGCTATGGGTATAAAATGGTCAACGGTATTCTTACTGTCAACGATGAAGAAGCGAGAGTAGTGGTTGAGATCTTTCGGCGTTACGGAGCGGGAGAAATCCTTAAAGCCATCGCGGATGACCTTACTGAGCGTGGAGTCATTTTTTATCAAGAGAAAAACGTTTGGAACAAAAATATGATTGCCCGTATTATTGAAAACAAAAAATACATAGGCGAGGACGGCTATCCCGCTATTGTCAGCGATGAGGATTATGAACGAGCCTATAACCTTAAATCTCAAAAAGGAGTAAAGAAGGTTGAATACAGTCCGGAGGTGGAATATCTCAAGGATACAATCGTATGTTCTCAGTGCGGAAAGAAGTTATATCGACACGCAACGTGGAGCAAAAGAGAAAAGTGGTTTTGTACCAATGGCTGTAAGAATGATATTTATATTGGGGATCAAGAAATATTTGATGCAATAACAGATGCCTTTGTTAAAGCCAAGAGCAATCCGGAAAGTGTTAACAACGAAGGAAAGGTCGAGACCTATAATCCAAGTTTGGCGATTGTTCGACAAAACAACGAAATTAACCGCCTTATGGATCAAAGCAACGTTCAGTTTCAAGCAGTAAAAAAGCTTATATTGCAGTGTGTTGAAATGAAGTTTGTTTGTTGCAGTGAAAACAAATCCGAATCACACACAGTATATATTAAGGAAGGCTTGAAAAGATGGAACACTGATGAAGCGGTTCTTCCGCTTATGAAAAAGATAGTAGATGCCATTTCTTTAGAAAAGGACGGAAGTATCACGATCACTTTAATAAATCAAGCCAAGATAATCGGAGGAAATAAAAATGCAAGTAGCAATACCATCGACTAAGATAGTAACAAAAATAGAAGCTAACCCGTTGCTTGTTAGCAGAGAAAACGAATATAGACAGCTCCGCGTTGCTGCATATTGCCGAGTTTCTACCGATAGCGACGAGCAACTTGACAGTTATGAAGCGCAGTTAGCGTATTACACCGATGCCATTGCTAAAAATCCTAAATGGCGTTTTGCAGGGATATACGCGGATGAGGGTATTACCGGAACTCAAGCAAATAAGCGCCCCAATTTTCAAAAAATGATTCGTGATTGTGAAAAGGGAAAGATTGACTTTATCCTTACCAAATCGGTTGCTCGTTTCGCGAGAAATACCGTTGACAGCTTAAGATATGTTCGTAAGTTAAAGGCTATGGGGATAGGCGTTTTCTTTGAAGAACAAGCGCTTGACTCAATGAAATCCGAAAACGAAATGTTTCTTGGTCTATATAGCGTTATGGCGCAGGCGGAAAGCGAAAATATCAGTGCTAATGTGCGTTGGGGTATCCAACAAAGAATGAAGTCGGGCACCTTTGCATTTCGATATACCATTTTAGGATATAGGAGAGGTGAAAATGGAGAACCCGAAATAATCCCGGAAGAAGCTGAAGTCGTAAGAAAGATATTCAATATGTACCTTGAGGGTGCAAGTCTCGATCAAATCAAATCTTATCTTGAAACAAACGGTATCAAAACCAAAAAAGGAAAATCCGTTTGGAGTAAGCAGATCATTCAAGATATGCTTTGTAATGAGAGATTCGCGGGTGATATGCTGTTGCAAAAGACGTATATTGAGAACTGTATAAATAAAAAGGTAAAGAAAAATCGCGGCGAGATGGCTAAATATCTTATTACCAATAACCATCCTGCCATCATTTCAAAAGAAACCTTTAAGTTGGTTCAAGCGGAAATCGCCCGAAGAAGTAGCAAGAGAAAGACATCGGATTTGAGCATTACCGAGCAGGGAAAGTATAGTGGGAAATTCGCTCTTACTGAAATTCTTGTGTGCGGAGAGTGCGGAAGTCCTTATCGCAGAAAAACTTGGGTAATCAAGGGCGAAAAGAAAAGAGTTTGGAGATGCCTTAACCGAGTCGAACACGGCACTCAATATTGCAAGCATTCAGTATCTATTGATGAAGAAAAATTGCAAGAAGCTATTTGCCGTGGCTTGCGTAATGCTTTTGAATATCGCGATGAGGTATCCGAGCTTATTTTGTCCGGACTGTCTTATGCTGTAACGGGCGACGATAACATTCTTGATGCTTACGTTATTGAGCAGAAAATCAAGGATCTTAAGCAAGATATGGAAGATATGATTACGATGAGCATGAGAACTGAGGGAGATACCGAAAAGTTTGAAGTTGAAATTCGGAAAATATCTGATCAACTATGTGCGATGAGAAGTCAGCTTGAAGTGGCACGTACCCAAACACAAGCAAGTGAAAAAGTTAACCAAGAGATTGAAAGTATCAAGGCGTTTCTCGTTGATACGGAGATCAATTTCTCGGAGTATAATGAGATCGTTGTACGCAAGCTCATTGAGTGTATTCGGGTAATGCCCGATAGAAAACTTGTGATAGTTTTTAAGGGCGGAATAACCATAGAAGAACAAATTGCCGAATAGGTCGTTGGTTCGAAAAATAGCAGGGGAGAAAAAGAATCACCTTTCAAATCCGAACCAATGTGTCCGATTGAGGGGTGATTTCTTTGTATATCCGCAAACAATTTTAATACTACGAAAAATCTTGATAAAATACATAGGGGTCAATGGTTCGAAAACGAGCAGGGCAAAACGGAATTTGCAATGGCTGAAACGCCCAAAACCCTTGTAAAATAAGGCTTTTTCGGCAATAGTCTTTCCGTCTTGATTAGACAGTAAAAAACCCTTGAAAACACTACGTTTTTGAGGGTTTTTGCTTTTCTAAAGCATTTAAAATTTCGGTCAAAAAATCCTCTTGAATCCCTAAAAATGAGATTTAGGGTGAGATTCCGCCGAATGATTGTAACCTATCTCCCGCAAAAATACTAACAACACCCTCAAAAACCAGAAAAAAGCATTGAAATGATTCAAAATTCGCAGGAAATGCTTGATTTTTCAATCCGTGTAT
>JAFVRQ010000093.1 GCA_017504245.1 Clostridia bacterium | reverse complement strand
CAACCGTCACATAACGATTTTTAAGGCATTTTAACAGGCGCCTTAAAAATCTGTGATTTGCTACCAAAAGCATAGCCGTTTTGCTATCAAAAACTCTATGTGCAGAGTAGCAAAGCGCGTTTTTTTCGTTTGTTCGCAAACGGAAAAACATTTGCGTTGGGCAGTGAAGCCACCAACGCGCGATTTGCGCGAGGTCTGTGGAATTAGCACATACCATACGGCTATTGGGCGTAGCGTTTTAAAGCTTTTTTGGTTACTTTTTTCTCGAAAAAAGTGACATTCCTTTTCTTTGTAACTTCTCACCGCTAAATCCCAATTTCCCTACACCACTATAGTCAAGATTTTTAGGAAAAAGTGTAATAATTTTCAAAAAATATCTAAAAAACAGTAAAAAACCGCAGAGCAAGGCATCAAACACCCTGCTCTGCGTATTAATCTTTAATTTTTCATTATGCTACATTCTCTTATCCAGATATTTCCAATAGGTTTTAAGATAAACCACACCCGACCAAACGGTCATAACAAGCACAACAACGCTTGCGGCAATAGTAACGGGATAATACCCAAAAAAGAACAAGAAGTTAATTTTTGCAAGCACGGGCTCAAGCAGTGCCGCCATAACGCAAACTATCTGCGAAACGGTTTTAAACTTGCCAAGAAAATTCGCAGCAACCACGATATTTGCATTTCTCACGGTTACAAGACGAATAGACGCAACAGCAAGCTCACGAAAAACGGTAACCATAACAAGTATCATAAAAATATTGAATATGAGCGCGTTTGAATGCGAACGATACATAATGCACATCATTGCAGAAAGTGCCATAAACTTATCTGCAAGAGGGTCAAGGAACTTGCCAAAATCGGTCACAAGTCCATATTTTCTTGCGATTTTGCCGTCAAGCAAATCCGTAATCGCGGTTGCAAGAAACACAAATGCGCCGATAATATTAGTTGCCATATTCACAGGTAGCAAAAGCACCAAAACGAGAATGGGTACCATACATATACGCAAAACCGTTAACTTATTAGGTAAATTCATAAATTTGTTCCTTTCAAAATCAATAAATTTTGATAGCGACACCGCAAAGATCGTATTCAATAACCTCGTTTATCTCAACGTCAACAAAGGTTCCGGGCAAAATACCCTTTTGGCCTGTGAAATAAATCTTTCCGTCAATATCGGGAGCATCCGCCTCGCTTCTGCCGTAGTATGCTTCACTTATTGGATCAAACCCTTCGCAAAGCACCTTGATAACCGTGCCAAGCTTCTTTTCGTTGTTTTCCTCGTTGATAACTAGCTGATCCCTCATAAGAATATCGTATCTGTCAAGCTTTATCTGCTCGTCGATCTGCTCCATCTTATAAGCTGGCGTACCTTCCTCTCTTGAATAGGTAAATACGCCAACGTGCTCAAATCTCTGCTCGTTAACGAACTCGCAAAGCTCGGCAAAATCCTCGTCAGCTTCACCGGGGAAGCCAACGATGAACGTGGTTCTGATAACAATGTCGGGAATTTCCTTTCTCAATTTTGAAACCACCTCTCGAATAAGTGCGCTGCCGCCGTGACGGTTCATCTTTTTGAGAACGCCGTCCGCAATATGCTGCATCGGAAGGTCGATATATTTGCAAACTCTATCGTTATCACGCATTTCGGCAATAAGCTCGTCGGTAATTTTATCGGGATAGCAATAAAGAATTCTGAGCCACGGAATAGATGTTTCCTCTGTAAGCTTATGCAAAAGCTCTGCCAATTTATACCCACCGTAAATATCCTGACCGTATTTTGTTGTGTCCTGAGCAACGAGTGTAAGCTCCTTAACGCCAAGAGACTCAAGGTCCTTTGCCTCGGCAATTATATCCTCCATAGGACGTGAACGGAACCTTCCTCTGATTGATGGGATTGCACAATAAGTGCAACGGTTGTCGCAGCCCTCCGCAATTTTGAGATACGCCGCATATTCGGGTGTGGTAAGCACTCTGCCACCGCCAAGACGAACACAGTTTTTATCCTCAAACGAGGTGTATTTTTCACCTTCAAGCACTTTAGCAACCGCTTCCACAATATTATGTATGCTTCCAACACCGAGCACCGCGTCAACCTCGGGAAATTCCTCGAGAATTGAATTGCGATATCTCTCAGCAAGACAGCCCGTTACGATAAGGCCCTTCAAATCTCTGTTTTCCTTGAGCCAAGCAATGTCAAGAATATTATCGATTGCCTCTTTTTTTGCGGACTCAATAAATCCGCAGGTATTTATAATAACAAGGTCCGCCTCGGTTTCGTCCGCAGTAAGCTCATAGCCTGCCATAACGAGCTCGTGAAGCATAACCTCAGCATCAAGCTGATTTTTGGGACAGCCGAGTGAAACAAATCCTATTTTCATAAGCTTCCTTTCAAAAATGCACAAATTTTATCAGTATATTTTACCATAAAATCCACCCTAATGTCAAGTATATTGGCAAAATCAATTTGTTTAAGATTTATTAATATTTATTTAATATTTGTTAAAAATTTATTTAAAATTTGTTAAATAATTTTCAAACAATATTTATATTTTTTATTGAAAATTTTATCAATTTGTGATATACTGTTCTTGTCTTTTTTTATCAAATTATGTTTTGGAGGACAATTATGCTTACAGAATGCGCAAAAATACTTATTTCTGAAAATGAGCTCAAAGAACAAATCAAGATAGTTGCAAACAAAATCACTGCAGATTACAAGGGTGAAGAGGTGCTCTTCGTTGGAATTTTGAAGGGATGCATTCATTTCTATTCTGATTTAACACGTGAAGTAAACCTTCCGCTCACTATGGATTTTATGGCAATTTCCAGCTATGGCGCGGGTACTACCTCGTCTGGTGAGGTTAAAATGCTCAAGGATCTTGACAAGAGCATATGCGGTAAAAACGTTATTATCGTTGAGGATATAATCGATAGCGGCAATACCCTTTCCTATTTGAAGAGATTGCTTTCATCCCGTCAGCCCAAATCAATTAAGATTTGTACGCTTTTAGATAAGCCGTCAAGAAGAAAGGTTGACCTTCAGCCCGACTATTGCTGTTTCCAAATTCCCGATGAATTCGTTTTCGGCTATGGACTTGACGTTGACCAGCAATATAGAAACAAAAAAGATATATATATTCTCGATCCCAAGGATTATCCAAAGGAATGATAGAAATATTACACAAATGCCGCGACTTTTTAGTTTGCGTAAAGCCACAGGGTCTGCCATCTCAGCCCGACACAACAGGAGATGAGGATATGACCTCGCTTTTAGGTGCGCAATTAAAGGAAGGCGGAGAAAGTAGCGAAATTTTCGTCGTTCACAGACTCGACAGATCAACCGGCGGACTGATCCTTTATGCTCGCAACAAAAATGCTGCAGCGGAGTTTTCTCGCTTGGTTTCAGAAAAGAACGGCTTTGAAAAGCACTATTTAGCCATTGTTTCAGGTGTGCCGAGTGAAAAAAGTGGTAATATGACCGACTATCTTTTTAAGGATAGTACGCAGAAAAAGGCATTCGTTGTTAAAGGCGAACGCAAGGGAGCAAAGCTCGCATCCCTCGATTATGAGATTATAAAAGCTATAACAAGCGAAGAAAAAACATTTTCCTTGCTCAAAATCAAGCTGAATACGGGCAGATTTCATCAAATTCGCGCCCAGCTTTCCTCACGAGGTATGCCGATTTATGCCGACGGCAAGTACGGAAGCCGCAAAAAAGCCCACAACCTCGCCCTTTGGGCAAGCAATCTCGCCTTTACATATAAGGGCAAAAAATACGAGTTCCAAAAAGAACCTGATTTTGATACTGTCCCTTGGGATTTATTTGAATAAAAATAGTGAGAGCGTAATACTCTCACTTTTTTTGTTGTATAAATTGTAATTTATCGAGTAGTTTGTTACTCCACTGTGAATCAAAATTTGCAGCTATCCAATCAAATCCTCGCGAAGAGCTGAGAGGATTTTCTTTTCCTCGCGTGAGATCTTAACCTGCGAAAGGCCGAGCGCATCTGCAACCTGCTGTTGCGTCATATTCCTGTAATAGCGCATAGTAATAATTCTCTGCCAATCGCGTGGAAGTCGAGAAATTGCCTGACCGAGCGCGATTTTATCGTTCATCTTCTCAATTTCTCGGTCATCTGAAGCAAGTTGGCTCTCTAGTGTCAGCTTTTCATCTTCTCCAAACGTTTCGGATAACGACGAAATCGGATTTATCGTTTCAAGTGCAATCGCAGCATCCTCAACACTTATACCACAAATACTCGCGAGCTCAACGATGGTCGGCTCCCTGCCCTCGTCAGTAAGAATTTTACTCCTTGCGCGACCTATATCCATAGAAAGCTTTTTATAAATTCGCGATACCTTTATAGGTCCGTCGTCGCGAAGATGCCGCTTAATTTCGCCCATAATAAGAGGAACGGCGTAGGTTGAAAATACCACCTCCTTTTCAAAAGAAAATGAGCGCACCGCCTTAATCATTCCGATAGTACCTATCTGCACAAGGTCCTCGTAATCCGTCCCCCTATCACGAAATCGCAGAGCAATTGAACGGACAAGACCCATATTTTCTTCAATTATCGCTTCAAGAGCAAGCATCGAGTCTGCTTCATCATCGCCCTGCGCACGATATATAAGCTCAAGATTTCGACTTCCGCGCTCCGTTTTTAAACAACCGTTCATCGTTTTCTCCGTTTTGTGAATTTTTATAAGATAAATTGAGATTTAGCGAATAGTTAGTTAAGAAAAGATTTTCGCTTTTTTGAAAAAAAGCTCGCAAAAAACTTTTAATCGCTTGGTATGTTCAGAGTCTGCGTAAATTTTCGATAATTTGTTTTTGAACAAATTATCGGTTTTGAAAGTCCAACACCGCCCTTACGTACAAGTACGACGGTCGGTATTGAACTTTCAAAACTACGAAAACCACTATTTACATAGTGTTTTTCTAAAATTTACTTTGAAAAACTATAGCCGTTTTGAGAGCAAAATGGCTACGCAATCATTAGCAAATCACCGATTTTTAAGGCGCCTGTTAAAATACCTTAAAAATCGTTATGTGTTGTTTTGTTTCAAAAACTCATACCAAACTATCGAGCAAACCACCGTTTTTGCTCGCAAAATGAGGTTATAAAACCTCAAGGTGTGTTTGCAGGGCGCACCACTATTTGTTCGCACCAATAAAACGT
>JAFVRQ010000008.1 GCA_017504245.1 Clostridia bacterium | reverse complement strand
TTGTTCTTTTTTGAAAAAAAGAACCAAAAAACTTTTAAAAGTGGGTAAAAGGGTAGCCGTGAAGTTCGCAAAAACTCCACCGGACTTCGCGCAAATCGAGTGACTCACTTCTGCGCGCTCGTCACAAATGTTTTCATCCTGCGAGCACGATGAAAACTTCGCTTTGCTACTCTGCACGTAGCCATTTAGGTAGATATATGGCTACGCATTTTAGTAGCAAATTAGATTTTTCGACAAGGGAGAAAAATCATCAGTGTCAACTCGTTGACACAATTTGCGCGAAATCTCTGGCGAAAGCACTTTAAAAGCTTTTTTGGATACTTTTTTCTCGAAAAAAGTATCATTCTTTACTCAACTAACTTCTCGACAAATCAAAATTTGAAATAAAAAATCTATTTGGAGAAGGATATGGAAAAACAAGAAGTTTTAAAGGAAGAAATCAAGGTAGAAAAGGCGGGAAGAAAGCAAAAATTAAGCAAAAGGGATTTGGTTATAGAGTTTGGTCGAGCGTTCATCTTTTTTGTTTTCGGTCTTTTACTCGGTGCGAGAGAGATGATATTCGAAAGCATTCCGCTTGCTTATGCTCTGCTATCGTCGAGTATAAGGCAAACACCCTTTGTGTTTTTGGGGATTCTGACGAGCGCGTTTGACGGCGGCAAGCTATCGCTCGTTAAGATAGTTGGCGCGTGCGCCGTAATTTGCGTGCGAATCGTGGCGCGGCTCTATCTTGACAAGGACCGTGAAAACAGTTTCAACGAAAACGGCTCGTCCGCACCGCCTATAGCACAGCTTTTTTCGGAGCACACCTACCTTCGCGTGTTGAGTAGCGCGCTCGGTGTATTCTTTGTTGGAATATGGAAAATTATTGAGGGTGGCTTTCGCTTCTATGATCTTTTCGGCGCGATTTTTTATCTTTTGTTCACACCAACGGCGACGTGGCTTTTCTGCCATTATTTCAACATAAACGAGAGAAAAATACGCGAGCAGAGTGCATTTGAGATCACACCGAGGCTTGAGAGATTATATGATATATCCTCTGTCCTTCTCCTTTGCGCATTTTTGTTCTCACTTGATAAAATCAACCTTCTCGGTATGTCTGCGTCCATCTTTTTTGCGGTGCTTTTCACACTTTACGCAGCTAAACGGGGCATCCTTTACGGCATTGTTGCAGGGCTTTTGTTCGGCTTGTCCATTTCTCCCACGTACGCGCCGACCTTCGCCTTTTGCGCCATCGCCTACGCCTCAATCTACAAGCTCTCGCTTTTCGGGGCGGGGATCGCCTCCTGCATAGCGGGACTTATTTGGTGCATTTACGTTGGCGGAATTTCATCTCTCGCTACGGATTTTCCCGCCCTGCTCTCCTCATCAATGCTCTTTTGCACCGCGGAGCGAATCAATATTTTTGACGATATTGAGCGCGTTTTGACTCACGAAAATGAAAAAGAGGAGCATTACTGTATCAATTCTATGATCGCGGAGCAGAAAAATTCCACAAGGGACGAAAAATTGCGCTCGATTTCGGATTCTTTTTCAAATTTATCGGAGATTTTCTATAATTTATCGTCAAAGCTGAAGCGTCCAACGATGCTTGATCTTCGTTCGATTTGTGAAAACAGCTTTGAAAAGATTTGTGAAAATTGCGAGGGGCGAGATCTTTGCTACGGCGCGGAATACGGTGCGACGCTTGACGCGATGAAGAAAATCACCGTTCAGCTTCACTCCTTTGGGCTCGTTGAGGAGAAAAAACTGCCCGAGAGCTTTAAAAAACGGTGTCCGAACGTTAAAATATTGTCTGAAAACATCAATAAATCCTGCTCGATTGCCACAAAAAAGGCGTTTCAAAACGAAAAAACGGAGATTTTTGCGCTCGATTACGATGCGATTTCGAAGATTTTGAACGATGCCATCAGCGAAAACGAGGACGATTTCAAAATTGACACGTCGATGAGCAAAAGAGTGGCGCAGGTGATTGAGGAGGAGGGCTACGGCAACCACAACGTTAGTGTTTTCGGCAAGAGAAAGCTAAGAATTTTGGCGCGCGGACTCGATTTGAGCGATCAAGCAGCTGACGTTAGCACTCTCAAAAGACGGCTTGAGGACGAAACTGGCGTTAACCTTGCAAATCCCACCTTTGAGCTATCCTACGGCTCGGTGAATATGCAAACCGAGGCAAAGCGCGCCTATTCCGCGGAGTCCGCTTTTTCAAACGTTTCGAGCAACGGGGAGAGTGTTTGCGGTGACACGGTTAGTATTTTTGAAAATAAGAACGATTATTTTTACGCGCTCATCAGCGACGGTATGGGTACGGGCAAAAATGCCGCTCTGACGAGTGAGATTTGCAACGTTTTTCTTCGCAATATGCTAAATGCGGGCAACAAGATGGAGACCTCTCTACGTATGCTGAACAGCGTTTTGCGGACGAAGGGTGCGAGCAGCGAGGCGGAGTGCTCGGCAACCGTTGACTTGCTTCAATTTGATTTATACACGGGTGATTTAACGCTTGTGAAAAGCGGAGCGGCTCCCACCTTTGTGGTAAGGCGCGGCAACGTGTTCAAGCTCGCGTCCCCGAGCTTTCCGATAGGTATTTTGAGGGCTATTGATGCAAAGCAGCTCAATATTCAATGTGAGGATGGAGATATTATCGTTATGGTAAGCGACGGCGCAACGCGGGGCGGTGACGATTGCTCCTATCTCAATTCCCTGCTCCGCGAACAAAATATTGCCGACGAGCCCCCTTCAAAAATTGCCGACAAGATTATTCGCCGCGCTAAAGCCGAAATTGATATGCCCAACGACGATATTTCCGTCGTTGTGGTGAAGGTTAAGAAGGAGATTTGTAATTGGTGATATAGAAAATATCCCCCAAGCGCGCTTGGGGGATATTTTATTCTCATTGTTTTTTATTGAGTTTGCGGCAAGTTGTCCTTGTCATAGAATACAAGCGTGCCGTTAAGATAAGATTTATTTTCATACAACAAATACTCATCTTTATTTATCATAATATTATTAGCATATAAATACAAGCAAATACAACTTATCAACAATAATATAACTATTTTTTTCATATTACCCCTCCTATAACGATATACTCTTTCAGGGTTTCAAAAAAATCGGATAAAATCACTTCGTTTAACAATTCTATGGTGGGGGCTGCTATTTCTAAATGAATCACAAACTTATCATCTGCGTAAACTCCAAAACAATGAGAAGCAGTATACTTAGGATAATAATCATTTACGATACCACCCGACACATCTTTATCAATCTCTTTAATTTCAAAAACTATAGCTTCAGAATAATCAAATGAATTGCTAATAACAGAACTAAACCTTATCATTATATGGTTTTCGTTACCAAATCCATTAATTTCCGCTTCACTTTCCACATTAGCTGTATTCCAATAATAATCTACTTTACCGTTTTCAATAAGTCTGCCCTTCAAATGAACATAATACGGATTCGCGGTATAGTTATCATCATTTTCAAAATCAAAAGTAACAAATGTGTATCCTTCGGGAAATTGTTGTTTAATTGAAACAGCTAATTCACTAAAATTATCCGCTCGCCAACCAATCTCAACAATACTTCCGTATCCACCGTCCATATCTTCGGTCGTTGTGGTAAAAATATTTTTCCATTCGCAAGCAGATAAATTAAATACACCAACCAATAAGAACAACAAAAGCATTATTCGTGTTGAAATTTTTTTCATTTATTCCCCTCCTAAAATACCAATAGATATATTTCTCAACGTTTCAAAATCAATTCCAATATACATTTCATATATTTCATCAAACTGTATTGAGTTGTTGTAATATGTGCCTGCATAATTCTTATTCAATTCTTCAAGCGACTCAAAATATTCGTATAGATTTTGATAATATTCAAACATCTTTTCGTGGGGATTACTGATAATCGTAATTTCGTCATTAAGCGTTCCATATATTCTATCCATTGTCGCAAGATATTGTTTACCTTCTTCGTTGGTATATAACCAATAATCAGAACCGAGATCGTCAGACGTATAAAATGGGAACTGCGCTTGTTTATTTATATCAGGACTTTCAATTAAAAGAATCTCGTCTTGTTGTATAAGAGAGTCAACATTCAATCCGTCTATGGAATTAACATCAAGCTTTAAATAATATTTGCAATAGTAATTCAAATCCATTTCATTAATGATGTCTTCTTCAATATAGCAATCAAAAACAATGTAAACGTATCGCAGCTTATTGCTATCAATTTTGCTTTCTATATTTTCAAGATTTTTCACCTTGTACCAATCATATATATCAACTGAATAAGAATCTCTGAAATATTTATATATCCAATCGGGATGAAAAGCACCTTCATAACCACACAAAAAATAAAAGTTACTCTTTATTATCTGTGCCAAGTAAAAAGTTTCGTCACCATAACCTATTGCTTCCAAATCACTCCATAAGTTTGATTGAGTGGGCGGAATATCGTTTTCATAAGCATTTTGAATATTTGAATTTGGATTGGGCGTAATTTCGCGTATTAATCTCCAGTCATCCTCGTCAACGGAAGAATATCCTTCCAAATCCATTGGATCTGTTGATTTACACCCCAACAAACCTATAATCCCAACCATTAACATCACAACAAGCATCAACCTCGCAACGAGATTGGTTTTGTTCGTGTTTTTCATTTCTTACCCCTCCATATAAAGTTTTTTTCAGTGTTAAGCACAACCAAGCTATCAGAAAGCATTTGGATAATTTCATTGAGCTTTTCCTCACTTGCTTCATCTATACTCGAAATATGAATACAACAAACTTCTGCACCATCTACGTAAATGGAATAATGATATACGTAGTTATAAAATGCATTTTTTTCTTCATTAGAACCGTGAATTTTTAAGCTCTCTTCATATGCCAAATCATATTTAAGACTATAAAACTCTGAAGAAGCGTTTTCACATTCCGAGCTCAAAATCTCGATTTTATTATTTTTTGTAAAATTGAAATCAGCTATTACAAGGTTGCATTTAACCTTATATGCATATTCATTTGGATTTTCACCATCGTCTCTCAAATAAAATAAAAATCTAATAGATAGTGCATCTTCGTGTATATCGTAAATATATCCATTCTTTTGACTAAAAGAATTAGCTCTCGGAAACAACATAGTAAATTGTGAATATAAGCTTTTTGAAACTTGCTCGTTATCATCCAAATCAAACGAAATAAAAGTATTTACATATAAGTCGTGAACACTATTGTATTGTTCAATTTTCTCAACAAATTCTTTATGAGAATTAACTTCCCATTCATACTCAAATTGTCCGCATCCTGTTAAAGAAATAGCACTCACTAATAAAATCACTGCAATCATCAATCTCGCAACGAGCTTGGTTTTGTTAATTTTAAGGTTTTGATTTTTCATAATAAAATCTCCTTTCGTTTTCATAATTTAATTTTATCACATGTTAACGCAGTGCGTCAACATTTTTTTGTCAAATGCTAATAGCGGTGAAAGACAAACAAATATTTCTTTTCGGCTTTCATAAAAAATTCTCCTTTCGGTATAATATATTCCTTTTCAAAAAGGCATAACTTTCCCATTTTAAAAAGTGTTCTATATACTAATACCCGTTTTCTTTGGAAAATTCTTCAACTTTTTTGAGCTTTTTTGAAAATTATAGAATGTTTACAGTTTGTTAACAAACTTAAAACAGTTATGCTACATATTCGCGAACTGTCGCGCGCGACACCTCGCACGTTCTCGATTTCAAATCTTGATTTATCGAGGAGTTACAAAGTAAAAATATCTTCTTTTTCGAGAAAAAAGAAGCAAAAAGCTTTAAAGCGCTTTCGCCAGAGATTTCGCGCAAATTGTGTCAACGAGTTGACACTGATGATTTTTCTCCCTTGTCGAAAAATCTAATTTGCTACTACAATGCGTAGCCATATATCTACCTAAATGGCTACGTGCAGAGTAGCAAAGCGAAGTTTTCATCGTGCTCGCAGGATGAAAACATTTGTGACGAGCGCGCA
>JAFVRQ010000092.1 GCA_017504245.1 Clostridia bacterium | reverse complement strand
GCCCTCCCTACTCTCTTCCTCACTGCTTTCTTAACCTATTCTACCAACACGTTTACTGTTAATACCCTCGGGGGATGGCGAGGGTCGATGCTAAGCATCGGGGAGTGGGCGGGGCTCGCGGGACGGACTGAATGGATCGCCCCATCGCGCTCCCCTACTCTCCGCCTCTCTTGCGGGCTATCCGCTCCACCGCCTTGTCCACACCCCGTCTACGCCTATCCCCACACCCCTCGCCCCTCTCGCTCTCAAAATTTCCATTTTTTGCCATTTTTCGCCTTTTTTCGCCCCAAAAACCGCCGTTCACACATTGTTCACGCTTTGTTTACATTTGTTCATCATTTTTCGCTCGTTTTTTCACATTTTAAGCGCAAAAAAGCCATCGTAAACAACACTTTACGATGGCTAATTCTATCCGATTTTAATGGTGATGATGCCCGTGATGATGGTGATGATGTCCGGCGCCGCTATGTTCAACGTGACAATGCTCCTCGCCGCACTCCTCCCCCTCGTCCTCAAGCTCCAAGGTCACGTGCGAAATACCGTGCTCCTTCAATTCTTCACGGATTTTGCGCTTTATTTCACTATGCTCCCCCGCGCAAACAACGTGCATCGTGGCATAATTGCTTTGTCCGTCCATACTCCAAATATGAATATGATGAACTCCCAAAACGCCCTCAATCTCGCAAATATGCGCCTTGATTTCATCAATTCTCAGGTGCGCGGGCAGGCGCTCCATAAAGAGATTTACTATATCCTTCAGGTTCTTTATCGCATTAATCAAAATAACCACCGCAACTCCAATCGACATCGCGGAATCTATATAAGTGATGTCCGTAAACCTCATAACAACCGCGCCAACAAGCACTATAACCCAACCCAGCACGTCCTCAAGCATATGAAGATTAACCGCCTTCTGATTTATCGAGTCGCCTTCCCTTGTAAAATACGCCGCCGCCAAATTCACAACCACTCCCACAACAGCAAACACAATCATTCCGTCATAATTGATTTCAACCGGGTTAACAATCCTCAAAATCGCGTTATAAATCACCGCTACAGAGCCAAAAATCAAGACAAAAGTGGTGATTACACCGCCCATCACGGAGTATCTCGCATAGCCGTAGGTATAGGTTTCGTCGGGCTGCTTTTTGCTCTTTTTTTCAAGAAAATAAGACGCTCCAATGCTCATCGCGTCGCCAATATCGTGCACCGCATCCGAAACGATAGCCACGCTTCCCGTTATCGCGCCCCCGATAAATTCAAAAATCGAAAACGCAAAATTCAAAATAAACGCAATTAAAATATTTCTCTCTGTTTTCATAATTATCTCCTATGCTTAATATGTGTTATCGTTGTTTCAAAAATTTCCGAAACGTGCTCGTCGTCGAGCGAATAATAGACCTCTTTTCCCTCTTTTCTGCATTTTACCACACCGCTTTCGCGCATTTTTGCAAGCTGGTGGGAAATTGAGGATTTCGACATCGACAAAACGTTCGCAAGGTCGCAAACGCACATCTCACCCACAAGGAGCGCACCTATAATTTTGCAACGCGTCGGGTCACCCATAATCTTAAAAAAGCTTGATATTCCTTGGATTACAGCATCATCGGGCATTGTTGAAAGCGCCTTATCAACCGCTTCCCTATGCACCACATTGCAATCACAAATATATTCGTTTTTAGGCATAATATTCCTCTTTCGGTTGAATAATTATTCAACTGTTTTTTGTAATTATAAACCCTATTTCCGTTTTTGTCAATAGGGTTTAATAAATTATTTTCTTTTGCTCTTGATTTCTTTATATTTCTTCCCGTCGATAATGCCGTTTGCAAGCATTCTCTCCGCCCAAAACTGAAGCGTTTCAACCGTTACGGAAATGCGCTCAAGCTCCTCTTGAATAGCAATAAAATCGGCAATTTCATCATCGTCGATCTTGCCGTTTACGGTAATTTCAATAAGTCGCTCGCGCTTTGCATTCATATTATTTAAAGAGGAAAGCAATTCAAGCGTCAGCTGTGAAAGCTCCTTGACCTTAACCTCGGGAACATACTCCTGCCCAATGGGACATTGATTTGAGCAATAATAATTGCAAAGTCGGGGCAATTTGTATTTATCCGCCATCTGCAAAACCTCATCGGGATTAGGATTGCTCTTTTCGTTTTCAATTCGCTCAATTCTCTCGGGTGAAATCCATTCAAGAAGCTCGCTTGCGGCTTCTCTCGAAAGCTCCAGATTCTCGCGCGTCTGCTGATATATATTCTTATCCTTTTTCGTTGATACTCTTGCCATTTTTATAAAGTCCTTTCAATATTGATTGACTGTATAAATAATAGCAGAAAACCCCTTCCGTGTCAAGGGGTTAAATATAAATTGAGATTTAGCGGTGAGAAGTTACAAAAAAAGGAATGTCACTTTTTTGAAAAAAAGTAACCAAAAAACTTTTATGGCGCTTTGCCCAATAGCCATATATTTCGTGCTAATTCCACAGACTCCGCGCAAATCGCACGTTGGTGGCTTCACTCCCCAACACAAATGTTTTTCCGTTTGCAAACAAACGAAAAAACCGCGCTTTGCTACTCTGCACGTAGCCGTTTTGATAGCAAAATGGCTATATTTTGCAGTAGCAAATCACAGATTTTTAAGGCGCGCATTTATAATGCCTTAAAAATCGTTATGTGTTCTTTTGCTTTACAAAACAACACAATTTGCACGAAGTCTGTGGACTTTGCTCAAACTATAGACAAAGCGCGGTTTTGCTCGCAAAATGCGGTTGTAAAACCGCAAGCGGTTTGTTAGGCGCGCCACTATTTGTTCGCACTTGTTTTACGCGCGGCGTCGTAGCTACATAAAAGTTTTGCGGAGCTTTTTTCCAAAAAGCGACCATTTTTTACATTAACTATCTCCCCGACAAATCAAAATTTGAACGTTATGTCAATTATTCCTTGAGCATTTTTCGGCATCTATTGCAAGAACAAGCATAAGAGCGTAAAGCGCATCGTTTCTATCGCGCACGTCAATAACGTATGTATCCGTCATTTTAAATAGCTCCTTTGACACGGTTGCAACCTCTCTGCCCGAAGAATCCGTAACCGAATAATCCCATTCAAGCCATTCGCCCTCAACGTGCCAACCGTTATAATCAATATTATACTTTGGTGTAAATAACGCAAGCTCTCTGCAGATGCTTCCTATACATTCGTTTCCTACGTACATATAGAACTTTGGAAGAAACGTGAAAACCTCTTGCTTAATATATCCCACCTCGTATCCGTTTGTATCGTATATGCGAAGCAAATGTCCAAAGGAAATCTCGCCCTTGACGGTATAAACAACGTTTCCTGCCTCATCGTATATATCGTAGTTGTCAAGCCACGAAAAAAATCTTTGCTTAAATAGTAATTTCATAACTGCTCCTTTAAGTAGGAGCGTCCCATTTAGCGCAGAACAAAAGCCTCTAAAATAACAATATGAAAAATGCATAGATTTTTAAATGCAAATTTCTTATAATATTGAAAATCGCCAACAAAAATTGGCGATTTTCTGCATTTTTATGTGGCTTTTTAGCCGCGACTTCGCTCTCTGACGTACCTTTGTATGCCGACGAGAACGAATTCGCGACTTCTGTATCTAACTGAGACAGCCCCAATTCTTATTTTTCAACTGTAGTTATAACGGGTTTTCCGTCGCGGTCAAGCAAAACGGTGAGTCCACCCCCATATCCCGTAGCGCGCCAGAGGTAGTTTACGCCGGTTTCCTTATCGACCCAGATTTCAAAGCCGTTTCCGCCGAAAGCGCTTTCCTTATAGATTTTTACAAATCTTTCACTATTCTCCGCCATAGATTACCTCAAATTAGTCGCAGCAAGGATCCTTCTTCGCGGGCTTTTGGGGCTTAGGAGCTTCCTCGGTTACGTCGCCAAGACCCGTTGTTTCGGTGAATACCGCATTTTTCTTAACCATTTCAACCGTATCCGTAGGAACGATGAGCTTGGAAGCGGTACCGTTTGACATAGCAACGAGCGCTTCATATCTCTTAAGCTCAATAACCTCAGGAGTGGGACAAGCCGCCATAATAGCACGAAGACCGTCTGCCTCCGCCTGCTTCTGAAGAAGAACTGCCTTCGCTTCACCTTCAGCGCGAGCAATACGAGCATCTCTTTCACCCTCTGCAGCAAGAACCATCGCCTGCTTATCACCCTCTGCGCGAGTGATAACTGCCTGCTTGTGACCCTCTGCCTCAAGCAAGGTTTCACGTCTTGCACGCTCTGCCTTCATCTGCTTTTCCATTGATTCACGAATGTCAGCCGAAGGTGTGATATTGCGAATTTCAACACGGGTTACGCGAATACCCCATTCATCTGTAGCTCTGTCAAGATTTTCCGTCATTTTTGCGTTGATGCTGTCACGGGACGTGAGAGATTCGTCGAGTGTAAGCTCACCAACGATGTTACGAAGCGTTGTCGTTGTAAGATTTGCAAGCGCCTCAACGGGATTGGCCGCACCGTAAGCATAGAGCTTAGGGTCAAAGGTCTTGTGATAAACAACCGCGTCAATCGTAAGAGGTACGTTATCACTCGTAATAACGGATTGAGGGGGTGTGTCAAGAACCTTTTCCTTTGTGGTTGCGCGAGCGGTTACCTTATCAATTCCAAAGGGTGCAAGGAAATGAAGACCTGCGCCCCATACAGTGTGGAATTTACCAAGACGTTCAATAACGTAAGACTCCGTGTGAGGAACAACCTTGATACAAAAAATGACGATTAAAATAACTACCGCTAAAATAATCCAGAATAACATAATTTTTTCTCCTTTTTTAAATAGTATTTATGTAATTATTATTACAACTAAATTGATTTTATCACACAACTTATATTTTGTCAATGTTTTGCGTGATATTTGATGAGTGTGAAACAAATAAATTGTGATTTATCGGGGAGAGAAGTTAGTTAAAAATACGATTTTTTCGTTCTTTTTGAAAAAAAGAACCAAAAACTTTTTAATCGTGGGAATAAATTAAATCCTCGCAAATTGTGTCAACGAGTTGACACTAATGATTTTTCTCGGTGTTGGCAGGCACCTCGAAAAATCCAATTTGCTACTATCCAACGAAGCCATTTCGTTATCAAACGGCTATAGCTTAACAAAGTAAATTTTAGCAAATGAACCGATAATTTGTTCAAAAACAAATTATCGAAAACTTACGCAGAATTTGAACATACCAAGCGATTAAAAGTTTTGCGTGTGGGGTTCCCCGAAGCGATATTTATGAGCTTTGGGGGTTCGCGCGATGCTTTTTCACTTTTCGGTTTTGCGTTAGCAAATGTTTGCCGTGAGGCAGGCAAGAAAAGAGGCGACCCATTTTTTTACTCAACTAACATCCCGACAAATCAAAATTTGAAAAGCTCTCATCTCAACCTTATGATCACATTATACACTATGCAAGCGCAAAAGAAAATAGCAGAAAGTGCAAAATAAGTGTATCTATTTTGGCAAAAAGTACAAAATAAATACTCAAAACAAAGGTTGCCCCTCGGATTTTCTCCGAGGGGCACTAATTATATCTACTATAATTTGTGAAGATTTAATTATTCAAGAATAACCGTAATACCGTTCAAATAATCATTACCTACACAAGTAATTGTACAAACACCGCCTTCTACTGCAATAGTAAAGTTATCTGCACTTGAATATGCGCTAACAGTTACTACAGCACCTTCAGCTACGTTCAATGTGATAATTGTTCCTGTGTTAACCTGTACCCAACCACTGCCGTTGTCGGCAAACTTACCGTTTGTAGCATCAACGGAGAGACCTTCATACTCCCCTTTAGCACCCTGGATATTTGCACCTGTTGCGGAGAGGTTGATTGTAGTTGTTTGGTTATATACTACTTTGTACTTAACTGTAATCGACTTCAAATAATCATTTGCTGTGCAAGTAATTGTGCAAACACCGTCAGCTATTGCGATGTCGAAGTTATCTGCGCTTGAATATGCGCTTACGGATACCTGCGCGCCCTCAAGTACGTTCAATCTAATGATAGTACCTGCATTTACCTGTGTCCAACCGCCACCGTTATCTGCAAACTTACCGTTTTGGGCATTGATGAAAAGTCCATTCCATTCAAGTGCTTCGCCCTGAATGTCTACTCCGCTTGCAGAAAGGTCAATAGTTGTTGTTTCGCTAAATACAACGGGATACTTGATTGATAATGAATAGAAATAGTTATTACCCTCTGTGTGAGAAATTGTAATTACACAATCCGTTCCTGCCACATAAGTGAAGTGTTCGTCAGTAAGACCTTCAAACGTAATGTCACCATCGCTAAGATTATATGATGTGTATCCGGAGTAGCCGTGAACTGAAACCTCAGCACCCGCTCTAACTGCAAATGAGAACGAACCGTTCTTAATCTGTGAGTTGTTTCCGCCGTTGTCACCGATTGTGATACCTGAGAAATCAATAACAGAATCCTTATAGTTACCTGCTGAACCGAAGGTTATAGTTGTACTTTCCTCTATATACGTAGGAAGCTTTACATCAATATATGTGATATAGGACTTATTGTATGCAGGAGCTTCTTCAGTACCAACGTTAACTGCTTCAATAATTACTGTTACGGGATAAATAGGAGTAAATACATACTGAGCATTTGCGTTCATTTCAACGGGGATACCGTCAACAAGAACCAAAAGCTGACCGTAGTTTGTGTCATAGCCCTGAATTGTAACTGTTGCAAGTGCTGGAGCTATAAAGATGATCTGAGAAGTAGCGTCAAGCTGCGCGCCACCGCTATGAGTCTTGCAAGTACCTGTAACAGACATACCGGGAATGGATTCAAGAATACCGGTTACGTCGCCCTCTACAGTTGAGCCACCGAATACGTATTTGCCTTCAGCAAGAGGACATTCAATGATAATTTGGCAAAGATAGTTATTGCTAAGGCCCTCGTAAACTACTGTGCAGTCATCAGAGAACATCATAGAGTAACTCTCGTTAAGAACAAGATCGCTTGTCTCACCTTCTGCATAAAGCTTGTAGGAAGCGTAGCTGCTGTTTGCATAAGGAATAACCGTTACAATCGTGCCTGCCTTAACCTTAAAGGAAATTGTACCCTGAATCTGAATTTCGGCACCGTTGTGTCTTATGCTACCCGTCATTGTAACCTTGGGGTTATTCTGTACCGCTTCAAGGCCGTCAACAGTTGTGAAATCAAGGATTGTATCCTTTGAAATTTCAGGACCTGCATTAGGATCCTCGTAAACAACCGTGAGAGTTACGCTCTTGTCACCGTAAGCAACAACAACTGCGTATTCGCCCTCAGCAGATGCGTCAACTGCGCTTGCATCAACCGTATAATCGGTTACGAAGCGAATTGAATTGTCGGAATAAATAGCCTTAACTACAAGACCTTCGGCTGTGAATTCCGTGCCAACGGTATAGTTAAGTGTTGCGCCTGAAGCCTTAATCTCATTAAGTGTAGGAGCTTCGGGAGCTTCCTCGTTAGGATTGATAATGATAGAATAGATGTAAAGGTCACCGGTTGAAAGGAGAGTAACCTCTGTATCCTCAGCATAGTACTGAGAAAGCATATTTGCACTTGATGTGCCAACACCGTTAAGTGTGAAATAGTTGTAATTAGGATACGTTTCAACAGTAACTGTTGTTCCTGCTTTAACTGTGAACTTAATGAACGCGCCTGCCTTCATATTGAGGGAGTTTGCGTTGGAGTTCCAAGCAACGTTACCGTTTTCAGCACTAATGAGAAGTCCGTCCCATTCAAGTGTTCCACCTTTTGCGATTGTAGTTGTTGTATCGAATGTGTGGGAAGTTCCGGTTGCGCTTGAGCTACCGTTGAAATAGTAGTAATCTCTATCGTCAACTGCAACCTCTGTTGAATTAGGATCCCAAGGATCAAGATAACTCACATTACCGTTGATTGTGCCAAAGATTGTTGCGAAATCAGCATAAAGAGCCGCTTCTTCAGCAGTGAGCATTCTCATACCTGCAACTGCCTCTGCAATCGCACCTGCGCCCGTGTTGTTGTATTCAACGAACTGAACTGTAGCATCAGTAGGATGGATGCCGTTCATAGAGATATATCTCTTATCCTTATTATTGGAAGAATCATAACCGTCAAGAGAGATATGTCCGCCGATTTCGGAGTTGATGATTGCAACTGCGGCATAAGCGCCCCAGGTACGACCAATTGCAGTCTTTCCTTCTGTAACGCCCTCGTCTGCCGTGAACTTACATCCGTCAAAGATAGCACCGTAAACGATAGAGTCAGCCGCGCCCTTGTTAGAGCCCTTGAATGCTGTAAGGTAACCTGCAGTTCCCTTGTCGTCCTTTTCGGTGTCGATAACGTGGATTGTACAATTCTTGAAATACGTTGTGTTGTTTGTACCGAAAATGAAATCGGTATAACCCGAAATAAATACGTTTTCAAAATACTGACGGCCTGTGAAGAGCTCGAGAGTATCCTGAATAGCAAGGAGCGCACCATCCTTCATAATGAAGCGATCCGCCTGAACGAGAAGCGCAAGGTTACGTTCAATTGCAAGTCCTGCAGCATCAAGTCTTTCCTGCGTATTCCAGTAGTTAGAAATCGTAAGATTTTCAATTACACAGTTAACTGCGCTCTCTCTTACGGCAACGGTTGCTGTGGAGTCGGTTGTATGTGTAAATCCACCTTCATCAACAAGACCGTAGAGAGAATCCCATTCGATTGTTGTCTTGTCTGCGCCTGCACCTCTGATTGTAAGGTTGGGGATTGTAATTTCAAGTTTTTCTGCGTAATAACCCGCGTCAATCTCAATAACCTTTTTAGCAGAGGGCTCTGCTTTTGCAAGGAATTCAAGTGCCTGGTGAATTGAAACGAACATATTGTATCCGTCAACGATATCACCGGATTTTTCTATATCGTAGGATTGGTTAACTCTTACCTGATATACACCATCAACGATGGAGTATTCTTCATCAACAACGCTTGTATAGATTGTAGCAGAAACGCCATTAGAAGCAATGGTGAGTTCCTTTCTGCCTGCAGTAGTGGAATCAAATCCTGTAATCGTATAATCGTCAACTACGAATTTAAGTGACTTTTCGCCACATTTTGCTACTACACTAACAGTAAGTCCTGCTGTATCAAGCTCTTCACCGATAAAGTAAATAAGCTTCCATGAGTGATTATAATAAACGCCATTGCCTGCAGAAGAATTCTGAGCAAGCTTTTCAATAGCATTAAGACCGAGATCAAGAGATTCGGGTGCGAAAACACTTACCGTATATTTAATGGGATCGTAATCCTTGTATGTGATAACAACCTCGTATTCACCTGCACGGCTCATATCAACCTTGCTTGTGTCGATAGTAACGTTTGCAAGAGCAAGAGAATCTGTCTTACCGTTTTCATAAGTTGCGTTAAGCTGAAGCTTAGATGTATCAAGCTCTTCGCCAACGAGATATTCTACCTTACCGGGAGAAACAAGCTCAAAGCCGTTTTCGGGAGCAACCTCAACAACGCATTCAAGCTCGAGATAGAAAATATCAATAGTACCGCTCACGCGCGCGATTGTCCAAACGCCCTCTGTAACGTCAAGCTCAACCATATATGTGGGGCTTCCGCCGTCAGTACCGGGAATTTCAATCTGACTTTCAACTCCGTTGGGGTCAGTAATCTTAACGTACTGCACTGCAGCACCGCTTGAACCGTTCTGAACGATAAATCTAAGCTGACCTGCTCCGGGAACGGACACTTTAATTGCACTGCCCGAGCTACCAAGCTTAACGGATTTCGAATATTCAACGCCCTCGTAAGATTTTGTTCTGTTTCTTACCTCGGTGCCTGAAACGATGGTAAACTTACCGTTAATGTCGTCCTCTGAACGAGTGCCTGCTGCAAGGTCGCTGATGTTAAGCGTGTATTTAACCGCTTCAAACATAACCTCACCGCATTCGTCACATTTGTAGTCGCCGTCCTTATCCTCGTGCTTTGTATGAGCAGGAGGAGTAGGCTCTTCATAGTCTCCTAAGCAAATGTCACATTTCTTATCGCCGTCATCATCCTTATGTCCGGGACAATCGGATGGGTCGGGTCTTGGAAATTCCTTGCCACAATTGTCGCAAATATAGTCGCCGTCACCGTCAAAATGACCGGGACATTCGGGTGCTTTCGTTGTTGATTCTACGGGATCGTCACCGCCAAACCAATCACACGAAGCAAGAGCCGTCATAAGCATGCAGCTTATGATAAGGAGTGCTAATAATTTTTTCATAATGTTTCCTTTCTGATTATGTAGATTTTCCAGGCTATTGCCTGAACAAATAATCACTGTGTTCATTTTAACATTATATTCTTGTTTTGACAAGGGGTTTTTATAAATTTCTTATATTATTTTACATTAATTCGAACAAACATTGTGCACCTTGCACAAAACAACAATGCCAAAATTAGATGTATTAAATATACGCCAAAATATCTTGTTATTTTTCTGTCAATTTTCTGCCCTGCGTAACGTTCAAATTTTGATTTGTCGATTAGTTATATTACTCGCAAAGCTCGCAAGTGTATTGTTCGCAAGCGAACAGTGATATTGCAAACTAAAGTTTGCGGTGGTATTATATTCGACTTGATTTTCAACTCGCGAAGCGAATATCACTTGGCGAAAGCAAAATATCACTGCGTAGCAATATCACTCGCCCTCGGGCGAATATAACTGCGGTGCTTTGCACCGCTAAATCCCAATTTGCTAATCCATTCCAATTTTCCAAAAAGTTTGTTAAAATTTTATCAATTTTGTGAAAACCTATTGACAAGCGCAAAAGTTTGTGATAAAATTAACAATGTTGAGTGAAAATCAAGAAACCCAATAAAATTTTATATATTAGGAGGCATTTATTAAAATGGCAAGATTTACTCTCCCCCGCGACCTTTATCACGGTAAGGGCGCACTTGAAAACCTTAAAAATCTTAAGGGTGAAAAGGCAGTCATCGTCGTTGGCGGCGGTGCAATGAAGCGCAACGGTTTCCTTCAGAAGGCAGAAGATTACCTTAAGGAAGCTGGTATGCAGGTTAAAATTATTGAAGGCGTTGAGCCCGACCCCTCCGTTACCACAGTTATGAACGGCGCAGCTCTTATGGCAGAATTTGAGCCCGACTGGATCGTTGCTATGGGTGGCGGTTCTCCCATTGACGCTGCAAAGGCAATGTGGATCAAGTATGAATATCCCGAAACAACGTTCGAGCAGATGTGCGTAGTATTTGGTCTTCCCAAGCTTCGTACAAAGGCAAGATTCGTTGCTATTCCCTCTACATCCGGTACTGCTACCGAGGTTACGGCTTTCTCCGTAATCACAGACTACGATAAGGGTATCAAATATCCTCTCGCTGACTTCGAGATCACTCCCGACGTTGCTATCGTTGACCCCGACCTTGCAGAAACAATGCCCCAGAAGCTTGTTGCTCACACAGGTATGGACGCAATCACACACGCAGTTGAAGCATACGTTTCTACTTGCAACTGCGAATTCACAGATCCCCTTGCAATCTTTGCTATCACAATGATTCAGAGAGATCTCGTTGGCTCTTACAACGGCGATATGACAAAGAGAGCTTCTATGCACAATGCTCAGTGCCTTGCAGGTATGGCATTCTCTAACGCGCTCCTCGGTATCGTTCACTCTATGGCTCATAAGACAGGTGCTGCATTCGACGATTACGGCGCACATATCATTCACGGTGCCGCTAACGCTATGTATCTTCCCAAGGTAATCGCATTCAACGCAAAGAACGAGGTTGCAAAGGCACGTTACGGCGTTATCGCTGACTATATGGGTCTTGGTGGCGCAAACGACGACGAAAAGGTTGCAAACCTTATCGCATATCTTCGTCAGATGAACAATGATCTCAATATTCCTCAGTGCATTAAACACTACGGTGCAGACAGCTATCCTTGTGAGCAGGGTTTCGTTCCCGAGGATGTATTCCTTGCAAGGCTTCCTGAAATCGCAAAGAACGCGGTTGCAGATGCTTGTACAGGATCCAATCCTCGTCAGCCCTCTGTTGAAGAAATGGAAAAGCTTCTTAAGTGCTGCTACTATGACCTTGAGGTTGATTTCTGATAGAATGCAAAATATACTAAACCGCCGAGAAAATCGGCGGTTTTTTCGATTCTATTGGGACTTTTTAACGCAACTCAACTCTTTGCAATTCACCCGCTTTCAAATTTTGATTTATCGAACACTTTGAACACGCCAACCACGAGCGCAATTGCACAAATATGAGCCTTCCCATTTAGGGGAAGGTGGATGCGAGCAACGAAAATTACAGCATTCTATCAAACGCAGGCGAGCAGACGGATGAGGGGAACGAAGTCTGTACAAACAATCGTCTGTCTTGAAAAACTCTTTTGTTTTTTTCTTGATATTTTTTTGCGTTTATAAACGATGTGCAGTTTAGAAAGCCCTTCATAAGTGCTAATGGCGTTCCCCTCATCCACCGCCTCGGCGGTCCCCCTTCCCCTCAATGGGAAGGCATAGATAAATCCCAATTTATTTGACAAAACAACATCCAAACATCAAGTGGTTTTGTTGACAAAAACCATTTTTTGTGTTATACTTTATAAAAACTTACTAAAAAGGAATTTTGATCATGAAATCACCAATGCTTATCGGAATTGCAGGTGGAACGGGCAGCGGAAAATCCACGTTTGCCGAACGTTTGCTTGCTCTCTTTCCTAATGAAATCACAGTTATTTCCTATGATAACTATTACAAGCCTCAAGACCATCTTGATTTTGAGGAAAGAATTAAAACGAACTATGACTGTCCCGATGCGCTTGATACGGATTTGCTTGTTAAGCATCTTCGCGAGCTTCAGAACGGAGAAACCATTGAAATTCCAAATTACGATTTTAAAATTCACACAAGAAAGGCGGACTTAACCCGTCTTGTTCCCTCCCCCGTTATCATCGTCGATGGAATTTTGACCTTCCACGATGAGCGACTTCGCGAAATGTTCGATATCAAGATTTACACCGACGCTGATGCAGACGAGCGTATTTTAAGACGTCTTCGCCGCGACGTTAACGAGCGCGGACGTGATATTGACGGTGTTATTTCGCAATATCTCGGCACGGTTAAGCCGATGCACGGAATTTATGTTGAGCCGACCAAAAAATACGCGGATATTATCATAAACGGCGGTAAAAACGCAACCGCTCTTGACATCGTTGCCACAAGAATTGCAAAAAGGCTCTCCGAAGAAGCGTAAAAATGAATACTTAACACCCTGAATTAATTTTCGGGGTGTTTTTTATTTGTGCAATGTGTACAATTTTCACTTCATTTTTGGTTGTTTTTGTACAATTCATCAAAAGTTCACAAAATTCGCCTTAAAACGTTAAAAAAATAACAAAAACTGTTGACTTTACCGGTTGTTTGTGTTATAATAAACTGCTGTATTTTGGGCGTGTTATTATTTATTAATATGTAGACCGTTTTATTTGAGCGTACGCGGTCAATAATAATAAAACACACTCGCGCAAAAATTTCACAGAAAATATTAATTTTCTATTTATGAAAGGAAAAAACAAAAATGAAAATGAACAAGAAAACAATCATCATCATCGCAGTTGTTGCAGTTGTACTTGTAGCTGCAATCGTTCTCGGCGTGGTTCTTCTCGGTGGAGAAAAGGCTCCCGAAAACACAGAAAAAGATTACTCACTCGGTATGGGCGTTGTTGTAAACTTCGACCAGGCAAAAGCACAGATCAACGCTACAGTTGCTACAGTAGTTCTTGACGCAGAAGGCAAGATCGTTAGCTGCAGAATCGACGTTGCTCAGAACACAGTTACCATTGCAAACGGTGCTGTTGACACAACAAAGGTTTACGAAACAAAGATGGAACTCGGCACAAGATACGGTATGGGTCAGGACGAAATCACAGACGCTAACTCATGGATGGACAACAACGGCGATAAGAAGGTTCTTGAATGGGACGTTCAGACAAAGGAATTTGAAAAGTACGTTGTTGGTATGACAGGTACTCAGGTTGCTGCTCTTGCTTCTAACCTTCAGACAGTAAACGGTCACCTCATCTCCAAGGACGAAGCTCTCCTCTCTGCCGGTTGCACAATCCAGATCACAGATTTCATTGATGCAGTAGCAAAGGCTTGCAATGACGAGCAGAAATCCACATTCAAAACAGACAAGACATTTACACTCGGCGTTGCAGCTAACTCCTTCGATGACGGTTCTAAGGACGGTACAGTTAAGGTTTACACAGACTTTGCTGCAAGCGTAGTAGTTGACGGCAAGATCGTTGCTTCTCTTAACGATGCAGTTCAGCCCACAATGACATATGCTAATGACGTTGTTACAGCAACAAGCTACAAGGGCACAAAGAGAGAGCTCAAGGGCGACTACGGTATGGGTCAGGACGAAATCACAGATGCTAACTCTTGGATGGATAACGACAAGAACGGCGTAGTTAAGGAATGGTTCGAACAGTCCGCTGCATTCTCCGCATACGTAGTTGGTAAGACAGGCGCTCAGGTTAAGGCACTCGGTAACGATCTTCAGACAGTTAACGGTCACCTTATTTCCAAAGATGAAGCACTCCTCAACGCAGGTTGCTCTATCCAGATCTCTGCTATCATCGAAGTTGTTGCTGAATCTGTAACAAACGCAAGATAATTAAACAAAATAAGGAGATTGTCACTTGAAGCAGTTTTTTAAGGAAAACTACAAGGTGATAATCTGCGTATGCATTCTTTTAGGGCTGCTCGCCATTTTCTTGGCAGTGAGCCCTAAAAGTCCGCAAGGGCAACCCTCACAGGACGGCTTAAAAGCCGGAACCGGGGTAGTAAACTACGCGCTTTTTGACACCGTTTCGTATATTTATACGTATGCAGGTGACACAAGCGAAACGTTTGATGCTAACTGTGAGGAGGTTTGGTCCATACTCGCAGAATATCATCAATTATTTGACATTTATCACGAATATAGCGGCATTAACAATCTTTGTACGCTCAACAAAAATGCCGGAGGAGATGCTTTGGAGGTTAGTCCAAAGCTTATTGACTTTTTATTGTATGCTAAAGAGCTCTACGTTTTAACAAACGGAGAGATGAATATTATGATGGGTGCGGTGCTTAGTCTTTGGCACGATGCAAGAGAAGCGGGAAATTATATTCCCTCTAACGAAGCGCTTGAAGAAGCAAGCGAGCACATATCATTCGACTGCCTTGAAATAGATGAGGTTAACAACACCGTAAGAATTACCGATAAGGATGCTCGCATCGACGTTGGCGCGCTCGGCAAGGGCTATGCAACGGAGCTTGCCGCAAGACATCTTGAAGGTAAGGGCGTTAAGTCCTACGTTCTCAATATCGGTGGAAACATTCGCATCATCGGAACGAAAACCGATGGCTCGGGTTGGGGTACGGGTATTAAAAACCCCGAAAATCCCTCCACATACATCAAAAAAATCACGATTTCCGATACGTCCTGCGTAACGAGTGGCGACTACGAAAGATATATCACGGTTGGCGGTAAGAAATATCACCATATCATTGATAAGGACACGCTTATGCCTGCCGAATATTTTTCATCGGTAACGATAATTACCAAAAATTCGGGTCTCGCGGACGCGCTCTCAACCGCTCTTTTTTGTATGAGCTATGCGGACGGTCTTGATCTCATTCAAAGCATCGAAAACGTTGAGGTTCTTTGGGTTTTTACCGACGGAACAACGGAAATGACCGAGGGCTTTGAAGCTCTTTTGATGCAATAAAAACCAAAACAGAATCGCTTCGGGCGATTCGCGAATTGCCTCTATAAAAACGTAGAGGTAATTCCCAAAACGTCCGAAAGGTTAGTTAAAGTTAGTTTAAGTAAAGAATTATGTTTTTTTTGAGAAAAAGAACCAAAAAGCTTTTGATCGCGGGTATTAATTAAATCCGCGCAAATTGTGTCAACGAGTTGACACGGGTGTTTTTCTCCGATGTCGAAAAATCCAATTTGCTAATGAGTGCGTAGCCACATAGTGAGATAAATTGGTTTTGTGCGGCAAAAATTACAAATGTATCGATGCGGGCGCACGGAGTGCTCCCCTACGGAGTTTGTGCGTGCGGGGCGTGTGACGTCGCAGTCCCCTACGGATATGTGCGAAGCCATATCGCTATCAAAACGGCAACGCACCATCAAAGTAAATTTTAGAAAATCACTCTGTAAAGAGGTGTTTTCGCAGTTCAGTTGATGAAATCCTTGTCGAAAATTTATTTTCGTAAAAGGATTTTAGCAAGTGAACCGATAATTTACGTCAAATTAGTACAAACCCACGAGTAAAAGTTTTGCGGAGCTTTTTCAAAAGCGACAAATTCCTACTCAAACTATCTTGTTTGTATAACTCTTATATATAAAGAAATTTAAATAAAAATCTAAAAGGAGTAAAGAGAGAATGAAAAACATCTCATCCTTGCACGTGCCCCACAACAAGCACACGGACAAGCTCGATCCTATAAGAATCGCAGTTCCAAATGAAGTTGTGCTTCCTATGAATATGCATTCGGGTCACGATGCAGAGCCCATTGTAAGCGTTGGTGACTACGTTCGCGTAGGTCAGCTCATCGCCCGTGAAGAAGGAAGATTTTCTTCCCCCGTTCACGCAACAGTTTCAGGTACTGTAGTTGAAATTGCTCCCATTAAGCACGGCGACGGCAAAGAGGTTATCGCCATCCGCATCGAAAGTGACGGAAAAATGGAAGCAGACCCCAACCTCAAGGCACCCGTTATCAACAACTGCGACGAATTTCTCCAAGCAGTAAGAGAGAGCGGTGTTGTTGGTCTTGGTGGTGCGGCATTCCCCACCTGGGCAAAGTTTAACGAAGCTAAAAACCCCGATTACAAGGTTGACACGGTTCTCGTTAACGCAGCTGAGTGCGAGCCCTATATCACAAGTGACCACAAGATGATGACACTTCATCCAGACCTCATCGCTGACGGTATCGAATACCTCAGAAAGTATATGGGTGAGTATCTTGGTGAAGCTGTTTTCAAAATTTGTGTTGAAAAGAACAAGCCCGATGCAATCGAGATTCTTAAACAAACATTCGAGGGCAAGGATTACGTTGTAATCCACGAGCTTGATGCTATTTATCCTCAGGGTGCAAAGCAGGTTATGCTTTACAATGCTACGGGCAGAGTTGCCGTTGCAGGCAAGCGTTTCCCCTCTTTCGGCGCGCTTATCATCAACGTTTCCTCTCTTGCAAAGATGGCAGAATATCTTAACACGGGTATGCCCCTCGTTGAAAGAATAGTTACAGTTGACGGTCCTGCGGTTACAGAGCCCAAGATCGTTATCGCTCCCATCGGAACAAGAATCAGCTACCTTATGGAGCAGGTTACCGTTGAGGGTGAAATCGGTAAGGTTGTTGTTGGCGGTCCTATGAACGGCACAGCAGTATTCTCAACAGAAAGCCCCATCGTTAAGGTTGCTAACGCGGTTCTTATCTTTGGCGAAAAGGAATCCGTTCTTCCCGACTTCTCCGCTTGTATCCACTGTGGCAGATGTATCGACAAATGCCCTGTTAACATCGACGTTGTAAGCGTTGAAAGAGCTCTTCGCCATCCTAACGAGGAAAAGCGCGAAAAGAAGCTCATCGAAACGGGCGTTCGTCAGTGCGTTGACTGCGGATGCTGCTCATACGTTTGCCCTGCAAACCGTCCTCTCCTCGCTTGGAACCAGGATGCAAAATGGTGGCTCAAGCAGTATGCGGCTTCCAAAAAAGAAGGAGGTAAGAACTAATGAAACAGCTTCACGTATCTAACGCTCCTCACATTCATTCAGGAGATTCAACTCAAAAAATAATGCTCGACGTAGTAATTGCTATGTTCCCAGCCGCTGCCGTATCGGTAGTTCTTTTCGGACTTAAGGCGTTTTGGATCATCGCAACCTGCGTAATCAGTGCAGTTCTTTCAGAATATCTTTTCAATCTTGCTTGCGGAAAGAAATCCACTATTCACGATTTGAGCGCAGTCGTTACAGGCCTTCTTCTCGCTCTCAACCTCAGCACGAAGGTTGCTCTTTGGCAATGCGTTGTAGGTTCGGTTTTCGCAATCGTAGTTGTTAAGGGCTTATTCGGCGGTATCGGTAAAAATATCGTTAACCCCGCAATCGCGGCGCGTGTGTTTATGCTTCTCACCTTCTCAACTGTTATAGGTGGTGCAACACCCACAATTAAGGGCGATGGTGTTCTCGCAAGCGGTGCAACGCCTCTCGTTGGTCTTAACGAGGGTACGCAGAGCGCAACACTCGGTCAGCTTTTCTTGGGTACTCACGGCGGTACGATAGGTGAAACCTGCGCTCTTGCGCTCCTTCTCGGTTTTGCTTATCTCGTTGCTCGCAAGGTAATTAAATGGTACGTTCCCGCTGCTTACGTTGCAACGACGTTCCTTTGCTATATCGTGTTTACGGGCAGCTTCACACTTGCTCTTTCACACGTTCTTGCGGGCGGTCTCCTTCTCGGTGCTATCTTTATGGCTACCGACTATGTAACAACTCCCGTAACGAACAAGGGCAGAGTTGTATTCTGTATCGGATGCGGTCTTCTCACGTTCATTATCAGACAGTTCACATCCTATCCTGAGGGTGTTTCTATCTCCATTCTCGTTATGAACCTTCTCGTTCCCTTTATCGAGAAGCTCACAGCTAAAAAGACTTTGGGAGGTATTAAATAATGACAACTTCTGAATTTCTTAAATCAGCTGCTATAATCGTGGCAATTTTGGTTGTGTTTGGTCTTGCGGCTTTCGGTCTTAACTTCTATACCCAGCCCCTTATCGAAGCAAATAGCGCAGGCGCGGCAAATGACAGACTCAATGCCGTTATGCCCGAAGGCGCTAAGGGTTACGAGGACATTACGTCCACACTTACACTTCCCGAAAAGATTCATCCCAAAGCAGATGATCCCTCAAGCTATGCTGAGGTGATCGCGGTACACAAGGAAACAAGCGGTCTTGGTTACGTTATCGAATGTAATTGGGGCACAAAGTTCTCAAAGGACGTTAACACTCTCCTTGTTGGTATCTCTGCAGAAGGAAATATCGTTAACATCAATAGTGAATCATATACCGATTCAATCAATATGTTTGAAAAGCAATCCAACTATATTGATACTTACGTAGGTAAGGATTCTGCTCTTTCAGACGTAAGCTTGGTTGCAGGTGTAACTTACTCCTCAACTGCATTTAAAGCTGCTGTTGAGCTTGCATTCACAACTCTTACAAGCAATAATATGATCACCGCAGGTGTTAAGAGCGATGATCAGATTCTTGCAGAATTCATTCCCGAGCTTCACACAGGTCTTGGAGATAACGGAGTTCTCAAGGGTGATGAGATTTCTGCTAACGGCAATATCGTTAAGGGCTGGAAATCCAAAAATAATACAGGTGCGGCTTATATTATGAGCAAGGGTGAGGCTATGTACCTCGTTCTCGTTAATAATTCCGGTGTTGCAGCAGTTTACGACACAGAAAAGAACGTTGTAACCGAAGAGCACAACGATCTTGTTACAGAAGCACTTGCAAGCTTTGTTGCAGGCACTGATTATTCATCACTCTTAGCAGAAAAGCTTAATAGCATTATTGATAACGTGGCAGAAGGCAGCATAAGAATGATTGAACTCGATACGTTCAATAAGGTTTCTGCCGCTGCAGAATTCACAACAACCGATGGCAATACGCTTTATATCTTCTATAGCCAGCCCCTCACATATCAAAACAACGTTATGGAGGTTTATACGGTTATTGATAGCAACGGAGCAATCGTTAAGAACGAAATAGGAACATTCCTTTACGGTCACGGTGTTGATTATCTTCCTATTTATAATCAGGGATACGGTAATCTCAACTCCGAAACGTTTATCAATTACGAAAACAAATACGTTGGTGTTACCGAGGATACTTTAAACGATGATCTTCTCGTTACAGGTGCAACGATTTCTTCAAGTGCAGTTAAGAATGCAACTGCAGATGCTTTCGCAACATTTAATTCTATTAAAGGAGGAGAACAGTAATGAGTAACAAAATTTATATGCTTAGAAAAACGCCCTCTCCCCTTCTCGTTCTTGCGGCGGGCTTCGTAATGGCCTCAAGCTCCGACGTTCGCGCGGCTCTCGCTATGGGAATTGCCGTAATCGTTACGCTTCTTCTTTCATCAATCGTAATCTCCGCGCTTCACAATATCATTCCCACAAACGCAAGACTTCCCATCTATGTGCTTATCATCACGGGCTTTGTAACCCTTATTGATATGCTTATGCAGGCGTGGTGTCCCGTTGTTGTGGAAATGCTTGGCGTTCACCTTGCTTGTCTTTCCGTTTCCGCGGTTATCTTCCGCGATGCGGACGAGGTTGCGGGTTGCCACGGTGAATTTGAATCCATCGCAGTATCCCTTGTAACAGGAGGATTCCTCACAGCTATTATGCTCGTTTGCGCTCTCATTCGCGAATTCTTTGGAAACGCAAGCATTTGGGGTATCAACGTTGGCTTTATGAGCAACTATAAGATTTCCGCTCTTGCAGGAGCATTCGGCGGTTACCTCGTTCTTGCACTCGTTCTTGCAGGTATCCGCAAGCTCGGTGCTTATATCAACAGCAGAAAGGAGAATGCATAATATGACACTCGAAATTATTCTCGGCATAATTCTTGCAGGACTTCTTTCAAACAACTATCCTCTTCTTCACTTCCTTGGCACGGGCGCGGTGCTCGAAAACGAGAGAAGTAACAAAAGAAGTCTTGTTCTCGGACTTGGAACAACTCTTGTAATGCTTATCGCAACTCTTATTACTTGGCCCATAAACACTTACCTTCTTGCAAAAGCTTCATATCTTCAAACACTTGTTTTCGTTTGCGTGGTTCTTGTTGTGGTTGAAGTATTCCATCTCATTGAACACAACGTAATCGAAAAATTCTGCAAGGTTGACTTCACAAAATTTGCCATCAACGGCGCAGTTCTCGGTCTTTGTATTCACAACACGCACTTAGGCTTTGTTGAAGCACTTGTCACAAGCATCGGTGTTGGCTTTGGCTTCACAGTTGTTCTTGCGGTATTCTCCGCACTTGAACACAGAGTTGATGATGATGCAGTTCCTTATTCCTTCCGCGGCTTGCCCATTCACTTGCTCACCGCAGGAATGATAGTTCTTGCTCTTCTCTGCTTCTGATTAAATGAAGAAAAAAGATTTTATATTGATCGGCGTAATCGTCGCTCTTGCGCTCGTTCTCCTTATCTGCGTGAAGCTCACGCAGAAGGAGGGCGCGTGCGTAGTAGTGAAGATTGACGGGATCGAGGTTGCGACCTATTCGCTTAACGTGAACGGAACGTACACGCTCAACGGCGGCACGAACGTTCTTATAATCAAGGATGGATTTGCATATCTCTCCGAAGCAAATTGCCCCGATCACCTTTGCGTAAAGCAAGGAAAAATCAGTAAAACGGGACAGGTTATTACTTGTCTTCCAAATAAACTCACCGTGACGGTTTACGGAGCGGAGAAAAATGATGTTGACTTAATCAGTTAATTATGATATAATGTAGTTTGGAGTGAAAAAAGGAGGCAAAACATGAAAACGTCAAAGATGACATTTTTAGGACTTTTCACCGCTGTTGCGATGATACTTTCATTCGTTGAAACCTTGCTTCCTCCCCTAACATCCGCGCTCCCCGGCATAAAAATGGGACTTCCCAACATTGCGATAATGTTCATTCTTTACCGTATCGGCTGGAAGGAAGCAACGGTTGTAAGCATCGTCAGAGTTATACTTGTCAGCCTGCTTTTCGGCAGCGTGATTAGTATGGCGTACAGTCTTGCGGGAGCCATTCTCAGTCTTTCGATTATGACTCTTATGCAAAAGTTGACATCCTTTAACCACGTAAGCATCAGCGTTGTCGGAGGCGTATGCCACAACATCGGTCAGATACTCGTTGCTTGGGCGGTAACAAGCACGGCACAGATTGTTTATTATCTTCCTGTCCTTCTCATTTCGGGAAGTGCAGCAGGAATACTCGTCGGTCTTGCCGCAGGAATGCTTGAAAAACGCGTTCCAAAAATCAAATTTTAGTTTAAAAACTCATTTTATTAAAAAAGAGGTAAAATACTATGTACAAAATTCTTAGAAAGAAAGTCCTCAATCCTACAGTAACACTTATGGACGTTGAGGCACCCCTCATTGCCAAAAAGGCAGAGCCCGGTCAGTTCATCATCCTCCGCGTTGATGAAGCAGGCGAAAGAATTCCTCTCACGATTGCTGATTACGACCGTGAAGCAGGTACAATCACAATCATCTTCCAGATCGTTGGTGCTACAACAGAAAAGCTCAACCAGCTTAACGAAGGCGAATACATTCACGACTTCGTAGGACCTCTTGGTGTTCCCTCTCACACAGAAGGACTTAAGAAGGTTGCAGTAGTTGGTGGTGGTGTTGGTTGCGCTATCGCTTATCCCATCGCTAAGAAGCTTCACGCACTCGGTGCTGAGGTTCACTCCATCGTTGGCTTCAGAAATAAGGACCTCGTAATCCTTGAGGACGAATTCAAGGCAGTTTCCGACGTTATGAAAATGATGACGGACGACGGCTCACACGGTGAAAAGGGTCTTGTTACAAACGCTCTTCAGGCACTTATCGAAGAGGGCAACGTTTATGACGAGGTTATCACAATCGGTCCCCTTATTATGATGAAGTTCGTTTGCAAGCTCACAAAGGAGCACAATATTCCTACAGTAGTTTCTATGAACCCCATTATGATCGACGGTACGGGAATGTGCGGCGGCTGCCGTCTTACCGTTGGCGGCGAAACAAAGTTCGCTTGCGTTGACGGCCCCGACTTCGACGGTCACCTCGTTGATTTTGACGAAGCAATCGAGCGTTCCTCTATGTATAGAGATTTTGAAAGACACAAGCACGAAGAGACCTGCAATCTCTTCAAGAAGGAGGTAAAATAATATGCCTAATATGAGTCTTAAAAAGAATGAAATGCCCGTTCAGGACCCAATGGTCCGTAACGGTAACTTCCTTGAGGTAGCACTTGGTTACACAGAGGAGCAGGCAGTTAACGAGGCTGAAAGATGCCTTAACTGTAAGAACAAGCCCTGCGTTGGCGGTTGTCCTGTTTCTATCGACATTCCCGCTTTCATCTCCAAGATTAAGGAAAGAGATTTTGAAGGCGCTTACCAGATTATCTCTAAGAGCTCTGCTCTTCCCGCGGTTTGCGGACGTGTTTGCCCCCAGGAATCACAGTGCGAAAGCAAGTGTGTAAGAGGTATTAAGGGTGAGCCCGTTGCTATCGGCCGTCTTGAAAGATTCGTTGCTGACTGGCACAATGCTCACGCAACAGAAAAGCCCGAAAAGCCCGTTTCTAACGGTCACAAGTGCGCTATCATCGGTGCAGGTCCTTCAGGACTTACTTGTGCAGGCGACCTTGCAAGACTTGGTTATGAAGTAACAATTTTCGAGGCACTCCACCTTGCAGGCGGCGTTCTTGTTTACGGTATTCCCGAATTCCGTCTTCCTAAGAAGATTGTTCAGAATGAAATTGAAAACCTTCAGGCACTTGGTGTTAAGGTTGAAACAAACGTTGTTGTTGGTAGAACTATTGAGGTTGACGAGCTCTTCGATATGGGCTTTGAGGCAATCTTCATCGGCTCAGGTGCAGGTCTTCCCAACTTTATGAATATCCCCGGTGAAAACCTCAAGGGTGTTTACTCCGCTAACGAATTCCTTACACGTGTAAATCTTATGAAGGCATACAGACCTGATTCTGATACACCTATTAAGAATTCTAAGAACGTTGCTATCGTTGGTGGTGGTAACGTTGCTATGGACGCAGCTCGTTCCGCTAAGCGTCTTGGTGCAGAAAACGTTTACATCGTTTACCGCCGTGGTATGAGCGAACTTCCTGCTCGTAAGGAAGAAGTTGAACATGCTGAAGAAGAAGGCATCATCTTCAAGACACTCACATCTCCCGTTGAAATCCTTGGCGATGACCACAAGTTCGTTACAGGTATGAAGTGCGTAGAGATGGAGCTTGGTGAGCCCGACGCATCCGGAAGACGCCGTCCCATCGTTAAGCCCGACTCCGAGTTCGTTCTTGACGTTGACTGTGTAATTATGTCCATCGGTACAAGCCCCAACCCCCTTATCAGAAACACAACAAAGGGTCTTGAAACCAATAAGCACGGTTGCTTTATCGCAGACGAAAACGGTCTTACATCTCGTGAGGGCGTTTACGCAGGCGGTGACGCAGTAACAGGTGCTGCAACAGTAATTCTTGCTATGGGCGCAGGTAAAACTGCTGCTAAGGCAATGGATGAGTACATTAAGAGCAAATAATTAATGTAAATAATACATAACCCCCGACGAAAAACGTCGGGGGCTTTGATTTTCTATAAAAAGCACCACGCAACTATCAGTTGAGGGTTAATTCTTTGTTTGGTTGAGCAAATCATAACTTTTTCAACCGTTGTTATCTTCACTTTGCAAATTTTGGGTGATATAATGATAGCGTCGAGTGGAATAAATCACCCGACAAAGAAAACAATAATAAACGAAAAGGAGTTTAAGTATGAACACAACTTTAGGAAAAAGAATTGCGGCCCTCCGCCACGAAAAGCAAATGAAACAAGACGAGCTTGCCGAAAAGCTCGGCATAAGCTACCAAGCCGTAAGCAAATGGGAGAACGATCAAACCTGCCCCGATATTTCTTTGCTTCCGCTTCTTGCAAAAACACTCGGTGTAAGCACGGATGAGCTGCTCACAGGCAAAAAAGAGGAAGATAATAGAGTTAGAATGTTGCCAGAAAACGAAAGAAAAAATATTGATGATATGTTATTGCGAATAGTAATAAACGGTAAGAATGGTGATGTGGTGCGCGTAAATCTCCCCCTTGCCATAATTAAAGTTATACTGGATAGTGGGCTCAATATGTCATATCTTTCAAAAAACGAAGCCCTGAAAAATATAGACCTTAATATGATTTTGGATATGGTAAATCAAGGTGCAATCGGCAATATTATAGATATTGAAGACGCAAACGGCGATATTATTCAAATGTTTGTGGAATAAAATATGAGAATAAAGAAAAATAAACACACCGTTTTTCTCTTCCCCACACGATTGATTCTTAACAATTTCACAGCAGGGATTATTCGCAGAAAACTAAAAAAAGACGGAATAAACGTAACAAAGAAACAAATTCTTCCTATTATAAAGGAAATCAAACGGTACAAAAAGCGCAATTCTAATTGGATTTTCGCACAAATAAACGAAAAAAACGGTAACACTATAACTTGGAAAATATAAAATTAGTTAAGTTATAATACAAATGTACCCCCAACGGAAATTCCGTTGGGGGGTTATTATTCGCAATAAAATTCATCAAATTGCCATTTGAGTGGGTTTTCGTAAATGTATTTCGATATTTCTTCGTAGTCGTTCTTGTTACGAATTACGTGGTCGTAAAACAATTTTTGCCATATATTTTCGCCCAACTGCTTTGTTACGGCTCCTTTAAATTGATTTATCATATTGCTAACCGTAGGGGCGCGCTTTGCGCGTCCGCCGTCTTCGTTTGGCAATATCACTACCATAATATGTAAATGATTTGGCATAATTACATACGATGATAAATATGCATTTTCGTATATATCATTCCATTTATTTAAATTTTCTTCAATCGCAACACCTAATTTTGACAATGGTAAATTTTGCGGACGCGCAAAGCGCGCCCCTACGAGTTTCCAATCAAATTTTAGTATATCAAGTTCGCCATTACATAGCAATTTTCTTTATTTTTAGTACAAATTGTTATAAAATACGCGCCCGGTTCTGAATAATTGTAATTTTGAAGGCGAATTTTCTTTCTTGTAGGTAATTTCTCATTCATAATTATACCTTAAATTATTTGTTTGATAATAAAATGATAACACAAACCGCAACACCGCCTAAAAATGCAAATAGTGGGTATATGAAGAGCTTTTTCCTCCAATTTTCAAGTTCAAATGTTGCATTTTTACATATTTTCATTATGTTAAATAGCAACAAATACGGTGGGCGTTCAATCGACGTAGCCCTGCCTTGCAAATCTATCAATGTCAACGACGCTTCTCTTTGATAACCCTTTCCGATAGTTCCAATATCGAAAATAATCCTGTTTACATTATCCGCGTGAAGTTTTTTGCCTCGCCATATTATGTAATCGTCTTCAATCTGAACGTATCGTTTGATAAATATCCCGGCTATCAATTCTATTACAAAACACAGTATCGCATAAAACACAACCAAAACAAAGCAAGCAACCAACAAGCCAAGGGAAACAAGCTCGTCAATTTTTGAAAACATTATGGTTAAAGGAATAAATCCCCAAAACAGTAAATACATCATTTCCGTCATACCGAAAAAGAAATTCATCGTTGCCGATCTTTTATATCTTTTCATCGCAATTCTCCTTAAATTTCCAACAATTTCTCCCTATCAAAATCAATATGCATCATAATATGACCGATATTTCCCTCGCCTGCGTAGAGCTTGGGATCGAAGAAATTGTGCTCGAAATCCGACCAATAGAGGATATTTTCGTCGCCTTGAATTTTAACATCTTTGTTTAATCTGCCAACGTAAACCTCAACGTATTCCTGTGCCATATGATAGGTGAAATCCAAAAGGTGCGTAAGATTTATATCTTCCCTTTTTATAGCCGTTTCCTCAAAAAGCTCGCGATAGGCGGCATTCATACCGTCCTCTCCTAATTCAATCTTGCCCCCGACGAAGTTGGATAAATCCTTATATGGCTCTTTTATTCTCTTGCACATAAGCATTTTGTCAGCTTCCTTATTAAAAACTACGATTAAGTTATATCCCTTCATTTTTTGCTCCTTAAAGTTTGTTTTGCTTATTATAGCATAAATACAAATAATATTCAACATACTTGATAAATAAATTGGGATTTAGCGGTGCCTTCCCCAGCGGGGAAGGGGGACCGCTTGCGGTGGATGAGGAGAACACGGTTTGTGAAAACAATGGCCTTTCTCAACCAAATTTCGTTTGTTAACATAAAGAAATTACTTGAAAAATCAAGGTTTTTGTTTTATGTTAAATTTCTTCATTTATACTAAATGGCGCTCTCCTCATCCACCATCAAAGATGGTCCCCCTTCTCCGCTGGAGAAGGCTAATAGAGAGATAAATCAGAATTTGAAAAAAGGGGGCTATAATGAAGTTACCCCCGAATAGTTCACAAAAAATAAAAAAGGAAACACCTTCTATGGTATAATG
>JAFVRQ010000091.1 GCA_017504245.1 Clostridia bacterium | reverse complement strand
TAAAAATCGTTATGTGACGGTTGATTTCAATCAAACGTCACGATTTGCGCGGCTTTAAGTAATACCAAACGTTTAAAAAGTTTTTGGTTCTTTTTTCAAAAAGAACGAAAAAATCCTAATTTAAACTAACTTCTTCTCCCCGACAAATCAAAATTTGAACAACAAATCCACCATAAATTTGGTAAAACAAAGGGGCATTTTTACAAACACCCCTCAGCTTTTATTCTCTTTTCAAATTAAACACTTTTTGATAGAAATACCCCGCGCAAAGCACAAGGCAAAGCCCAAAAAAGTATGCAAATGCAGAAACGATACCGCTTTCAAAAATCTTGTTGTTATAAATATTGTGCTCACCGTAAAGCGAAAGCCCGAAAAATGCCGTTTTGAATATCAAATTCAACACAAGCATCGTGCCTGCAACACAAACAATAATCGAGCCGCCTCGAATTGCTTTTTTGGGTGTCAAGTCAACCTGACCGCTTTTAACAAGATACACTCCCCAAAGCGAGATAAGAACGTGCGCCAAGCAATCCATCGTTATATGTAAGTGGAATTTATAATCGCGCACCATAAATCCTAAAGCACCGCCAAGACCTGCCACAACCATACCGAGCGACAAAAGCGCAATTAATGTAAACAAATATTTACGAATTGCACGCGGCATGAGTAAGGTAAGAGGTGTCAAGCAAAACATAAACGGACTAACGTTAGCCGTCGGTAAGGTGTTTTTGAAATTCCAATCGTTAGGACCTACGTCGAAATACATATATCTTGCAACGTAGAAATACGAAGCGAAAATAACGATTGCAAATATCACGTTCACCAAGGTTTTGTGCTTAACAAGATACTTCAAAAGCAATAAACCAACTATGTAAATAGCAAGTAATACTGCAAAAACTAATAAATAGGACATTTAATTACTGAGCCGCATCAACGATTGCGTTGAACTTCTCTGCAACGAGGGACGCTCCGCCGATAAGACCGCCGTCAACGTTCTGTTTTGAAAGAAGCTCTGCCGCATTCTTATCGTTCATTGAACCACCGTACTGAATGATAAGCTCCTCAGCCACTTCTCTTCCATAGAGGTCAGCAACAACGTCACGGATAACACCGCAGGTTTCGTCTGCCTGCTCGGGAGTAGCCGTAAGACCCGTGCCAATTGCCCAAACGGGCTCATAAGCGATGATAACGTTTTTAAGCTCCTCTGCAGAGATGCCTGCAAGGTCAAGCTTCGTCTGCATACCAACAACCTCGTTAGTAATGCCCGCAAGTCTTTCTTCCTTAACCTCACCAAGGCAAAGAAGAACCTTAAGTCCGGCAGCAAGAGCCGCCTTTGTGCGAAGGTTTACCGTGTGGTCTGTTTCGCCAAAGTACTGACGTCTTTCGGAGTGACCGATAATAACGTATTCAACGCCGATTTCCTTGAGCATTTTAGCGGAAATTTCACCTGTGAACGCGCCCTTTTCCTCAAAGTGAACGTTCTGCGCACCAATCTTGATGTTTGAGCCCTTTGCCGCCTCCATTGCCGCGCCGATTGTTACAAAGGGAGCGCAAAAGATGATGTCGCAATTGTTTTTGCCATCAACCAAGGGCTTGATTTCATTAATAAATGCAGTTGCCTCACTGGGTGTAAAATTCATCTTCCAGTTGCCTGCGATAACGTATCTTCTCATTTTATTCTCTCCTATCGTAATTATGCTGTGCCGAAAAATCGGCACAGCATATTATTTTTTAATTATTTATCCTCAAGACAAGCGATACCGGGAAGCTCAAGGCCCTCAAGGAATTCAAGAGATGCGCCGCCGCCAGTGGAGATATGTGTAATCTTTGAAGCAAAGCCAAGTGTTTCGCAAGCTGCTGCGGAGTCGCCGCCGCCAACGATTGTTGTTGCGCTTGACTTAGCAAGAGCATCAGCCATAGCTATTGTACCCTTTGCAAGAATGGGGTTCTCAAATACGCCCATAGGACCGTTCCAAACAACAGTCTTAGCATCAAGAACTGCCTTGGAGTAAAGTGCCTGTGTCTTTGCACCGATATCAACACCCTCGCGGTCTGAAGGCATAGCATCTGCCTCAACCTCAAGTGTTTCAACGGGAGCATCAATGGGGTTGGGGAATTCTGCGATTGTTACAACGTCAACGGGGAGAAGAAGCTTAACTCCGTTAGCTTCTGCCTTTGCCATCATATCACGGCAGTATTCAATCTTTGTTTCGTCAAGGAGTGACGTACCAACACCGTAACCCTTTGCAGCAAGGAACGTGTAAGCCATACCTCCACCGATGATAAGTGTATCAACCTTTGTAAGAAGGTTGTTGATAACATTGAGCTTATCGGCAACCTTAGCACCGCCAAGGATAGCAACGAAGGGACGCTCGGGAGTTGTGAGTGCCTTACCCATAACACCGATTTCCTTCTGAATGAGGTAACCGCAAACCGCGGGAACGTTACCGTACATAGCAACGCCTGCAGTTGTTGCGTGCGCTCTGTGAGCGGTACCGAAAGCATCGTTTACGTAAATTTCGCAGTATTTAGCAAGCTCTTTTGCAAAGTCCTCACCATTCTTCTCTTCTCTTGCATCAAAACGAACGTTTTCAAGAAGAACTGCTTCACCGTTCTTGAGTGCAGCAACCTTTGCCTGTGCGTCCGCACCGATGATGTCCTCAGCGAACGTTACCTTGCCGTCAAGATACTCGTTAAGACGAGCCGCAACGGGAGCAAGCGTAAGATTCTTTTTATCGTTCTTGAGTGCCTTTGCAAGAAGCTCTGCCTTTGCTGCTTCTCTTTCCTCTTCGGGAAGTGTCTCAACCTTCTTCTTTTCCTTCTTTGTAAGACCAAAGCCCTCTGTTAAAATGTTGTGGGGCTTGCCCATATGAGAGCAAAGAACAACCTTTGCGCCCTTGCCGAGCAAATATTTGATTGTGGGAAGTGCCTCAACGATTCTCTTGTCGCTTGTGATCACTCCGTCTTTAAGGGGAACGTTGAAATCGCATCTAACAAGCACTCTCGCGCCTTCAACAATTTCAATATCCTCAATGGATTTCTTGTTGTAAGTCATAGTAAATTTATCCTTTCATTACATATTCGGGCAGGTATTTATTTAAGCCCAATCTCTACCAAGTAATAATATATCACATTTTTGTCAAATTATCAATAGTTTTATTAAAATTTGTGAAATTTTTGGCAAAAAGTTGACTTTTGTTTCCAAGCAAACAATAAATTGGGATTTATCGGGATGTTGAATGTTACAATTTGATTTTTTACGCGAACGTCACGGCTACGCGTCATCCTGAGCGGTAGCGAAGTTTTACGAGAAAGCTCCCTCGGGAGCGAGTCGAGTAAAACCTGCGCTTGCGCAGGGATCTATAAAGTAGTTTTGATGACTTTCTTAACACAAAGAAATATTTTATATCAAACAAAGGAATAAAAGTAACTTAATGTTAAGAAAGGTACATAAAATTCCTTCGTAGATCCCAATTGTACCTAAAGGCACAATTGGTTTTGCTCGGCTCGACGGAGCTCCCTCACAAAACTTCGCTACCGCTCAGGATGACGCCTTTAACCTTTATTCGCGCAAACTACAAATTTGTAATTAGATATCTCGATAAATCATATTTTTAACCGCAATTATCTCTGCGTAGGGCTGTCTGGATAGAAATTTGAACTAATTTCCGTAGGGGACAGCACCCACGATGTCCCGCGATACACCGCAAACTCATAGGACGGTGGATTACTGGCGGTGTTTGATACAATCCAACTCTATAGAATCCAACACCACTAACTATCCCTGTATATATTTTAAACGCGGAACGAATTAAAATCCGTTCCGCTACAATTATCAAGTTGACTGCAAAATGAATCTAGTATATGCAGTTACAATATCATTAAACAAATCCACCTTATCTTCTATCGAAATATCTTCTGATTTAAAATATTCAATAACTCTTGTGCTTATTTCAAAATCTGCATTTTCAGTAGTGGTTCCAAAATAATCCAAACCAACACCATAAAATTCAGCAAACATTTTTAAGTCAGTTAAGCTAGGAGAACGTCTATTTACTTCATAATTTGATATTGTTGGGCGAGATAATCCTAATATTTCAGCTAATTCTACTTGTGTCAATCCTTTGTTTTTTCGTAAAGTTTTAAGTTTTTTACCGAAGTTCTCGCGAGGTCGATGAATACCATAACCAATTCCACCTTTACGGTGATTATATCCCTTGTCTGGGTTAGTAGAGTCATAGATTTCAATAAAGAATCTCTCTGCTTCTTTTGCTTTTTCCCAAGAAAGATCATCTCTTACAACTTTATGATGAAATCCTTCATTCCATCCATATAACTTTATATCGGAATACAATTCAAAATTAGACTTGTATCCGCTACCATCATCCCATCTGCTTTTTGCATCCTTATATGTAATACCTACATAAACCTTATCATTTTTGAGACAAGTATGAACGTAAAGTGTATATAGTGTATCATCCTTTTCGATAACTTCTTCTACATTAGATTCATTTTTTGCTAAATCCATATTTTCTTCACCTCACAAACAACTTTTTACTCATTTTAACACACTTTTACAATTTTGTCAAATAATTATTTTATCTTTACATCATTATAGACTCAACCCTCATAATCCGCCCTCGGCCCACCGATATACTTCGGTCTTGTTTTGGCAAATGTAACGTTCGCTTCACCGAGCGTTTTCATTGAAAGGCGCACAGGCACGGCAACTTGGCGCAAATGCATACCTATAAAGGTAGAGCCGATGTCAACTCCTGCGTGCGCTTTTATCGTTTCAACGACCACGGGGTCACTGAAATTCTCATAGGCAGTTGTTGCAAAAGAGCCGCCCGCCTTTGCTTTCGGCACTACGCAAACTATCTCAAGTCCGTATTTTTCTGCGCATTCCCTCTCAACAACGAGCGCGCGGTTGAGATGCTCACAGCACTGCGCGGCAAGGAAAATTCCCTTTTCATTCAAGGCAGACGCAATTCCCTCATAAACCGCCTTCGCGGCATTGAAATCCGAGCCCTTGCCTATCGTCTGCCCAACAATTTCACTCGACGAGCAACCCACAACGAGTATCTCGCCCTTGTTCATCGGCACAACCGACAAAAACTCCTCTATCATCTTTTTTGATTGTTCAACTATTCTTTCGTACATATTTTACCTCTTTATAATAGTTAGTTTAGTAAAAAAAGGTCGCTTTTGAAAAAGCTCCGCAAAACTTTTTGTATAGCTATCGCGCAAGATTTCGCGCAAATTGTCTTGTTTGGTATACCAAACAAGACATAACGTTTTTCTCGCCATTTTAACAGGCGGCTCGAAAAACTTTAATTTGCTACTACAAAGCATAGCCATTTTGCTATCAAAAGAGCTGTGTGCGGTGTAGCAAAGCGCAGTTTTTGTTCGCTTGCGAATAAAAACATTTACGTTGGGCAGTGAAGCACCAAAGCTTTTGCGAAATATAGCTCAAATTACGTTTTTGCTCGCAAAATGACGTCGTAAGACGACAAGTAATTTGATGGGCACGCCACTCATATTTTATTTAAGCACCCAATTTTACGCGTGGCGTATTTGCGCGAAGTTTAGTAGAGCTTTTGCCCACTACACGGCTACGCTTCTCACCCACTTTTTAAAGTTTTTCGGGGTGTGGGGCGGTTTTTCAAAAAAGCCCCACATTTTTTGCTTAACTAACCTCTCTACAAATCAAGGGCTCCCAAAGTCGAGAGCCCTTAAATTTTTAATTATTCTGCGTCAGCTACGGGAGCTTCTTCAACAACCTCTTCAGCTACTACTTCTTCAGCAACAGCTTCTTCAACTACTTCTTCAGTAGCTTCTTCAGCGGGAGCAGCTTCCTCCTCCGCAACCTCTTCTTCAAGAAGAGCGCGGATAGAAAGACTAACCTTCTGCTTTTCGTTGTCGATTTCGATAATCTTCGCGTCAACTACCTGACCAAGTTCAAGAACGTCAGCGGGTTTGCCGATTCTCTTGTTAGCGATCTTGGAGATGTGGATAAGACCGTCAACGTCCTCCATAATCTCTGCAAATGCGCCAAAGGGCATCATATTAACGATCTTAACGGAAACAACGTCACCAACGTTGTATGTATTTGTGAAGAGCAACCAGGGGTTAGTATCATCAGTCTTGTAGCCAAGAGAAATTCTCTTTGCTTCCTTATCAAAGGACTTAACGAATACTGTGATAACGTCACCAACTGCAACAACTGCAGAGGGATGCTTAATGGGTCTCCAGGAAAGCTCGCTTACGTGAACCATACCGTCAACACCGCCAAGGTCAACGAATGCGCCGTAGGATGTGAGAGAACGAACAACACCTGTGTACTGCTTGCCCTCTTCGATATTTGCCCAGAATTCTTCAACCTGAGCGCGCTTAATTGCGTTAAGCACTACACGGATAGAACCGATAGCTCTCTTGCCCTGCTCCTTGATCTCAATGATCTTAAGGTCAACTGTTTCACCAACGAGAGTTGTGAGGTCAGCGTCCTTAGCAAGACCGGAGTGAGAAGCGGGAACGAATACGTTTGTTGCACCAACCTGAACTGTGAGACCGCCTGCAACTGCTTTAAGTACCTTGCCGGAAACAACCTCGCCGCTTTCCTTGAGAGCAACGATCTGCTTCCAATGTCTGTCGGAGTCAGTTCTCTTCTTTGAAAGCTCTGCAACGCCTTCAATATCGCTTACACGGATAACGAATGCTTCAACTTCGTCGCCAACGTTGAACATCTGTGTAAGACGCGCGGATGCATCATCTGTAATCTGCTCGGCTTTGATAATGCCCGTAACTTTTGCGCCGAGGTCGAGTTGAAGCTCTGCATCGGTAACGTGTGTTACGTATCCGGTTACTGTATCTCCTGTATTTAAAGTTTTAAGTGATTGTTCGAGCAATTCCGCAAAATTTTCTGTCATTTCGCTCATAATAAATAATACCTCCTCGATATCGCGCTTCGGCGTAGATGCTCCTGCCACGATACCTATTTTTTTATTAGTCGGAAATTTTCTTTCAAGCTCCGATGCGTTTTCAACCCACAGAGTATTCTCACAGGCTTCCTTACATATTTTATATAATTTCGCCGTATTTGAGCTTTCCCTGCCGCCAACGACCACGATAAAATCGGACTCGTTTGCAAGTTTTTTCGCTTCGTTCTGACGAATTTCCGTTACTTTACATATTGTATCAAAAAAAATTGAATTTGTACAGTAGTTTTTTGCAATTTTTAAACTTTTTTCCCACTCCGACAAATTTTGAGTGGTTTGAGCCGCCAAATTCAGCGTTTTTTTGTGCAATTTTGATAAAGAGCCATTTTTTATAGACTCCTCTAATTCATCTGCGCTCTCAAAAACGTACTTTTCCTCCTCGGCATAGCTCATAATTCCCATAACCTCGGGATGAGAACGAGAGCCGAGCAAGGCAAACACGTTTTCTTCGCCGCTATTCTCTTTTGCTATCTTGTGTATCTTTTTAACGTACGGGCAGGTTAAGTCAACGAAATCGAAAAATTCGTTTTTCTTTTTGCATTCGATCAATAAATTTTCAACCTCAACGGGAATTCCGTGTGCCCTGATATAAACCGTTACGGGAGAATTTTCATTCGCTTCCCCGCAAACGCGCTCTATATCCGAAACCTCAATGGACAAGGCTCCGCGTTCTGCAAGCCAATTTATATATCCCTCGTTGTGAATAAGATGACCGAGTGTATAAATTTTCTCGTTCTCTCGCTTTTCGGCTAATCTCTGCTCAACGGTATCAGTTGCGCGCTTAACTCCAAAGCAAAAGCCCGCGTGAGTGGCAACCGTAATATTATTTCGCATTTTCTATATCCGTATTTGCATAAAGCTTGCAAATCTCCGCGTGAATGCGGTCAGCAACCTTTTGATGCCCTTCTGTTCCTTTATTTGTTTCAAAATCAAATTCTTCGTTTCTTATAAGCTCACCGATGATAAGATAGTTCTTTCTGAACATCTTAACCGCTCCCACCTTTGATTTAACGCAAACGGGTAGAACGTGCGCGCCGCTTCGCGCGGCAATAAGTCCAACACCGCTTTTAACTGTTGTTGTTGCGGGATCAACGCGAGGACATCTCGTTCCTTGCGGGAAAATGCCAACGCAATCCTCATCCCTTAAAAGATTAATCGTAGTGCGGAGCGCGGCAATATCGCTGGTCTTTCTGTCAACGGGATAGCAGCCTATCGCTCTTAAAAAAGCACCGACAACGGGAACCTTAAAAAGCTCCTTCTTGCCCATAAATCTAATTTGATTTTTCATACAAGCGCAGATGATGACTCCGTCAGCCGCCGCAGTATGATTACTTGCCACGATAAAGTGTGTGTCAAGCGGCTCGTTGCTCGCATTGATAACCCTCACTCTGTACAGACGGCGAGCAGCCCCTGCCAAAAGCCAATAAAAGAATTTATAGGTTTTCTTCTGCTTTTCAAAGCTCTGTGAATTTTTCTTATTTGCGCTCATTTACTAACCTCACTATTTCCTTAACGCTATCTTCAACGCTCATAGCAGAATTATCAAAAATAATAGCATCGTCCGCAGGTATTGCCGGAGCGATGTCGCGGTTTTTATCCTGCTTGTCGCGTTCGATCATATCGTTGAGCACCTCCTCAAAGGAAATGCAAATGCCCTTTGACTGAAGCTCAAGAGTTCTTCTGTTCGCTCTCGTTTCATTGCTTGCGGTGAGGAATATTTTAAGATCAGCATCGGGAATAATAACCGTTCCTATATCGCGTCCGTCCATAACTACGCTGTTTTCTCGCGCCATCCTCTTCTGCATTTCAAGCAAAAACTCTCTGACAGCGGGAATGGATGAAACGGCAGAGGCGTACATAGACATTTGCGGCATTCTTATCTTATCACCAAGATCCTCGCCGTTGAGAATTACTCTCTGAAGCCCGTTTTCGTATTTAAGCTCTATGCTGATATTTGGCAAAAGCGTCTCTACCTCACTCGCATTGTGAGGATCCTTGCCGTTGGCATAAGCAAAGTAACCAACCGTGCGATAAAGCGCGCCCGTGTCAACGTAAATTATTCCAAGCTCCCTCGCAACCGCCTTTGCAAGCGTGCTTTTTCCCGAGCCGCTTGGTCCGTCAATAGCTATTCTTATCATTTTGTCTTTTCCCTTCTGAAAAAGTAATATATTATTCAAAGCTGCTCCAAGCGGCATTTTCGCCTGCCAAGGTAGCCGTAGAAAACGCGATTTGAAGATTAAATCCGCCGGTGTATGCATCAAGGTCAAGCACCTCGCCCGCAAAATAGAGTCCCGAAACAAGCTTCGACTCCATGGTCTTGGGGCTGACCTCGTTTACCGAAACGCCACCCTTTGTAATGATTGCTTCGTCAATGGAACGGAAGCCGATAAGCGGAATTTCAATGCTCTTAATAAGATTTACAAGTCCCTCGCGCTCCTCCTTCGTTATTGAATTGACCTTTTTTCTCGCGTCAATCCCGGAAAGTCCTACAATCACGTCTATCATCTTTTGCGGAAGAAGTGCGTCAAGTGAATTTATAAAATCCTTATTTATTGCACCCGAAAAATCGGACAAAATCCTCGCATCAAGCATCTTGTGATCAAGTGCGGGCTTCATATCAATGAGAACTACGTATTTGCCGCTTTCAATATCCGAAAGATGTGCGCTTGCTGAAAGCACAACGGGTCCCGTAAGACCGAAATGAGTGAACATCATCTCGCCAAAATCCTCGTAAATCACCCTTCCGCTTTCGGTATCTTTAATCTTAAATCCAATATTTTTAAGAGAAAGACCTTGAAGACGCGCGCAAAGCTTACCCTTCGCGACAAGCGGAACAAGAGAAGGGCGAATTTCCGTCACCGTATGCCCTGCTCTTCTTGCAAAACGGTAGCCGTCACCGCTCGAGCCCGTTTTGGGATAGGACGCACCGCCCGTGCAAACGATAACCGATTTTGCACCGTAATGCTCACCGCCCGCTATTACCCCGCGCACCTTTCTTTCTTCAATTATAAGTCCTTCAACCCTTTTGTTAATTATGCGAACACCCGCTTCAACACAAGCATTCTCAAGCGCGGATACAATATCCTGCGCCTTGTCGGAAACGGGAAAAACCCGCTTTCCTCTCTCCGTTTTAAGCGGCACTCCGCACTCTTCAAAAAAGTCCTTTGTATCAGCGGTTGAAAATCGGGAAATAGCGGCAAAAAGGAATTTAGAATTGGACGCAACGTTTGATAAAAACTCATTTTTATCACAATCATTGGTAACGTTGCAGCGCCCCTTACCCGTGATTCTGAGTTTTCTGCCAAGTTTTTCGTTTTTCTCAAAAAGTATAACATCCGCACCGCTCCGCGCAGCTGTTACAGCAGCCATCATACCTGCCGCTCCGCCGCCGATAACCGCCACGGATGCTCTCTCCTTTAACTCAATCATTGCCTTTTCCCCATAATCCGCCATTTTACTATTTCTTTATTTATTATATAGTTTATTGCCCTAAAAGTCAATAGATTTTGCGATTATTTTATTTCAATAAATTGTGATTTAGCGGTGCGAAGCACCGCAGTTATATTCGCTTCGAGAGTTGAAAATCAAGGCGAATATAATACCACTGCAAACCTTAGTTTGCAATATCACACTTCGCTTGCGAACAATACACTTGCGAGCTTTGCGAGTAATATAACTAACCGACAAATCAAAATCCGAACACAAAGCAAAACGGAAGCGAAAAAATCGCCTCCGTTTTTTAATAAATAAATTATTTCTTCTTATTTTTGGGCTTTTTTATCTTATTAAGCTCCTTGTTCATTTTTAGAAGCTCTTCCTTAGTAAAGGAAATATTAGCCATACCCATCATAGATGTAAGACGAAGCACGGTAAATCCAGCCATCATTTCCATAAGTCCTCCGCCTGAAGAGAAATCAATGTCAAATCCGCCGCCTTTTTTACCGTCCTTATCCTTCTTGTTCTCATCCATCTTTTTCTTGATGGACATACCAACCTTAGCAAACCAAAGCTTGCCTGCAAGAGTGTCCATAATATCACCCATAGTATCATTGAGTGAGAAGTAGCCCTCGGGAGCATCAATATCGAACCAGTTAAGGATTGCACCCTTTTCAACGAGAACGTAGTCCATATTTCTTTCCGCTACCTTGCGGATTGTACCCTCATCGGTAAACTCGCCCGCCTTTGCAACAATGGTGCTTTCGCCCTCATTCTTAACGTCGAAATAGAAGAAGTGATCGGGAGCGGTCTTCTTGCCAACGGAAACTCCGTTAACGAAAAGCTCAACCTCGGGAAGATTGGAATAAACAGTCACCTTGGTAACGTCTTCAACTCTATCAACATATCTCTTTCCGCAAAGGTGAACGAAGGGTGCTTCCTCGGGGCTTCTGAGCCACGCCTTGTAAGCATAGAAGGAGTCCTTCTTGTACTTTCTGTCCATAGTCATAAGACCCTTGTGATTCTGTCCGTTTTCGCCGCCCTCAGCTCTCGCATCTGCGCCGAAGTCAAACATATTCCAAACGTGAGTAGCCCACATATATTTTCTTGTAAAGAGCTGCTTTATAAGCTCCTCGTGGTAGTACGCCTGATATTCCTCGGTGTAGTCACCCTGCTTTGGATCACTTGTGTGCCAGTTAAGTGCCTCACATCCGTATTCGGAGCAACCGATAGGAATATTCGGATATTTTGCGTGGAATTTATCAAACCAAGGTCCGTTCATAGCAGTATTACCGCCGTACCAACCGAAATAGTGGTTATAGGAAACAACGTCGGGGATCTGAACGTAGGGGTCGTCCATTTTACACATAGAAACACAAGCAATGGTTGTAAGACGGGTCTTGTCCATTTCGTGACAAAGATCGTTAAGAATATTGTGATTTTCAAGAAGATCGGGAGTTGAACCGCTGATTGTGATTTCATTTGAAAGTCCCCAAACCACAATAGAGGGGTGGTTATAATTCTGAGCCACAAGCTCCTTCATCTGATTGATTGTATTCTCGCGACCCGTGGGCATATGTCTTGAAATATAGGGAATTTCCGCCCACACAACCATACCGTATTCGTCGCAAAGATCATAGAAATACTGATCGTGCTGATAGTGAGCAAGACGGATAGTCGTTGCACCCATTTCAAAGATGTATTCCATATCCTCCTTGTGATGCTCGGGAAGAAGCGCGTTACCTATACCAAGTCTGTCTTGGTGACGAGACACGCCGCGAAGTGGATATTCTTCACCGTTAAGGATAAATCCGTTTTCGGGATCAATCTTAAAGCTTCTGCAGCCGAAACGGGCAGAAACATTATCAATAACGTCTGTACCGTTAACAATAGAAGCAGTCGCTGTGTAAAGATAGGGATCAATTCTTCCGTGCCAAAGGTGAGCGTTTTCAATAACGAAATTTACTTTCTTTTCATTTGAACGAAGCTCAGCAACCGCATTTCCCTCCTTGTCGCAAATCGCGTAAAGAAGCTCCGTGCCTGCGGGAAGGTCGGTTGTATAAACCTCAATTTCAACGTCAGCATTTTTACCGTCAACCGCGGGTGTTACCTTAATACCGGGCGCACCGTAATAGTCAAGGTCGAAGTGAGAATCAGCAACGGATATGATGTTCACGTTTCTGTAAAGACCGCCGTAGAAGGTAAAGTCCGCCATCTGGGGATAAACGGTTTCGTTTGCCGCGTTATCAACAACGATAGCAAGAACGTTTTCGTCAGCAAGGGCATTTGTAAGGTTGACTCTCCAAGTGGAGTAACCTCCGTCGTGGTGAGCAAGATGCTTTCCGTTAAGGTAAACATCTGCGCTTGAATTTGCGCCACAAATTTCAAGATAATGGAGTTCGTTTTCGGGAAGGTCTGCTTTTGCGAATGCCTTTGTGTAAACACAAGAGCCGCGATAGTAGTCGTTTCCGCCATCCTGACCGTCGAGTGCGTTCCAGGAATGGGGGAGATTAACAAGCTCAGCGCCCTCTTTGGCATTAATATCGTTAGTTGCCTTAAAGAAGCTCCAAGAGCTGTTAAAGTTAAGAATTGATCTCATCTAAAATTTCCTCCTAAAATATTAAATAAACATAATTTCGCATTATATCATAATTTATATTATACAGTAAACCCATCTTTATGTCAATAGAATTATCAAAATGTTAACAATTTTAACTTATGAATTATTTTCATAATTTTTACAACTCTTCATTTTTTATTTATTATTGACAAAAAAGCCAACCTGTGATATAATATTTTTTGCGATTATTTCGCATAATTTTATTTTTTGGAGGATGTTATGGCTAAAAAGCTAAAAACAGTTAAGCTTGATGCAAACGGACATCGCAAATTTGGTATTCGCGATAAGTTAGCGTATGCAGCAGGTGACGCCGGTTGTAACTTGAGCTTTGGTCTTAAAGGCACAGTTCAAACTTTCTGGCTTGTTTACATGATGTTGGAAACAGGTCTATTTTCAATTCTTCTCGTTCTCGTTCAAGCGTGGGACGCTATTAATGACCCCCTTATCGGTACTCTTATTGATAACGACAAAAGAAAATATAAGCTTGGTAAGTATAAGACGTATATACTTATCGGAGCTTGCGGTCTTCTTGTTGGCGGTGCAGCCGTATTCCTCCCCTTTCCCAATGCAGACGATCTTGTTAAAGCAATTCTCTTTGTAATTGGATATATGGTTTGGGACGCTGCATATACCTTTGCCAACGTTCCTTACGGAACAATGCTTAATATCGTTACCCAGGATGATCAGGAAAGAGCTTCTCTTTCTGTGTTCAGATCAATCGGTGGTGCTGTAGGTAGTATGGTTCCCGGTATAATTCTCCCTATGCTCATTTGGGAAAAGGTTAAATATGATGGAACAACAAGCTTCCTTGACAAGATTGAAATTCCCGAGGGCGCAGAAGAGGCTTTTGCTCCGGAAAACTTCCACAGTAATCCTCTTACGGGTGAAGCATATAATCAAGGCGATGCTGTTCTTAGCCCCCTTACAGGAGCAGAGCTCGAAATTCTTCACGGTGAAAAAGTATTCTTTGCCGCTCTTATTATGGGTGTCCTTGCATTCGTTTTCTTCATTTTTATGATTAAAAACATCACAATTCGTGGCAATGAGTATGTTCACCTTAACGCTGACGGTGGTGAAAAAGTCAATCTCCTCAAATCGTTTAAAACATTCATCAAGAACCGTCCCGCAGTTGGTTGTACAGTAGCTGCTATGGGTATGTTCCTCGGTATGCAATCTGCTTCCACCGCAAATACAATTATGTTTGCTACTCACTTTGGTAAGGCCTCCCTTTCAGGCGTAGTTATGGCAATCGGATTTGCTCCTATGTTCATCTTTATGCCCTTCACAACAAAGCTCGTTAAGAAGTACGGTAAGAAAGAAGTTGCCTCCATCGGATGTATTGCAGGACTTGTAGGTGCAGGTGTGCTTTGCATATTCCCTCTTTGCCCTAAGGATATACAACTTTTCGTTTATATGGCAGGTCTTATCTTCTTCGGTCTTGGTATGGGCTTCTATAACTGTGTATCTTGGGCTATGATGGGCGATGCTATCGACTATCAGGAATACACCACCGGTAAGAGAGAGGAAGGAGTTGTTTACGCGCTCCACTCATTCTTTAGAAAGCTTGCTCAGGGTGTTGGTCCTGCCGCAGTTATCGCTATTATGGGTACTTCTCTCATAGGTTACGAAGAAAAGCTCGGCACTATCGGTCAATCCGCGCAAACCGCAAGCAACCTTTGCTGGCTCGTTGCAGGTCTCTATATGTTCAGTGCTATCTGCCAATTCGTGGGCGTTACTCTTATCTACAACATCGACAAGAAAACTCTTGCCGATATGAAAGAAAAACTCGCAGCCCGTCGCGCAGTTGAAAACGAATAATTAAAATAAAAATTCAGCAACACCGAGCAATCGGTGTTGCTTTTTTTCTCAATCAGCTCATTTGTTCACAGAAAGTTCACATTTGTGTATTATAATTGTTTGTTAGTAAATTATCACGCTCAAACGCGAGCAGAATGGAGTATATATGGCAGAAAATAATAAATCCTGCATTGCCAAAAAGACCTCTATAGGCGGTCAGGCGCTAATCGAGGGTATTATGATGCGCGGTCCCAAAAAGACGGCGATGGCAGTGCGTAATACAAAGGGCGAAATCGTTCTTGAAAAATGGGATAATACACCTGAGGGCAAAACGCCCACGCTTGTTGATAAATTAAAAAAAATCCCCGTTGTTCGCGGTGTTTTTAATTTTGCAAGCTCAATGATTATGGGTTATAAGGCACTTATGAAAAGCGCGGAAATCGCGGGCTTTGAGGACGAACAGGAAAAGAAGGAAAGCAAGGGACTTATGGCAGTAGTCGGAGTTGTTTCCGCAATTCTCGGAGTGGCTCTTTCCGTTGGACTTTTCATCTATCTCCCCACACTCATTTATGACCTCATTTCAAAGCTCATCCCCTTCCTTGCGGGAAAAGCGTTCCTTAAATCACTTTTTGAGGGCATTCTCAAAATCGTGATTCTCGTTTGCTATATGGCACTCGTTTCAAGAATGAAGGACATCAAACGCACCTTCCAATATCACGGCGCAGAACATAAAACAATCTTCTGCTACGAGGCAGGACTTGAATTAACCGTTGAAAACGTAAAAAAGCAAGGTCGCTTCCACCCAAGATGCGGAACTTCGTTTCTTATTGTAATGGTTATAGTTGGCGTGTTTATCGGTCTCCTTATCCCCGTGGGACTTCCCTCCCTTTTGAGAAGCGCGATAAAGCTCCTCTTCCTTCCTCTCACAATGGGACTTGGCTATGAATTCATCAAATTCGCAGGCAAGCACGAAAACGCGGTGACGAGAATTCTCTCCGCACCGGGACTCTGGATGCAGAGAATCACCGTTCTTGAGCCCGACGACTCAATGATCGAATGCGCAATCGCAGCGGTCAACGAGGTTATCCCCGATGACGGTTCTGATTTAATGTAAAATTTAAGGGGCTGTATCAGTTAGCGCAGAACAAAAGCCACCGAAATAAAAATATGAAAAATGCACTGCTTTTTAAGTGCAAATTTCTCATAAAGTTCAAAATCGCCAACAAAAATTGGCGATTTTCTGCATTTTTATGTGGCTTTTTAACCGCGACTTCG
>JAFVRQ010000090.1 GCA_017504245.1 Clostridia bacterium | reverse complement strand
TTTATCTCTATGACGACCACATCACGCTTACCTTTGATATAAATGACGGTACTACCGAGGACGTAGAAATCAGTATGGACGACGTGGAGCAGAGTTTATGTGAGAATGTTCGCTTAAACTCTGTTGTGGGTCACCAAAAAACACCCAATCCAAGTTTCCGTTGTGTTCTTAACGGAGAATTTGGGGCGGTATGTACACGGAAGGCGTTTTGCCTTCCGTGTACTGCTTTCTTACGCAGTTTCTCTCATATTGCATGGAAGTAGCATCTTAAGCATCGGCATTCCGTCTTGTTCAGGAAGTTGGAATGCATAGTGGATATTGATGAGATTGCCGACTTTCCTTGAGTATTTTTCCATTTTCTCAAAGACTTCTATTTTACGGATAAATACTCGTAGCAATTCGGGCGTGAGCTTCGGCATTTCAATATACTGCTTTGCCTTTGCAATGAATTCCCTGATGCAACTATCTCGCATATCCATCTCGCTGATACCGTTATTCACGGCTATCAGCTTTTCTTTTAGTGTGGTTTGCTCTTGCTCGTATCCGCTTGCCATTGTATCGTAGCGTTCGGGAGTGATTCTTCCGCAGACTCTATCCTCGTATAAGCATCGGATGATATTGTCAAGTTCATTGATGCGCTTTTCAAGTTGTTGTTTTTCTCTTTCTGCAGCCTTATAAAATCTCTCGGCTTCAGCTTCGCCGTTAGCGGTTGCCATTGCGTAAAATTCCTCGGTGCGTTCTCTTGCGAATTCAGTTACCTGACGAAGATTCCGCAGTACGATTTCATCAAGCACGCTTTCACGGATATAATGCGAGGTGCAATCGGTTGTTCGGCTTTGGTATCCACCACACATAAAGTTATTCTTAGATTCGTCAAACGACTTTGATCTATGGAGATATAATCGTTTTCCACATTCACCGCAGAAGAGATAGCCTGCATACTTGTCCATCTCGCCTTGTTTATCGGGGCGTTTACGACCTTCGAAGTGTCGCTGTACCAACTCAAAGGTCTTTCTGTCAATAATCGCTTCGTGCGTATCCTTGAACACAAGGATATTTTCGGGCGAATTCTTCAACCTTTTCTTTAGCTTGTTGGACTTGGTATAGGTCTTAAAATTCACAGTATCTCCGACATACTCTTGGTTAGCGAGTATCTTACGAACACCTGTGTGACTCCAACGATACGGATGCGTGAGGTCGGGCTTGCCGATCCTACCTCCTGTGCGTTGAAAAATATACACACTTGGGGATACGATTTTTTCTGCGGCGAGAATATCGCAGATTTTCACAATGCCTATTCCGCTTGCGTACATTTCGAATATCCGTTTTACAATGGGGGCTGTTTCGGGATCGGGGATCAGCTCCTTTTTGTTTTCGGGATTCCGCATATAGCCGTATGGCGTTGCGGTGCTGACTCTCTCACCACGCTCTCCCTTTGCTCGTTGTACGGCTCGTATCTTTCGGCTTGTGTCACGGGCATAGAAATCGTTGAAGTAATTCTTGATTCCTGAAAAATCGCTTACACCGTTGATGCTATCCACACCATCGTTTACAGCAATAAAACGCACGTCGTATTGTGGGAAGGTTATCTCCATCAGCATTCCCGTTTGCAAGTAATCTCTGCCGAGTCGGGATTGGTCTTTCACGATAACGATTCCGACCTTTCCGCTTTCCACATCAGTCATAAGTCTTTTGAAATCCGGGCGGTTGAAATTCGCACCCGAGTATCCGTCATCAATATAAAAGCGGATGTTCGGGAAGCGGTGTTCCTCGGCGTATTTTTGCAATATCAATTTTTGATTGGTGATGCTGTTGGATTCGCCTTGCTGTTCATCCTCTTGGGATAAACGGCAGTAAAGAGCAGTTATTAAATTTTTATTCATTTCGGTTGTTTTCATAATCCTATTTCTCCTTTCGAGCGATGTGTCGCTCTTGAAAATTCAACCGAATAGGACTCAACCACAACATACCAAAAATCGTGTTAAAAGTCCAGCACTTTTTTGAAAATTTTTCGGTTTCCTTTTCACTTTTTGCCTCCTGAAATAAGGTATTTAATTTTCTTGTCAGCTTCATCGAAATTGCCCATAGGAAAGTAGGCGCATATGGGATATATTACGCCGTCAACCTTATACGCATATCCAATTGCATAACGGGAAGCATCATCATTTTCTTCTTCTAATCTTTTCATTCTTCTTTCGTATCTTCTTTTCAATTCGTCAATATTCCAATTTTTCCAAAAGTCCATAATCTCATCTCCTTTTATCGTTATTTTGTTTTTACACCTATGGTGACACCCTGTTTTTCCTTCGAAAACAGGGCATTTTTGATATTTACGACACCCCAACCGCCCCCATAGGCGAAAAATCGACCCACACTTTTTTGAGAGTGCGAAAGTGCCGAAACTCCTTGTACGGTCGGCAGTTGCCGTCCGTTGTGAGTCGAGTCGGGGGCGTTTACGACCCAGACTCTTTAACCTGCTTGATTTTCGACCCTGCGAAAATCGAGAGTTTTTCGCTTTGCACCGTTTTTTCGTTGTCCCTGAATTTCCCCCAACGTGGCTTTTTGCTTGTTTTTCGATTACTTCCTTGACCTTGCTTCTTATTTGCCGTTTTGGGGTGAAAAATCGCCCATACACTTGGCGTTTTTTGAGCCGTTCTCATCTCGGGTGGGTATTTACCTTACCCACGAGTTTTCAGCACAAAAAACGGTGAGCGGCTGTGCGTTTCTGTGTCGTTTACAGAGGGAGGTGCTGCAGTCGTAGCGTGCCTTTTGCGGTTAAAATCAACGCTGCATGGCGTGCCTTTTGCACCGTTCTCGGTAGGGGTAGGGTGTTTCCCTTACCTCGAACTTTCTTTTTCAAAACCCTTGGCTCAAGGCTTACTTTTTGAGCCTGATATTCAATTTTCAATCTTCGCTTGATCCCTTGGTTACAGCAGAAAAGAAAAAACTAATATGCTGACTCGTTGCCATTTGCGCTCTCACTAACGATGCAAATGTCGTGGAAACTCAATGAGCTATTTGCTATTGCTTGCCTATATATTCTTTCTTTTCTGTTGTAATACTCTTGTTTTCCTGTGTTTTGTTAGTGTTACGAAAATCTTACACTATACCGATACAAATTTTACGCTATTCAATTTGCTTGAGAACATAATAGAGATTGCTTGTCCGTGTTCCGTTTTCTCGTTGTCGGCAGACCTTTTTCACAAGCTCCCGTTTTTCCAAGCCCTTGATTGCCGAGTCTACCGTTTTCTTATCTATATTGCATTCCTGTGCAATCAACCGCCTTGACGGAAAGCAACAGTTTTTCTCTCTGTCGCTATGGCGGATAAGGCAACAGTAGACGGCAAATTCCTTCGGCTTTAATCCGAGCGAGAATATTCGATTGGGCAGTATAAAGAAATTTTTGTTTCGCATTTTTATCTCCTATTGTTTTACAGGACTTAAGAGGGGTGAATTTTTATTTTATCCCTCACTATTGTAAAAGCCGTTTTTAAGTAGAGGTGGACACCCTAATGAGAAAAAATTTTATCCCCTCACTTATGTAAAAGCAGCTTTTTGAGACAAGTGACCACCCTGAAACGAAAATTTCCCGAAAAAATTTTATTCGAACAAATTATTTTAGAGTAAAATTGAGCGAAGTTGCAATTTTGCATTGATTTTATTTGCAATATATGATATAATAATTTTATCGAATACTTGTAAAAGGAGCGTTATTATGGCGATCAGTTACAAAAGGCTATGGAAACTGTTAATTGACAAGGATATAAAGAAAAAAGACCTTGTTCAAATGGCAGGCTTGAGTAGCTATACTCTAAACAAATTGAACAAGGGCGAAAACGTAAACGCAGAAACTCTCATGAAAATCTGCGTTGCTTTAGACTGCTCTTTTGACGATATTATGGAAATTGTAGGTGAGTAAAATGACCTCTAAGGAAATACAAAAAGCATATGAAATAAATCAATTACGCAACGATATTCAAGAGATACAAAGCTTCCTATCGGGAATGTTTGATCGTTCAAAGGCAATTGATATTTTAAGAAAACATCATTTTACGGATTTCAACATTGCGATTGCCGACTTGGTATTAAATGTAAACGAAGCCACCTTGTGCATCGAAACACCCGAGAAAATATCATGGTATCTCTTTTCCATTCAGATTTACCTTCTCGATAAATTAAATAAAAAGCTTTGCGAGGAATAAGATATGCCTAATCTTTCACAGTTAAAGCGTCAGCGTATGCTTGCGTTTTTAGATAAAATAAAAGAAGAACATAAAACCGATGATGAGATGCTTATCGCTCTCGGTGAGATTGCAAATGCGCTCATCTCCAAAAAATACGGACTTGTATGGGAACAGCACGAAGAAAAGGTCGATGTTGCTATGCAAACCAACATTCCCGTCTTTACAGAAGTTCCTGAACGAGAAATATCTCTCGTTCCTGATAATCGCTACAACTTCCTGCTTGAAGGCGATAATCTGCATAGTCTTTATCTCTTGGAGAAAACACACAAGGGTGCTATCGACTTAATCTATATCGATCCCCCATACAATACGGGGCATGAGGATTTTGTTTACGATGACAACTATGTTGCCGAGGAGGATTCTTTCCGTCATTCTAAATGGCTTTCATTTATGGAAAAGCGTTTGTTGATTGCAAAAGAGCTTCTCTCGGAAAAAGGCGTTATCTTCATTCAAATTAGCGATATTGAGGTGGCACAGCTTAAGTGCCTTTGCGATGATATTTTTGGCGAAAGCAATTTCTTAAATATCATAAGTGTCAATATGAAAAATATTGCAGGCGCATCCGGCGGTGGCGAGGACAAGCGTTTTAAGAAAAACTGCGAATACATTCTTGTTTACGCCAAGTCTTATGACTTTTTGCCGTTATTTAATGGCCCATATGTTTACACCGAAATCTCTGATTTAATTCAAAGATATATCGACGAGGGAAAAAGTTGGAAATATACTACCGTTTTGCTTGATCCGGGCGAAAAGGAATATATTGGCTCTACTGTTGACGGAGATGGCAACGAAATCAAAGTTTATAGGCGAAAAAATGTTGTTACAATGTCTATAAATCAAATTGCCAAAAGAGATGAAATTACAGTCAAAGAAGCATATCAAAAATATGGAATAAACGTTTTTAGAACAACCAACTCGCAATCTTCTATCAGAACAAGAATTATTGAATATCGGCAAGAAAAAGGTATTCACGATGAAATTTTGTCCATTGAATACACTCCCAAAACAGGAAAGAATAAAGGTGTAATATACGAGCAATTCTACAAAGATGATGTGTGCAATCTTTTTGTTTGGTTGAGAGATACTGCTGAAATTATAGACGGTGAATTATATAAAAAAGATTTGCTAGGCACATATTGGGATATGACGGGTGCGACGAAAAATCTCACTAAAGAAGGCGCTGTTGAATTTTCAAATGGTAAAAAGCCAGTAGATTTGCTCAAGCAAATTATCAGCCTTTATCCCCAAGACGATATAACTGTATTGGACTTCTTTGCAGGAAGTGCAACCACGGGACATGCTGTTGTTGCTTTGAATGCGGAAGATGGCGGTACTCGTAAATTCATCTTATGTACGAATAATGAGAATGATATTTGTGACACCAAAACCTATCCCCGACTCAAAAATGTCGCAGAAGGCTATGGTAAATATCAAGCGTTGCCGTTCAATCTTAAGTATTATAAAACCGACTTTGTATCAAGGGACGAGGAATATCTCTCCGACGCTCTCTTGGAACACATGACGGAAATGATTCAGCTTGAACATGGCGTTAAAATTGACGGCAGTAACTATATTATGGTTATGAGCGACGAAGAAGCGGACGAGCTTCAAGCAAATTGGGAGAATTATCCCAATGTCAAAGCTCTGTATGTTTCTAAAAACGTTCTTTTCACAACCGAGCAATGCGACTTGTTCGCTAATACGGATATTTATATTATCCCCGACTATTACTTTAATTTTGAACTCAAGGAGGTGGGTGAATCATGGTAGGAGGAATTGCAATCAATTTATTTGATTTTCAAGAAAAAGCTGTACTCAAGCTCATAGACCTCGTTGCCGACAGCAACAGCAAGCAAACGATTACCGTAAAATCCCCCACAGGATCGGGTAAAACGATTATTCTTATTGATTTTGTCGAGGAATACCTTACTAAAATTAACAGCAACGCTGCTTTCATTTGGCTCTGTCCGGGCAAGGGCGACCTTGAAGAGCAAAGCCGTAAGAAGATGCGTAAATTTGCACCGCATCGCCAGACGCAAAATCTCTTTGACGCCTTGCAAGGCGGTTTTCCAGCGGAAAGCACCACGTTCATTAACTGGGAATTGGTAACCAAAAAGGATAACACCTCGTTGCGTGATGGCGAAAAGAAGAATTTATTTGACCGCATTGCCGAGGCTCATCGTAATAATACCGAATTTATCGTTATTATCGACGAGGAGCATTCCAACAACACCGCAAAGGCGAAAACCATTATTGATGCCTTTTCCGCAAAGAACATTATTCGTGTAAGTGCTACTGCTATCGAAAATAAACGCTTTGAGTATTTTGAAATCGACGAAGTCGATGTTATAAACGCAGGGCTGATTACAAAAGCTCTCTATGTAAACGAAGGCATTACCGAAGGCATGGAGGTTGGCGACGATTACGATTGTTTGCTTGATCTTGCCGATGAAAAACGCAAAAATATCGCAAGTCATTATACTGCGCTCGGCAAAAATATCCGTCCTCTTGTTTTAATTCAATTTCCGAACGCACAGCCCGAAACCATTGTAGCGGTTGAGAAAAAGTTGGAGTCTATGGGCTATACATACGACAACGGTATGGTATCCAAGTGGATGAGCGAGGACAAAAAGGATTTGCCCGACAATCTTACCGACAACGATGCCACCCCTGTTTTTCTTCTGATGAAACAGGCTATCAGTACGGGTTGGGATTGTCCCAGGGCGAAGATCCTTGTCAAGCTCCGTGAAGGTATGAGCGAGAGCTTTGAAATTCAAACGATTGGTCGTATTCGCAGAATGCCCGAGGCAAAGCATTATGACGATGATTTGCTTGATTTCTGCTATGTTTACACTTTTGACGAAAAGTATAAAGCCGGTCTGCTTGCAAGTATTGACAAGGCATACGAAACTCGCCGCCTTTTCCTGAAAGAAAAATGCAAAACCTTTACGCTCGAAAAGCAAATGCGTGACCTTGATTTTGGAGGTCTTGGCGAACGTGAGGTTTTGAATAAGCTCTACGATAGTCTTGTCGCAAAATATAAGCTTGGTAGCGATAAAAAGCAGAATCAAATGTTGCTTGCCGATGCAGGCTATGTGTTCGGTACGAATATCCGTGGACAAGTCCTTGAAGGTATGTTCGTCCGTACTGCATCCGTTGCAACGAGCGATAACTATCTGTCTACAAAGAAAGCGGTAGATACGCATAAACACGGTATCTACCTGCTTCATAGCGTTGATGCAATTAAATCCGCTATTAGTATGCAGACGGCAAAAGTCAAGACGATTTTGGAACGCCTTTTCCGTAAGGG
>JAFVRQ010000007.1 GCA_017504245.1 Clostridia bacterium | reverse complement strand
CTCCGCGTTTTTTAAAAATGCGGATTTGCAGTAGAAAACTTTACACGCCCCACACTTTCTTCTGTGAAAGAAGGGCAAAACCGATTGAAGGAAACCAAAATGAAGCTGATTATTGCATCTAATAACAAGCATAAGATATACGAGATAAAGAAGATTCTCGGCTCGCAGTTTTCCGAGATACTCTCGCTTTCCGAGGCGGGGATATCGCACGAAACGGTAGAGGATGGCACGACGTTTCTTGAAAACGCAGAGAAGAAGGCGAGAGAAATTGCCGAGCTCTCGGGCTGTCCGGCACTTGCCGATGACAGCGGAATCTGCGCCCACGCGCTTGACGGTGCGCCCGGTGTTTACAGCGCGCGCTTTTCGGGTACACACGGGGATGACGAGGCTAATAACCGCATTCTTATCAAGATGCTCTCGGATAAGGAGGATAAGGGCGCGCACTACACCGCCGCCGTTGTTCTCGCCTATCCCGACGGTAAAATTATTTCAGCCGAAGGGCATATGTACGGCAGAATAATTGACACGCCCCGAGGGGAAAGGGGATTCGGCTATGACCCTATCTTCGTTCCTGTAGAGGATGAGAGCCGCACGGTTGCCGAAATGACCGATGAAGAGAAGAATAAAATAAGCCATAGAGCGAGGGCTCTTGCCGAGCTGCTCTCTAAATTGAAGGGCGAAAATTGACACGCCCCCTGTGAAAAAAGAAAAAACTTTTCGGGAGATTATCTATGGAACTTGATTTTTCCGTGTTTTTTAACGTCCTGTCGTATATAGGAGTTATCTCCTTTGCTATATCGGGCGCGATAGTTGCGATAGATGAGGAAACCGACGTTTTCGGTGTTGTGTTTTTGTCATTTATAACCGCATTTGGCGGCGGACTTCTCCGTGATATTATACTTAACGAGGGACTGCCTCACTTCTTTGTTGATTACGGCGGACTTATAATTGCCTGCTTTGTAACCTCGCTTGCGGTTTTCTTCTTTGCTATGATATTCAAGCGCAGGTTCGTTGAGGATGAAAACCTGCTTGACCGAATAAATAATTACATAGATGCCGTGGGAATCGCGGTTTTCTCGGTATCGGGAGCCAAGATCGCTATCGAAATGGGCTATGATACCCCCTTTATCGCAATATTTATGGGTGTGACCACCTGTATCGGAGGCGGAATTCTGCGTGATATAATAGTAGGCGGCGTACCATTCGTCCTTCGTAAGCGTATTTATGCGCTTGCCTGTCTCGCAGGCTCCTCGGTGTATTACCTTCTTTGGTACCTGCAGGTGCCGGACGATGCCGCGATGCTTATCGGTGCTCTCGTCACCTTTACCGTCCGTGTGCTTGCCACCATATTCCGCTGGAATATGCCCAAGGCTATTAAATTTTCCGAATTGCGTAAAGAAAAATCCGAAAAACAGTAGTTTTCCGATTTTCATAAATTCCCCCGAAAGCTTTAACCTATAAAGAAATTTTTAAAAAAATCACATATCGCTTTACACGGGGGCGGTGAAAAATTCCCCCGAAAGCTTTAACCTATAAAGAATTTTTTTAAAAAATTACATATCGCTTTACACGGGGGCGGTGAAATCTACCGCCCCCGCCGATTGAAGCATTGAAAAAACAAGATCACGGAGCATTAAAACTTCCGTGACCTTGTTTTTTTTAATGTAATTTGCGATTAAAACATATAAGAAATTGTCATCAGAAAATCAATAGCGCAGAGAAACAAAAATTGCGTTATATATCTTTTTTAATGCATAGCCCATTTCAGACACCCTCACATATCAGAATGATAAAACTCTTTTTCCCCCATGTGATTATCTATTGTGCGCCATCTAAGCGCTGAGGCGCATATTAAGGTTCCATTATAATTATCCAAATCGGATTCCAACAGATCACCGCAATCACACCAATAAATATCGCCATCTTTCATTATCATGGTAGCATCCAGTATTTCACAAGTGTATTTTTCACTAACAGGAAAAAGGTTCAATTTCTTTAGTCCCAGAAACTCCATTTCTATCATCGAATTATCTTCAAACTGGCGTTGAATAATGACTCTCAGCACACGCCGGTCGTTCAAGGGATGCATAGCAAGATTAGCTTCAACATACGCGCCGCTCAAATATTTCATCTCTTTTATGCAACTGTCGTGAAAAAAGCACATTTCATCCAAAAAACAACTCAAATCATTTGCAGTATTAATCTCTTTCCACATTTTTTCTCCGTAATTAAATTAACCAAGTATCCTTCAATTTTTTTGTTTTTAATCTTCTATGTCGGTAAGCTTCGAAACCGTTGTGCCGAGTGCCTCCGCGATTTTAAACAATGTTTTCAGCGAAGGACAGAAAAAGCAGTTCGGTGCTTCAAGCTGAGAAACGTAACCGGAGGATAGGTCGCAAGCCTCCGCAAGCTCTTCCTGTGTCATTCCTTGCAGCTTTCTGTAATAGGCGATTTTTAAGCCTATTTTAATCAAATTGATTTTATATTGACTCTCTACCATTTTGCCCTCACTATCTCTACGGTATATTCTATCGAAAAATGAGCTTATAAATATTTTCTCAAAAACATTTTACCTTATTTACAATTTAATTGTTATATGATAAAATATAGTAAACATTATATTACACATAAGGTTATATATATGAGAGGCGAAGAATATGAAATTGCTTATCGCAGGTTCAAGGTGTATCAAGGAATTTAACCTTGAAAAATACGTTCCGGATGAAACCACGATGATCATTACGGGCGGTGCTGACGGAATAGACACTTTGGCAGAAAAAATCGCAGACAAAAAACAAATCTCAAAGCTGATTTTACGTCCGCAATACAGTATTTACGGAAGAGCCGCGCCGCTTAGACGAAACGAGAAAATGTTAGAGCTCTGCGATGAGGCATTGATAGTATGGGACGGTTGTTCAAAAGGAACCGAATATACACTAAAATATGCTAAAAAAATAGGTAAAAAAGTAATTTTGATCAATACAAGCGAGATCAATTCGCTAGCCGAAGTGAAGAGAGGAGAGAACCGGTAGCTTTTCCGGATGATTTTACGGAAGCGTAGGGGCGCAAACCTAGCGTTAAGGTGTAAATGCTCCCCTATGGCACAAACAGAAAGGGGCTGTCTCATTAAGAATTCAGGCATATCAATGATAAATCGGTAAAGCATGGTTGTAATTACACGATTTGCGAATTCTTAATGAGATCAGAACCTTGGGGCGAACGGATTTAGAGCAGAAAGCGTCGGCTGATAATCAAACGCAAACGAGTCTGTGCTCGCACAAGCGAGGCGCGTGCAGATTGCTATGCGAGCGCAAATTTGTAATTTGCACGGTGCATAGCACCAAATGCGCAGTATGCGCATTAGCTCGCAAATAGTACG
>JAFVRQ010000089.1 GCA_017504245.1 Clostridia bacterium | reverse complement strand
TATGATATAGAACTTATCCATTTGGCTGTCGTATAAGCCGACAACCTTTTTGTTATTGTAATCTTCAAGGGTGAACTTTGCGAACATACTGCTTGAAAAGTAAGCATTGGTGCTGACTTGTCTTGCTACGCCCTCGTCATTGATTGTAACCGTGTAATAAACTGCGCCACGGTATGCATACGAGGTAGAAACGTTGTCGAGCATTACCTCATACGAATTAAACTCTGCATAATGCTTCAAGATATAAAGCATTTTGTAGCCGTAATACGCCACGAAGGGCAAGTAAATCACGCTATAAATTGACATTACTATCAGCCAAACCTGCAAACCCATACCGGGTTTTATATCATCAAAGCCAATTATAAGTACGCCGAAAAGCATCACCACGGCTATAACAGCCCAAATTCCAAGTAGCCAACAGAAAGAGGTTTTTCTCCATTGGTACTCAACGCTGTTTTTAATATCTACTTTAGTAAAATTGTTTTTCATAGTTAATCCTCTAATCCATAGTCCTTCTGCTTATATACAGAATGCTTGCAGAGCGTAAGCGGCTCGGTGTCCTCGTCCTCAATCTTCGTGCGATAGAGGTTACAATGCAAAATGCCTTTCAATCCTTTGACGGATTTCAGACCACGGCAGCCGTCAAACACAAGCGTTGTATCTTCGGGAAGTGCCGAGAAAAAGCTCTCGTCGAGATAGGAAACGCTTGCATCGTTAAATGCAAAATGATTGATATGATGGTTATTTTTCATAAACTGTGCAAGACCGTCAACACGGCTTACGCCATAGAAGAACACGCCTATACTTTCGGGCAAAATAAGCCCCGAAATATCCACAGATTTATATTTGAAAAACGCAACCTCGTGCGACTTTATCACCGCATCTGCAATAAGGGCTTCATTTTTCTTTTCGGTGTAAAAGCTGATTTTCTTTGCGCCGACTTTTTCTTTTCCATCCCATTCAAAGACAGTCATTGAGCCGTCAATCTCGCTATACTCATATCTTGTATCCGAGGTGTAGGAATAGGTGGTTACAAGATGTTCTTCCCATTCAAGTGCTGCGGAGATTTCGCCTTGCTTCTGCATCAAAATGGGAGTCTTGCCACCTCTGACATAGTTGATAAAATAATATGCCGCCGAGCCATCATCAAAATGAGTATACCCGTCATAAACGATTTGGTTACCTTCTACCGTCCATTCCTCAACGACCTTTTCGTTTTCGGTTTTACAGGCGTGAATATAGGTGGGATAAGGCATACCGTTTTTGAAGAACGGAACGAGGTATCGCATATCACCCTCGTAAACAACTCGGAAAACCACGTCGAGCGTTTTCACGTAGCTTTCTATGTAAGTGAGCGTTTCACCCTCGTAGTAGTATTTAAGATATGATTTCTTCGCACCGAGCTTTTCGGTACGCTTAACTCCACGCGCAAGCTCCTTTGCTCTATGGAACATACCAATGTCAAGACCTGTGTGCAGGTCGCAAAGATTCTTTGCATATTCTACCTTGGTTGCCTGATCTCTCGTGTCAATCCACGGGATACTCTGTGCGAATGCGTTTGTTTTATCAATCAGCTTGCCGAGATATTCAAGTCTTTCGGCTTCTGTAAGTTCAATTAAGTGCATAGTTAGTCCTTTTTTTCTATTGGTGTTGTGCTTGCGTTTTTCCAAAGAGTTGCCAACGAATAATTTAGTGCCTTAATCTCGTCAAGGCTGATTTTATATCGGTCATCGTATTCCTTCTTGTATCGGAAAGCCGACCACTGAAACGCCTTTTCGGTGTAGCCCATAACTTTTAGTCTATTGACAGCATTTGCAAAATCTCTTTCGCCTTCGGTAATATAACGCATATCCACAAGCTCGTCATCCACGAGCTTTGCGATAAACCACGTATTTGCCATTTTCGTTTCGGGACTATATAAAATCCCTAATACATAGTAGCAATCGGTATTTTCGTCATACTCGATAGCCGATAGGCGAAAACGCTCTCTATCAGAAAACAACTGACAGACGAGAGAAAAATCGTCGGTTTTGTATTTTGCCAAAAGCGTTTTTAATGTACTTGTGTGACTTTCAATGCTGTAAAAGTATTTTCCGTCCGGCGAGAATATCATATTTTCATCCTGACCGCCGTCAATCTTGGAAAAACGGAACTTTTTGACGAGCTTTAACGGCTCAAAAGAATAGATTGCCATTCTTCCATCGGTGGTTTTAACTACAAAAATATCACCGAGCGGAGAGATAACCGCATTATATGCGTATGTAAGATCCTTGAAGGTGGCAAGCTCTGTGCCGTTTTTGTCGTAAACGTACACGGTGCTGCCTGTAAGACCTATATCGTATTTATCGTTGCCGATAAAAGTCCAAAATTTCTTTGCCATAGTTAGTCCTTTTCATCATCCGAAGGGGGATTTTCACGGGTTTGGTATTTTACCACGAGAGCATCATATCTCTTTTGGTATTTTTCGACTTTTGCAGCATCGTGAAGCGACTTGGGTGTTCTTCTGCCTATGATGGAATAAAAAGCACCATCGCAAGCACTACCAGTAAAAACGCAATCAAGTCCTTTTTCCACGTTTGGAAGCTTTGCTTTCAGCCACGCAAACTGCTGAAAAGTGAAGAAGCTGTCGGGAGTGTAGAATATCTTTAAGCCCTGCAATTTTGAAAGGATATCAAGATAGTATTCGCTTGGCTCATCCTTGACAATATCAAAGCGCAGTTCCGTGAGCTTCGGCATATCCAACAC
>JAFVRQ010000088.1 GCA_017504245.1 Clostridia bacterium | reverse complement strand
GTAAATTTTCGATAATTCGCAAACGAATTATCGGTTTTGAAAGCACGATACCATCCTTACGCGCGAGCACGACGGATGGTACCGCACTTCCAAAACTACGAAAACCACTATTTGCATAGTGTTTTTCTAAAATTTACTTTGCTAAACTATAGCCGTTTGATAACGAAATGGCTTCGTTGGATAGTAGCAAATTGGATTTTTCGAGGTGCCTGCCAACACCGAGAAAAACCATTAGTGTCAACTCGTTGACACAATTTGCGCGGCTTTAAATAAAAACCCACTTATAAAAAGTTTTTGGTTCTTTTTTCAAAAAGAACGAAAAAATCCTAATTTAAACTAACTTTTTTAACTCCCCGATAAATCAAAATTTGAATCACATAAAATAAAACGCGGAGAGCATCGCTCTCCGCGTTTTGTTGTTAACTTAATTAGTGAACGTAGTTAGTGATTGTAAATTCACCTGTTACGGCATTGTAAGTAAATACTTCCCAATTACGTCCCGAACCTGTAGGTGCATAGAATGTGTACGCAGGTGTAGAAGAGTTGCCAAAGTAAACTCTTACACACGCCTGAGAAGCATACATAGTACCTGTTCCCGAGTAGTTATAGATATAGTAACTAAATGTATAGTCACCCGTTTCGGTGATTGTAATTGTTTCGGGGCCGTAAGCGGACGTATCATCCACGTCGAGATTAGCATTTGATCCCCATTTGTTACCGTAATAAATATGTGTACTACCGTATTTCAAGTGGGAGTCAAGATCGTTCGGAGATGAACCCCAAGTAAGAACTATTCTCATACCGTCAACATCAAGACCAACGCTATTAGAAACAGTTGCATTTTGATTTGTGCTTGTCTGTCCGGGAAGAACCTTAAGAGAGATAGCTACAGAAGCGTATCTGTAATCTTCATCATCAAGAGTTCTTTCGTCAACAACGTATGCAGTGTAGTTGCCGGGTGCCAACTCACTTGTAGCATAGTAACCGCTGCCGTTAGTTGTCAATACCTCGATATATTCACCAAAGGTTGTGTTGATACCGGAATAAATATATACTGTAAGACCGGAAACCGCTGAGCCGCGAAGTGCCTCTGTAATATAACCCGAAGCATATCCACCCTCTTCACTTGTATCGGGAATTGCCTCGATTGCAACGTTGTTGATGGTTGTTTCGTTATATCTTACCTGAACTGTTTGAGTAACGGAAATATAGCCTTCCTTTGAAACAGTGAGTGTATAAACACCTGCAGTCAAATTGGTGAATGAATAATAACCGCTTGAATTAGTTGTTGCTTCATAATAGAAGCTATTTGTGCTTGACGTTCTTGTAAGTGTTACAAGAGCACCTGACAAAGGAGAGTTATTTGTGATTGTACTATCTGTATCTGCGATATAGATTGTACCGGCAAGGTTATTGGAAACCTGTCTGTCCATAACGATTTCGAGCTCCTCATTACCGTCATTCAAGGTAACGGATGCGCTAATGTAACCGCTAAGAGTAAATGTCAAAGCATAAGAATTTGCATAAGAAACGCCTGTGATTTCAAAACGTCCCTCAGCATCGGTTGTAGCAGTGTAAACACTACCGTTTGCATTCACAGACACCTGAACGTTAGCAAGCTTATCGTTATTCTCAAGTGTAAAGTCATTGTCGGACTCAAAAACAGTTCCCGCAAAATTAACACTCGCAATTTGGTTATTAATAATCTGGTGAGTTACACCGTTTATTGTAATAGTAACGTTATCTGCTTCAATATATCCGTCCTCGCCGAAGGTATAACCGTCGTGCGTGCCGTTTTCAAAACGTGTACCTGAGCTTGTGATATAGTAAACCTTGCCCTCGTGAATGATATATGTGTTATAGATAATCACGTTATTGATAATGTAGTAAACATTACCGTTGATTGTTACGAAAACCTTATTGCCAACGAGCTTACCGTCTGCACCGTATACGTTTCCGTCCTTTTCGCCAACAACCATCTTGCCGTCTTCACCGAAATCGTAAACGTATCCGTCAATGATAATCTGGTTATAAACGATTGCGTTGTTTACTACAAAGTAAACGTCGCCGTTAATTTCAACGAAAACTTCATTACCAAGGAGCTTACCGTCCTCGCCGTAAGTATTTCCGTCCTTTTCACCCGTTACCATCTTTCCCTCTTCATCGAAGCAATATAAGGAGTCGCCGTTAACAATAATCTGGTTGTAAACGATAACATTATTAACCACGAAATAAACGTCGCCGTTGATTTCAACGAATACCTCGTTTCCAACGAGCTTACCGTCTCCGCCGTATGTGTAGCCGTTCTTAACGGTATCTCTAACCATCTTACCGTCGTCGCCGAAATCGTAAACAGCACCGTTGATAACGATCTGGTTATATACGATTACGTTATTAATAATGAAATAAACGTTGCCATTGATAGTTACGAAAATTTCATTACCAAGGAGCTTACCGTCCTCGCCGTAAGTATAGTCGCCATATTGACCGGTTATCATCTTACCCTCTTCGTCAAAGCGATAGAAGGAATCTCCGTTAATGATAACCTCATTGTAAACAATTACGTTATTGATCACGAAATAAACATCACCGTTGATTTCAACGAACAATTCGTTGCCGACGAGCTTACCGTCCTCACCGTATGTGTAGCCGTCCTTTTCTCCGACAACCATCTTACCGTCATCGCCGAAATCATAAATGCTTCCGTCTATGATTAACTGATTGTAAACAATAACGTTGTTAATCAAGAAATAAACGTCACCGTTAATTTCAACGAACAATTCGTTGCCGACGAGCTTACCGTCCTCGCCGTAAGTCTTGCCGTCCTTTTCACCAACAACCATCTTGCCCTCTTCGTCAAAGCAATAGAAGGAGCTGTTGTTAATGATAATCTGGTTGTAAATAATAACGTTATTTACAACAAAGTAAACATCACCGTTGATTTCGATGAAAATTTCATCCGCAATGAGCTTACCGTCCTTACCGTATTTATGGTCACCCTTTTTACCCGTAACCATCTTACCGTCGTCACCGAAGTCGTATACAAAGCCGTCGATAATAAATCTGTTGTAAACAACCTCGTTATTCACAACGAAATAGATGTCACCGTTGATAACAACGAACATTTCGTCAGCCACGAGCTTACCGTCTTCACCGTATGTGTAAGAGCCGTATTCACCCGTAACCATCTTACCGTCGTTTCCGAAGTTGTAAATAGCGCCGTCAACGATTACCTGATTGTAAACGATAACGTTGTTGATTACGCAATAAACGTCGCCGTTGATAGTAACCAATACGCCATCACCGCCAAGGAGCTTACCGTCCTCGCCGTATGTGTAATCACCCTTCTCGCCCGTAACCATCTTACCGTCATCACCGAAATCATAAACCGATTCGTCAATGATTACCTGGTTATAAACGATAATGTTGTTTACTGCATAATAAACGTCGCCCTCAATAGTAACGAAAGCATTGTCATAATCAACTCTTTCACCCTCGTTATTATAAGCGAAAACCTCACCGTCAACAAGCTCTATGGAGGACTTATCCTCAACCACCGGATCAACAGTAGTTGTGGTAGTAACACTTGGTGTTTCTACCCCACAGGATGCCAACGTAAGCATTGCAAAAATAAGCAATACCGCAAACGTTAATTTGATAGAATTTCTCATATCATTTCTCCTTTCAGCAACAAGTAAATTTTTGCCACTAAGACGAATTATACCACTTTTTCTCAGAAATGTCAATACATATTGGTGAATAATAAATTTGTGTTTACATATTTATATATACCAAAAAGCACAAAAGCACCTCTTTTTGAAGTGCTTTTGCGAGTTTATATCATATTTTGTACGCCTTATCAACAGGAAGAGCCATAACCATACCGTTCGCTTCGCTCAAAGCTCCGTGGTTGCGGTTGACCTCCTCCATAATCTTAGCTGCAGTACCCGCAGGGGCAAAAATCGTGATAATCTCGCGTTCCTGCTTAATTTCCGCATCTCCAATCTGCTCAATCAATCCGCTATCGGCAAGTCGAGCACGCAAAACCGTTCCGCCTATAGCTCCTGCGCTCCTTGCGGTTTCCATAACAGCGTCGGTGTAGCCCTGGTTAACCGAAACGAGAATCAGCTGATGCTTTTGTCCGCTTTTCACCTTCTTTTTACCTCCATTAGTGTCAATTTCTTTTGAAGCTCTGTTTACGAGCTCCGAGGTTAATCTGCTTATGGCAGAAAGTCTTACGCAAATCATAAGTCCACCGTATTCAAAGCTGCCCGAAAGTCCGTCCGTCATCTTCAAAACATATGAATTTATAATGCTTTCGGGAGCAAAGCTGACAACAATATCCTTATCGTTGGTACCAAGGCCGAAAATATCCATCATTTCCGAAGGAGCAGTGCCAACAGCGGTAGTTTGCATATGAAAGCCAATACCGTTTTTATTAAGACTTTCCATATATTTTTTTGCTTTTCCACGAGTGATGATGGAAAACATCATCATAATACGATCAGCAGTTTCACTCATCACAGCACCTCCTCGTAGTAAATCATATCGTCCTCAAGCTGAAGAATTTCGTGCTTCGCCTGTGCAAGCATCTTCTTGCGCTTAACCTCACCAAGAAGTCCAAGCACCTGAATTGCAATAAGGGGAGTCATAGCAACCATTGCAACAACACCGAATGCGTCGGTTAAAACGTTGCCGCCAAGCGCTTCACAAGCACCAATAGCGAATGGCAAAACAAACGTCGTTGACATAGGACCGCTCGCAACACCACCCGAGTCAAACGCAATACCCGTATAAAGCGGGGGCACGAAAAACGTGATAGCAAGTGAAATCACATAACCCACTATCAAAATGGGAAGCACGGGAATACCCGTTAAGATTCTGAGCATCGCAATACCCACAGAGCATCCAACACCGATAGAGAGCGCAAGACCGATGGATTTTTGCGAAACGGAGCCGTTCGTTATCTCCTCAACCTGCTTTTTTAAGGAGTGAACTGCGGGCTCGGCGCTAACAACGAAATAACCCATAAGCGCGCCAATCGGGATAAGGAGATATTTCATCTCTCCCGCGGCAATTCTCGCGCCTATAAGACGTCCCGCAGGCATAAAGCCGACGTTTGCGCCCGTTAAGAAGAACACAAGGCCAACGTATGTATAAACGAAGCCGACAAGCATACGAAGGATTTGATGCTTGTTAAATCTTCTCGTAAAAATTTGAAATACAACCAAAACCGCAACTATGGGCATCAATGCTTCAAATACCTCAAGAGCGAATTTGGGTGTGCCGTTGATAAATGCTCTAAACGCCTCTTTCGTAGTTTCCGCAATAACAAGGGCTTCCTGCGTTGTGGAGCTTTCGGGCTTGAAAACGATGCTCAAAAGCAAAACGGAAAGAATCGGACCTATCGAGCAAAGCGCGATAAGACCGAAGGAGTTTTCGCGCGCGTTTTTAGCCGTACTCATCGACGCCATACCTGCACCGAGTGCCATTATAAACGGAACGGTAATGGGTCCCGTTGTAACTCCGCCCGAATCGAACGCAGTAGGAATGAAATCATTTGGTGCAAAGAAGGAAAGAATTATTGCAACACCGTAAAATATAAGCAAAAGAGTGTTGAGCTTCATTCCCTTTCTTGTTCTGATCATAGAAATCACAAGGAAAATACCAACGCCCACAGCAACCGACCAAATCAATATTCTATCGGGAATGGAAGGCACCTGCTCAGCAAGAACGGTTAGGTCGGGCTCTGCAATCGTGATTAAAACACCAAGCACCAAGCAAACCAAAAAAGGAATTGCTATCTTCTTTTTCTTACCAAGCGTTGCGCCTATGCCCTCGCCAAGCGGCTCCATTGAAATCCCCGAGCCGATGGTGAAAAAGCCCATTCCAACGATGAGCATAATAGTGCCGAATAAAAACATTACTATAACGCCGCTCTCCATTGGAGCCACGGAAACCGAAAGGAACAAAACTATAGCAAAAATGGGCAATACGGATTGTATTGCTTCTTTAAAAAACTTTGTGAAATTGTTCAAAAGCTCTCTCCCTTCGTGTAAAGTACTTAATTAATTAATTATATATTATACTTACGCAAATGTCAATAACACAAATTGATAAATTACGCTTCTTCAACAAAAAAAGCAAAACAACTCTCGTCATTCTGCTTTTTTCAAATTTAGTTACCGAAACAAGATTTCAGCAAAAAGATTATTAAAGCCCAAAGCAAAGGAGCTAACACAAAGGTTCTCAATATAGGCCAAATGCAACCGTCATTGTGTTTACCGCTCAGACGTTGCCCAAGTCCCACACCAACCACCGCGCGACCTGCTTCCCTCTTCTCTATTTTCTTTCATTCTCGTTCGATTTTGTATTTTTCCTCCTCACTTTCCAAAGCAAGAAGATGTCTGTCTCTTTTTTTAGACATTTATATTCCTTCCTTTTATGACCACGTTCCCGTGTTGGGATCGTATTTTCCCTGCCCTGCATTAGGGTCGGTTTTGTTGGTGTTCGCACCGTTTTTATTTTTCTTGCTAACGATAATAAGAATAGCAATCACCGCAACAAGAACAATAAAGATTATAGACGCCGTTTTTCCGTCCGCGCCGCTTTCCACGCCGAATACGTCCGCGCCCTCGTCAACGACGATAGCGATATTTATTCCCGTCTGCTCGGTAAATTCGACAAGTGCCGTGTTTACGGTTTTTTCGTTAATCGCAAGCTCGGAACGGTTATAAAGCCTTGAGAATGAGGTGTCAACCTCACCCGCAGGTGTTCCCGTTATTGCAGACACCCTATTTTCCATTTTTCTCGTTATATCCGCAAGATTTGACGAAATAGAAAATTCATAATAGCTAGCTATAGTGGAAAGAGTCACCGTTCCCAACGTCGTATATTCGTCGCCGAACATCTCTTTAACGTCAATGTCAAGATCATCGCCTACCCACGCTATACATTCATATCTCTCGTATCCCTCATAGGTGGTGAAGATGATAAGGATATTTTCCTCGTAAGCGTCAGTATCGGAAAACGCTTGGCTATATGCCTTATTAGCATACGTTTGAAATTCCTGCTCGTTATAAATTATCTCGTCTTGGAACGAGCAACCGCCAAACAGCGAGCCGACGGACGTTATAAACAGTGCGGGAACCATAATCAATAAAATGATGATTACCGCAACTAAAGCAAACGCACCGCCAAGGCAACCGCCTCCGCCAAAGAAGCGCGGCCCGTGAAATCTCGGTCCAAAGAAAAACGGTCTTGGCCTGTGCCAATGCGGTCCGTGATGCATAGGGCCTCTCGGTCCGCCTCCAAATCCACCGCCTCTCGGTCCGCCTCCGCGTGAACCTCCTCCAAAGCTACCGCCGCGCGATCCGCCGCTAAATCCGCCGCCTCTTGATCCTCCACCCGGTCCTGGCATAATACTGTACCTCCAATTTACATAAAATAATTAAGTTTGTTTTGATTTCAAATTTTGATTTATCGGTGTGTTTAAAAAATTAGTTAATGTAAAGAATTATGTTCTTTTTGAAAAAAGAACCAAAAACTTTTTAAACGTTTGCTATTACTTAAAGCCGCGCAAATCGTGACGTTTGATTGAAATCAACCGTCACATAACGATTTTTAAGGCATTTTAACAGGCGCCTTAAAAATCGGTGATTTGCTATTGCAAAGCGTAGCCGTTTTGCTATCAAAAACTCTATGTGCAGAGTAGCAAAGCGCGGTTTTTTCGTTTGTTCGCAAACGGAAAAACATTTGCGTTGGGCAGTGAAGCGCCAAAGCTTTTGCAAAATATAGCTCAAATTACGTTTTTGCTCGCAAAATGACGTCGCAAGACGGCAAGTAATTTGATTGGCACGCCACTCAAATTTTATTTTAGCACCCGATTTTACGCGTGGCGTATTTGCGCGAAGTCTGTGGACTAAGAACAAACTATATGGCTATTGGGCGTAGCGTTTTAAAGCTTTTTTGGTTACTTTTTTCTCGAAAAAAGTGACATTCCTTTTCTTCGTAACTTCTCACCGCTAAATCCCAATTTATCTAACTATTAATTCGATTATAACACAAATTCATAGCTTTTTCAAGCCCAAACTTGATTGTATAACCATTATACATCCAAAATTCAAGAATAAAAAGTGAAAAACGTGCAAAATAGTGGTATTTATTTTGTCAAAAAGTGCAGAATTAAAATCAAATTGATTAACATTAAAAAATGTTATAAAAATATTTCCAAATCACTTGACAAAAGAAAAAAGGTGTGATATAATAGCAAAGTCGAAATTATTGGGGTGTCGCCAAGCGGTAAGGCATCAGACTCTGACTCTGACATTACCGGGGTTCGAATCCCTGCACCCCAGCCAAATAAGGAACAGTAGATTGATACAATCGTATCGACCTACTGTTTTCTTTTTATCGTTAAAAATCAGCCGAAAGTCCTTGATTTACAAGGGCTTGTTTGTTTTCTTCGTGCATTTAGGCATTTGCGGTGTCTATATCTTGTGTCTCGGAAGCCTCAAAATGCAGAAAAGCACCACTCCCCGTCAAGGTGTAGTGCTTTCCTATCGTTAAAAGATTGGTATTCGTTAGATTACAAGAGCTACGGCTATATCACAAATTTCCCTCTGTATGACCCAATACCTCCTATGTCGTGAACCTCCCGATATCCCTTGCCCCTCAGATAAGCCGTCGCGCGTGCGCTTCGTCCTCCGCTGAGGCAATGGACGTACAGAGGAGTGTTTTTATCCTTTATAACCGAATCCACTTTGTCGATCTCGTCAAGCGGAAGATTTCGGCTATCCTCGATATGACCGCTTGCGTATTCCTCTCTCGTTCTGACGTCGAGAAGAATTGCGTTCTTGCTTTCACGGAAGTTTCTCACTCCCTCGTTAATATCCTTGCGTGCGAATATATTGAAAATACTCATTTTGTATCCTCCTTGTATTTTTTATTACGGTTTTATTTTAACACGAAGGCGTGACTTCTTCCGTGACT
>JAFVRQ010000006.1 GCA_017504245.1 Clostridia bacterium | reverse complement strand
TTAGTTTATGAAAAAATAGGTCGCTTTTTGAAAAAAGCTTGGCAAAAACTTTAATCAGCTTCGCGGCAAAGTTTCGCGCAAATCGTATTGTTTGATTGAAATCAAACAATACATAACGATTTTCTCGGTGTTGGCAGGCACCTCAAAAATCTGTGATTTGCTACTGTTGTTGTAGCCGTTTTGATATCAAACGGCTATAGCTTTTTAAAGTAAATTTTAGAAAAACACTATGTAAATAGTGGTTTTCGTAGTTTTGGAAGTTCAATGCCGACCGTCGTACTTGTACGCAAGGGCGGTATTGGACTTTCAAAACCGATAATTCGTTTGCGAATTATCGAAAATTTACGTCGAGTCTACACAAACCCACGATTAAAAGTTTTGCGGAGCTTTTTCAAAAGCGACAAATTGGTACTTAACTAACTACTCGACAAATCAAAATTTGAAGCACAAACAAAAAACGGGCTACGCGCTTGGGAGTAGTCCGTTCTTTGTTTTGTTTTGTTGATTAGTGGTTATGTCCGTCGTGGGAGTCGCTTTGCGTTGTGTCATTTCCTGCGCTGAGAGTTGCGGCGATAAGAGAAATTCCAATCGTTGCCACGCCTACAAGCATAAGTCCTGCAAGAATGAGGGCGATAATTCTAACGGATTTTTTCTGTGTGGGGGTTTTGTTGTTCTGGTTGCTCATAATTTTTTTCTCCTAAAATATTTAAGTTAAATTATTTATCAATTAAAAATCTTTTTCAGATCTTTTTCCGAAATCGCAGCGCCCGTTGCGGGTACTTTTATCTTTTTATAGCCCGTGTTATCAAGATGCTCCGCAAATTTGTCGGTGGCGCGGGTTATCTTCTGACCCTTCTTGCAGGTGAAGATGGTTGTACCGCCACTTGTTCGGCTTGTTTTTTGCGGAATGAGTGAGGTTTTTACCACGATTGCTTTCTTTTGGTTATTCACAATGAGAAGGTCATAGGGCTTCTTTTCGTCCTCGTAGAATGCCGCCACAATGGGAGAGGCATCACTATACGCGCCAACGAGCTTCTTTCTCGTTGCCTTCGTCTGATAAGAGGTTATCGGAACGCGCACGCCCTTACCGTTTTCAAAGAGAAAGACCATATTATGATTTTCGGGGTAATCCTTAATTATCTTAATGAATATCGGCTTTTCACCGGGGTCCATTCCGAGCTTTGCGGGGATAAATTCGCCCATATCACTCGCCTTGCAGTTTTCAAATTCGCTTACGCGGGTTTTGAAGACCTTGCATTTATCCGTGAAGATGATAAGCTCGGCAAGTGTGTCGGTGAATTCATAGAATACCACCTTATCGCCGTCCTTAACCTTTTGCTCGTCGTTTCCGCGCAGGGATTGGGGAGTGATGCGCTTGAAGTAGCCCTCGCGCGTCATATAGATATGAACGTCGCTCTTGTCAAGGTGCTCCTCGTGAACGTATTCCTCAATTTCGGAATCGTCCTGAATCATTGAAACGCGGGGCTTACCGTATTTCTTCTTAACCTCGGTGAGCTGCTTTGAGATATATCCCTTGAGCTTGAGCTCGTCTGCAAGGATTTCTTCAATTGCCGCGATTTCCTTTTGAAGATCCTCGATTTCGCTGATTTTATTGATGATAAACTCGCGGTTGAGGTTACGGAGCTTGATATCGGCAATGTAATCCGCCTGAATCTCGTCGATGGAGAAGCCCTTCATAAGATTGGGGACAACGTCGCAATCCTTTTCGGTGCCGCGGATAATCGCTATCGCCTTATCTATATCAAGCAAGATCTTGCCAAGACCCATAAGGAGATGGAGCTTGTCCTTTTTCTTCTTCAAGTCGAAGTTGAGCTCTCTGCGGCAGCAATCCATTCGGAATTTTATCCACTCGGATAGGATTTCAACAACGCCCATCTGACGCGGTGAGCCGTTTATCAGTACGTTGAAATTACATTTGAAGCTATCCTCAAGGGGAGTCATCTTATAAAGGCGAGCCATTAGCTTTTCGGGGTCGGTGCCGCGCCTGAGGTCGAGGGTCAATTTAAAGCCCGAAAGGTCGATTTCATCGCGGAAGTCAACGATTTCCTTAACCTTGCCCTCCTTAATCAGCTCGGTGAGCTTTTTCATAATAAGCTCGATTGAGGTCGAATAGGGAATTTGGATAATATCTATGCAATTCTGCGCCTTATCGTAAACGTATCTCGCGCGGATCTTAACCGAGCCTGAGCCCGTTTCGTAAACCTGGCGCATCATCTCGCGATTATAAATTATCGTGCCGCCTCCCGGGAAGTCGGGGGCTTTTACAATGTCAAGAATTTTGTCAACGCTCGTTTTTGGGTTTTTGAGAATTGCAATCGTTGCGTCGCATATCTCTGCAAGGTTGAACGAGCAGATCTCACTTGCCATACCAACTGCAATACCCTTATTGGGAGTAACGAGTACGTTGGGGAAGGACGTTGGCAGAAGAACGGGCTCCTGCATAGTGCCGTCGTAGTTATCGATAAAATCTACCGCATCCTTATCAATTCCGCGGAAGAGCTCCGCGCAAAACGGGTCGAGCTTTGCCTCTGTATAACGTGACGCCGCGTATTTCATCTCCGAGGAATACTGCTTACCAAAGCTACCCTTTGAGTCAACGAGTGGGTGCAAAAGCGCTTCGTTTCCGCGAGTTAGACGCACCATCGTTTCGTAAATTGCCGCGTCACCGTGGGGGTTCAATTTCATCGTTTGACCGACGATATTCGCGCTCTTGGTTCTATTTCCCGTGAGAAGCCCCATTTTATACATTGTGTAAAGGAGCTTTCGGTGTGCGGGCTTCAAGCCGTCGATTTCGGGGATTGCGCGTGCCACGATTACGCTCATAACGTATGGCATATAGTTTTTCTCTATAGTTTCCGTTATGGGCTGAGGTATTGCGGGTTTGTGGATTATTTCTTTCTTTTCAACAACCTTTTTAGTGCTTTTTTTAGCCATTTTGAATTGTCCTTTTCTTTTGGTGTTTTAAACCTTCATTATTGTGTGCGCCGCGGCGCGAATCATTCTGTTATAGAGCGCAAGTCCAAGACCTGTGGGGGTTGGCAGGTGCGCGTATATCTTATTTGCACCGAGCTTGTCCGCTTCTCTTAAAGCGGTGAAAAGACGCTTAGCCTGCGTTGACAAATCGTTCTCCTTGCCAATGCTTATTGAGAGGGAGGCATTTAAATACTCGAATTCCTCATCGTAGCATAGCACGGCGCAATTATTTTCAATTTGTTCTTTTTTCATAAATTCAAGCGCGTCGCGTTTTTCTCCGTCAAGCAAAACGAAGTCGGAGCTTGGGGCATAGTGCCTGTATTTCATACCCGGGGATAGGGGCTTTTCGTTTTCTGCGAGCTTGTTAAGCACCGCGGGGGCGATTTTGACGTTCTCGCAAACGCAACAGAGCGCATCGTATGTGATAGCACCGGGGCGCAAGAGAGTGAGCGAATTTCCATCAATCTTTACTATTGTAGATTCAAGTCCTATCTCGCATTCGCCGCCGTCGATTATCATATCAACTCTGCCGTTCATATCCTCAACAACGTACTCTGCGCTCGTTGGAGAGGGGCGTCCCGAAATGTTGGCGCTCGGCGCGGCAATCGGCACTCCGCATTTTTCGATAAGCGCGTGCGCTATAGGGTGCGAGGGGCAACGAACTGCTACTGTGTCAAGTCCGCCCGTGACGGACATAGGTATGCAATCGCGCTTTTTCATAATCACGGTGAGAGGTCCGGGCATAAATGCATCTGCAAGACGGTAATAAACCTCGCTTGTGGATGCGTAATTTTCTGCGTCGCGCGGCTCTGCTATATGGATTATGAGCGGATTATCACTCGGTCTGCCCTTGGCAGAGTAGATTTTCCTTGCCGCGTCGCTCAGAAGTCCGTTTCCGCCAAGACCGTAAACAGTTTCGGTCGGGAAAACCACAAGACCGCCCGAAAGAATTATCCTTGCAGCCGCGTCAAGCGTTTCGCCATATTCAGTTGTGTCGGTAATTCTTTCGATTCTTGTGTCCATTTTTTATCCTTGAGTTGAATTTTTAAGCTTTTCCGCGGTATCAGCCGTGATGAGCGCGTCGATCATATCGTCGATGTCACCGTTCACAAAGCTATCAAGCGCGTGAGTGGTGTATCCGATGCGGTGGTCGGTGATACGGCTTTGCGGATAGTTATACGTTCTGATTTTTTCGCTTCGCGCACCCGTTCCAACCTGGAGCTTTCTATCGGACGAGATTTTTTCGTCCTGCTCCTGCTGTTTTATATCAAGGAGCTTCGTGCGAAGCATTTTCATTGCCTTATCCTTGTTTTTGAGCTGGCTGCGCTCCTCCTGACACCAAACCACGATGCCCGAGGGCTTATGGTAGATGCGGATCGCGGACTCGGTCTTGTTGATATGCTGGCCGCCCGCGCCCGAGGATTTGCAGGTTTCTATAACGAGGTCGGCAGGGTTTATTTCAACGTCAACGTCCTCGGCCTCGGGAAGCACGGCAACGGTGACGGTTGAGGTTTGAATTCTGCCCTGTGACTCGGTTTCGGGTACTCTTTGAACGCGGTGAACGCCACTCTCGAATTTGAAGCGGGAGTACGCGCCCTCGCCCTCGACCATAAAGCAGATTTCCTTATAGCCGCCAAGCCCCGTTTCGTTGCAGGAGATAACGCTCGTTTTGAAGCGCGTTTTGTCTGCATACATTGAATACATACGGTAGAGAACACCCGCAAAGAGAGCCGCCTCCTCACCGCCCGCGCCTGCGCGGATTTCGATGATAACGTTTTTACTGTCGTTGGGGTCTTTAGGGAGAAGAAGTATCTTCAATTCCTCAAAAAGAGTTTCGCTCTTTGCCTTGCAAACGGAGATCTCCTCTTGGATCATCTCCTTCATATCAGGGTCAACGTCGGAGAGCATTTCAAATGCTTCACAAAGCTCCTGCTCGTTCTTTTTATATTCTCTGAATTTTGTTATAACGGGAGTTAAGGAATTGAACTCCTTAATTCTTTTTGTGAATTCCGCGGGATTTGCCGCGATCTCGGGGTCGTTCATCTCGCCCTCAAGCTGAATATATCTCTGCTCGGCAAAATTAAGTTTATTAAGCATTTTTTAGTTTGTCCTTTCGTGAAATTTTAGTTTTTTGTCTGGTTCAGGACACGTCAACTAAAATTTGCAGAAAGCACAGAATGCTCTATACGCTTCGTAAAGGTCAACCTTTGAAATAACCTCGAAGGGAGCGTGCATTGCGATTACGGGCACACCGAGGTCAACCACGTCGATATTGTGCATTGAAATGTATTTAGCAACCGTTCCGCCGCCGCCAACGTCAACGCGACCAAGCTCGCCCGCCTGCCAGATAACGCCGTATTCAGCCATCGCGCGACGAACGAAGCCAATGAATTCCGCGTGAGCATCGTTCGTGCTACCCTTACCGCGAGAGCCCGTGTATTTTGTGAGCACTACGCCGCAGGAGAGGAGAGCGGAGTTTCTCTTTTCAAAAACCTCTGCAAAGTTGGGGTCGTATGCCGCGGAAACGTCTGCGGAAAGGCACTTGGAGTTTGCGCGAACAACTCTGGGGTTTGCGCCCATTGAAACGGAGATTTCATCGATAAGGTCAACCATAAAGTCGGATTGCATACCCGTGTTACCGTCGGAGCCGGTTTCTTCTTTATCGGCAAGAATGCACATAAGCGTGTGCTTACTGTCGGCAGAGTCGATGATCGCCTTGAGTGCGGGATATGCGCAAACTCTGTCATCGTGACCGTATGCGCCGATTAGGGAGCGGTCAAGACCAACGTCGCGCGCCTTGAGTGCGGGAACTATTGAAAGCTCTGCGGTGAGGAAATCCTCCTCAACGATGCCATATTTATCGTTAAGAATTTTCATCGTGTTGAGCTTAATTGCGTTATCCTCGTTGCCAAGGGGTCTGCTTCCCATAAGGATGTTGAGCTTTTCGCCCTCAATAGCGGAGCCGAGGGGCTTCGTATTGTAGTTTGCGGAAAGGTGGGGAAGGAGATCGTTTATGTAGAGAACGGGATCGTTATCGTCTTCGCCGATAACAACGTTAACGCTTGTTCCGTCCGCCTTGACAACAACACCGTGGAGCGCAAGAGGAATTGCGAGCCACTGATATTTGCGAATGCCGCCGTAGTAGTGGGTTTTGAGGAAGCTCATTCCCTCGTCTTCATAGAGGGGAACGGGCTTAATGTCAATTCTCGGTGAATCGATGTGAGCGGCTGAGATGCGAATACCGTTTTCAAGGCTTTCGCTGCCTATCGTGAAGAGGAAAAGATTTTTGCCTCTGTTATTGTAATAGCACTTGTCACCGGCATTGAGCTTCTGACCGAGTGTATAGGGCTTAAAGCCTGCTGCTTCAGCGATAACTATAGCCGCGTTAACCGCCTCGCGCTCGGTTTTTCCGTCGTCGAGATATTTCATATAGTCAACTGCGAATGCATAAGCATCGTCAATTGCTTCTTCGCTTACCTTTTCATAAACGCTTTGCTTCTTGTAAAAAAGCTGTTCTTTAAGTTCTTTCGTTTCCATAATTTATTTCCTTTCAAATTTTTAACTTTTTAAATATTATCGTAAAGCTCTTCATATTTTGCCCAATGATGAAGCACCTTTTTAACGTAGTTTCTCGTTTCTTTAACGGGAATCGAATCGTAATCGCCTGCGGTGTAGCCGTGCTCGTCGAGGAATTTTTTGAAATTGCCCTCGCCCCAGTTATAAGCGATCAACGCCTTTTCCCAGGAGCCGAATTTATCGTAGAGGTAACGCAGATAATACGTGCCGTATCTGATATTCGTTTCGGGAGTGTAGAGAAGGGCGGTTATCGGGATTTCATCGAATTTGCTTTCCGCGAGCCATTTATAAGTTGAGGGCATCATCTGCATAAGCCCCATAGCACCTGCCGAGCTTTCGGCGGTCTTATCAAAATTACTTTCGACCTTGATAACCGCAAAGGTAAGAGCCGCGGGCACGGAATTTTCCTCTGAATATTTTACAACAAGCTCGAAATATTCCTCGGGGTAGATGATCTTTTCGATGTCCTTGAAGACGTGGTCGCTTAAAAGTCCGACGGTGGCGAAAAGCAGAATGAGAAAAATCACGAAAACGGAGGTTAAGACGTTTGATTTTTTCATATATGAATTTCCTCCTCTTCAAAAATCGAGAGGAGCTTTTCGTTCATTTCGTTTTTCGTTCCGCAGTTGGTTATATAATAGTCGGAATTTTCAATGAAAAATTCGTCGCTCGGCTGCGCGTTTATTCTTGCAAGCGCGCTCTCGCGTGAGATACCGTCGCGCTTCATAATTCGATCAACTCTTGCCTCCTTGTCGCAAAGCACCGAGATTATGAAATCGCACGCGCCGATGAAGATTTTTGAAGAGAAGAGCGCGGGCGCGTCGATAACCGCCGCCACCTTGCCACTTTCCATATATTTCGTTAAAATGCGGTTGGTTTCCTCCCAAACGTATTTATGGGTCGTTGCGTTGAGATTTGCAAGATTTTTTTCTCTGCTTTCACCCTCGAAAACGATTTTTGCAAGTGCCTCTCTGTTAAGCGTGCCGCTTTCGTTAATGATTGCCGAGCCGAATTTTTCGCAAAGCTCGTCAAGGCAGGGGGAGGGCTTGGAGGTTATTTCGTGATATATTTCGTCCGTATTTATGCAAGGGATTCCCATCTGCTCAAATTTTTCACAAAGAGTGCTTTTTCCCGCACCCGAGGGGCCCGTGAGTCCGATAATCTTCATATTTACCTCCCTTTGACAAATAATCATAAATATTCACCCTATATTATACCTCAGAATTTTAAAATATGCAAGGGATTTTGAATATTATTTTATATAAAATATATAATTTATTTTGAAAAATCCATTGAAAAAGCGGGCAAGGTATAGTATAATAAACTGAATAAGTATATTTGGGAGAGTTTATGAAATACGAATTTTTGCTTTTTGATGCGGACCACACGCTTTTTGATTTTAATAAGAGTGAATATTTGGCGCTCAAATCCGCGCTTGAGTTTTATTCCTTTCCGAGCAGTGACGAGGTTATTGAAAAATATAGTGAGATAAACGTGAAATATTGGAAGATGCTTGAGAGGGGAGAGATCGACAAGCCCTCATTGCGCCTTGCGAGATTTGAGGAGTTTTGCGATTTTTACGGCTTTGACAGAGCACTTGCGGGGTCGCTTGCGGATCTTTATATGGATAATCTTGCAGGGGAATCCCACCTCTTTGACGGGGCTTTGGAGATGATTGAAAAATTATCAAAAAAATATAGATTGTTTATTATTACCAATGGGGTGAAATCTACGCAGGACGGACGCTTTGGAACTTCTCCCATCACTAAATATTTTGAGAAGATTTTCATCTCCGAGGTCATTGGCGCGGAGAAGCCGAGCAAGGTGTTTTTTGATGCGGTTGAGCAGGAAATTGATGGATATAGCCGTGAAAAAGCAATAGTTATCGGGGATTCCTTATCAAGCGACATAATGGGCGCGATAAATAGGGGGATTGATTGCATTTGGTTCAACCCCACAAAAAAGGAAGCGCCTGCGGGCTGGAATATCACCCACACGGTTTCGAGCTTTGACGAAATTTTAGATATTTTGAAATAAACAAGAGGGGGATCTACCGTGAACGAATTTATCAATTTTTTGAAGATTACAGGCATTGATTTTGAAGAAAACGTCGACGGAAAAAAGCTTTGCTCGTTCCGTGTCGGCGGAAGCGTTAGAGTGCTTGTTCGCCCGAAAACCGCAAAGCAGTTAGCGGCTCTTTACGAATATTTGAATGAAAACGAAATTAAAAATATTTTGCTTGGCAGGGGCACGAATATCGTTATTTCCGATGGCGGATTTGACGGTGCTGCGGTTTCTCTTTCCGAGCTTTCAAGCGTTGATATTGACATTAACGACGAGAATTGCATCATCGCGGGTGCGGGCGCATCAATGGCAAATCTTGCGCTTTTTGCTTGTGAAAACGGGCTTTCGGGGCTTGAATTTGCGCACGGAATTCCCGGCAGCGTTGGCGGTGGCGTATATATGAACGCAGGCGCTTACGGTGGTGAGATTTCTCAAGTGTTGAAATCCTGCTTGGTGTTTGATAAGAGCCGCGGAACGCTTTTTGTGGTTGAAAATTCGAAGTGTGATTTCTCATACCGCCACAGCGTTTTTATGGACAACAAGCATCTTGCCGTTGCCTTTGCAACCTTTGAATTAAATGACGGTGACCCCGATGAAATCAAGGCGAAAATGGACGAATACAAGGCAAAAAGGGTGGCAAGTCAGCCGCTTGAATACCCAAGTGCGGGCTCAACCTTTAAGCGACCCGAGGGTCATTTTGCGGGGAAGCTCATTGAAGATGCGGGGCTCAAGGGCTACACGATAGGCGGCGCGCAGGTGAGCGAAAAGCACGCTGGATTCGTTATAAACCGCGGTGGCGCAACTGCCGAGGATATTAAAGATTTAGTGGCTCACATACAAAAAAAGGTTAAAGAAAAATTTGACGTTTCGCTCGAATGCGAAATTGAATTTGTGGAGTAAAAATGGCTTTTTCAGAGGATATAAAAAAAGAATTTATTGAGGAAATCCCTCACAAAACCTGTTGCCGCCGCGCGCTTGCATACGGCTTGCTTTTTGATGCTTACGTTGAGGGCGACGTGGTGTATATTGACACGCAGAGTGGGGAACACGCGGATTTTTACAAGAGCGTTTTTGAGCGTCAGTTTTCAAAGGCTGTAAGCATTTTGCCCATCAAAAAGGCGGGCAGGGAGTTTTTCCGCGTTGAATTCACCTTCGGCTCGATGGCAAAAAAGGTGGCTTCTCTCGACAGAATGGGCGCGGGAATTAAGGATTATATGGAATTTAAGTGCAATTTCTGCCGAATGAATTTTGTGCGCGGAATTTTTCTCTCTCGCGCGACGATTACGTTTTCTGCAGGGAGCAACCACCTTGAATTTCGCATTCAACACCCCGAGCGTGCAAGGATTTTAACGGAATTTTTGACCGCCTGCAAAATTGAGCCCAAGACCGTTTCAAGACGAAACGCAACGGGAATTTATTATAAAAAAGCGGACAGAATTGAGGATATTCTTAATCTTATGCAGGCAAACAACGCCTTTTTTGAGGTGATGAACCGCCGAATCGAGCGCGATATCATAATTCAGGAAAACCGCGCGGTGAACTGCGAGTCCGTTAATATCGCAAAGGCAGTTGCAACGGCTCAAAAGCAGCTCCGCGCCATTGAAATTATTCAAAACGCAGGGCTTCTTGAAAAGATAGGACACGAGCTTACCGAGAGCGCAAAGCTCCGCTTGGAGCATCATTCGGCATCTCTTTCCGAGCTTGCCGCAATGCACGAGCCACCCATCACCAAGTCAACCCTCAATAACCGATTTGCCAAAATTTTCAAAATGGCGGAGAATATTGCGAATAGAAAATAGTTACAAAGTAAAAATTTTCGCTTTTTTGAAAAAAGCTTGGCAAAAACCTTAATCGCTTGGTTAGTGCAGAGTCGGCGTAAATTTTCGATAATTTGTTTTTGAACAAATTATCAGTTCACTTGCTAAAATCCTTTTACGAAAATGAATTTTCGACAAGGATTTCATCAACTGAACTACGAAAACCCCTCTTTACAGAGTGATTTTCTAAAATTTACTTTGGTTGTGCGTTGGAATAGAGATGGATATTATCTATAGTTTGCTTTAATTGTTTTTTCGCATCGACCCTCGCGCCCCCCGAGGGTATAAGATACTGTTCAATCAAACATAGATGTGTATGTAAATAGCCGTTTTGATAGCAATGTGGCTACGCATTCATTAGCAAATCACAGATTTGCGCGGATTTTATTAATACCCAATGATTAAATAGTTTTTTGCTTCTTTTTTCAAAAAAGAAGAATCTTAACCTTGTAACTTCCTTGAAAGGAGAACGCTATGGCGGAATTTGTACATTTACATTTACACAGTGAATATAGCTTGCTCGACGGTGCGTGCAGGGTACGTGACATACCGAAGCGGGCAAAGGAATGCGGACACGATGCGGTGGCTTTGACCGACCACGGTGTTCTTTTCGGCGCGCCTGCATTTTTGTCCGCCTGCAAAAAAGAGGGCATAAAGGGCATCGTTGGATGCGAGGTTTACGTTGCGCCCAAGTCTCGCTTTGACAAGACGAGCGGAAGCGGACAGCCCTATCATCTCGTTCTTCTTTGCAAAAATGAGGTTGGCTACAAAAACCTTTTGCAGATGGTTTCGCTTTCATACACAGAGGGCTTTTATTCAAAGCCGAGGGTGGATATGGAGCTTCTTCGCCGATACAATGAGGGACTTATCGCACTTTCCGCCTGCCTTGCGGGACGCGTTTCGAGAAATCTTTCCGCAGGCGACTACGATATGGCAAAGCAGGCGGCTCTTGAATACGCGGAGATATTCGGTAAGGACAATTTCTATATTGAAATACAAAATCACGGCTTTGAGGAGCAAAAGCAGATTTTACCCGACTTTGTGCGCATAGCACAGGAGTGTGATCTGCCACTCGTTGCAACGAACGACTGTCATTATCTTCGACGCCGCGACGCGGACACGCAGGCGATTTTGATGTGCATTCAGATGAACAAGGTCATTACCGACGGACGTCCGATTGGCTTTGAAACCGACGAATTTTATTATAAAGACACAAATGAAATGAAGCTCCTTTTTGGAAAATACGAGGGGGCTATTGAAAATACCGTTAAGATTGCAGAGCATTGCAATTTTGAAATTGAAAATAACGGCTTTATTCTGCCGAAATATCCCGTGCCGCAAGGAAAGAGCGCAGGCGAATATTTGCGCTCGCTCGTTCTTTCGGGACTTGAAAAACGCGAGAAAAACGGCACGGTTTTATACAAAAATCACGATAAAAGCGAATATCTTGAGCGCATTGATTACGAGCTTAACGTTATTGATTCGATGGGCTATTCTGATTACTTCCTCATCGTTTGGGACTACGTCAGCTTTGCGCGCTCAAGGGAAATTCCCGTGGGACCCGGACGTGGCTCGGGAGCGGGAAGCTTGGTGGCGTATTTGCTTTACATCACCGACATTGACCCCATCGAATTTGATCTTTTGTTTGAAAGATTTTTAAATCCCGAGCGCGTGTCGATGCCCGATATTGATATGGACTTTTGCTATAACCGCCGCGACGAGATTATTGAATACGTTAAGGAAAAATACGGCTCCGATCACGTTTCGCAGATTGCCACGTTCGGCACGCTTGCGGCAAAGGCGGCAATACGCGATACGGGGCGCGCTATGGGAATGAGCTATTCTGACGTTGACGCGGTGGCAACGAAAATTCCGCGCGCTCTCGGAATAACGCTTGAGGATGCGCTTCTCGACCCCGATTTTCTTGCAAAATATGAGGAGAGCGAGCAGAATAAAAAGCTGATCGATACCGCGATGGCACTTGAGGGAATACCCCGAAACGTGAGCATTCACGCGGCAGGAATTGTTATTACGGACAAGCCGCTTTATGAATACGTTCCGCTTGCACTCAGCAACGGAATGACGATTACGCAGTACGATATGGATGCGGTTGCCGACCTTGGTTTGCTTAAATTCGACTTCTTGGCGCTTCGTTATTTAACTATCGTAAACGATGCGGTTTTGCAGATAAGGGAGCAAAATCCCGACTTTGATATTGAAAAAATTCCGCTTGACGATACTGATACCTATGACCTTATTTCCACGGGTATGACCGAGGGAATTTTCCAGCTTGAAAGCTCGGGAATGAGGCAGTTTCTCTCACAGATGAAGCCGAAAAATCTTGAGGATATTATAATTGCAATATCGCTCTATCGCCCCGGCCCTATGGACTCTATTCCGCACTATCTTGAGTGCCGCGAAAGTCCCGAAAAAATAGAATATCCGCTTGAAATATTAGAGGATATTTTGAAATCGACCTCGGGCGTTGTGGTGTATCAGGAGCAGGTTATGAGTATTTTCCGCATCGTTGCGGGCTACACCTTTGGGCACGCTGACATCGTGCGCCGCGCTATGTCGAAGAAAAAGCACGCGGTGCTTGAGGCGGAGAGGGGCGCGTTCATCGAGGGCGCGAGGGAGCGCGGAGTTGACGGAAAAGAGGCGGAAAAGCTCTTTGACGATATGATTTCCTTTGCAAATTACGCCTTTAATAAGAGCCACGCGGCCGCTTATTCGATAATTTCCTATCGCACGGCATACCTCAAAACGCATTATCCGAAGGAGTATTTTGCCGCGCTGCTTACGAGTGTGCTCGGCAATATGCCAAAGATTGCGGAATACATTTCCGACTGCGCAAAGCTCGGAATCGGTGTTCTGCCGCCCGATATAAACAAGAGCGAGATGTATTTCCACGTTAGTGAAAATAATATCCGCTTCGGACTTTTGGCTATCAAAAACGTAGGGCAGAGCTTCGTTGCAAACGCGATAAAGGAGCGAAAGAGAAGACCCTTTTCGTCCTTTGACGATTTCGTTGACCGAATGAGCGATTACGATATGAACAAGCGGCAGGTTGAGTCGCTTATAAAGAGCGGCGCGATGGACCGCCTCGGAAAGCGCAGAAGTCAGTTGATGGCTTCATTTGAGACTATAATTGATGGCGCAACGAGTAAGAGAGGCAACAACATTGCAGGTCAGCTCGACTTTTTCTCAATGGCGGGTGGACTTGATGCGGGGCTTGATTTTAATTATCCCGACCTGCCCGAAATTCCGCTATCCATAAAGCTTTCGCAGGAGAAGGAGTCAACGGGGCTTTACTTCTCGGGGCATCCGCTTGACGCATACCGCGAGCATATTGATAATATCAATTATGAGCAGATCGTTTCGCTTGGCGCAGAGGAGCAGGGCGGAGAGCGAAAGTTTAAGAATATTGTTGGAATTATCAATTCAATAACCGTTAAGCACACAAAAAACGGCGACAAAATGGCGTTTTTCGAGCTCGGGGATAGGTATGGCGAAATTGAGTGCATCGCCTTTGCGCGCACCTATTCGCAGATTTCCTATAAGATAAGAGAGGATATTGCCGTTTTGGTTGGCGGTTACGTTCAATCGCGTGAGGACGAGGATGTGAAATTCATCGTTTCAAGCGTTGAGCCGCTTCAAAGGAACGGTGAATATCAACCGACGAAACCGAACGCAAGAAGGGAAGAGCCGCGAAAAGAAACGCAGGCGCAGAGCTTTGGCGCGCCGCAAAAGGCGAAAAAGCTCTATCTTCGAGTGCCCGATTTTTCCTGCCTTGAATTTGCCAAGGCGAAAAATCTTGTTGAAATTTTCGACGGCGCGGTTGAGGTTATCTTCTATGATAGCTCCACCAAGCAATATCGCCCCTCGGGGCTTTCGTTCGACGCGACGGAATACACATTGAAGCAGCTTGAGGGGATACTCAAAAAAGAAAATGTTGTTTTGAAATAAAGGAGAGCATTATGATTATTTATGAAAAGAAAAATTTAAGAATTTCGCTGCTCACGTCCCGACTTTTGAGAACGGAGAAGGGTAATTTTACGGATTTGCCCACGCAGACAGTTCAAAACAGGTATTTTGATGAGGTAAAATACACGATTGTTGAGGATAAAAGCCGAATAAATATTCAAACCGAGGACGTTTTGTTCAGCGTTTCGTTGAGCAACGGTGACGTGACCTACGCGCATCTCAAATCGGGCGAATGCGTTAGAAAATTCGGCGCGAACGTTCTCCCCGGCACTGCGCGAACGCTCGACACGGTGAACGGCGCAACGAAGCTCGACGATGGCATTACCTCGCGCGGCGGCACTGCTATTCTTGACGATAGCAAATCCCTCGTTATAGGTGAGGACGGCACTCCCACCCCACGTCAAAAATGCTCCGACAGATATTGGTTTGCATACGGTCACGATTATCTTGCAGAGCTTCAGGATTTCTTTAAGCTCACGGGCGAGGTGCCGCTTATCCCCAAATACGCGCTCGGAAACTGGTGGAGCAGATACAGAGCATACACGCAGGAGGAATACCGCGCGCTTATGCAGAAATTTATCGATAGGGAGCTGCCTATAACCGTTGCCACCATTGATATGGACTGGCATTGGGTTGACGTTATCAAGCGATTTGGCAAGGAGGCGGGCGAGTGCGACCCGAAATCCGTGTCTGAGGCGGTATTTAACGCAATTGCGCACGGTTGGACGGGCTATTCCTGGAATACCGAGCTTTTCCCCGACCACGTTGAGCTTCTCTCGTGGCTTCACGAAAAGGGCTTTAAGGTTCCCTTAAACATTCATCCCTCGCAGGGCGTCAGATTCTTTGAGGACGCATACGGGGATATGTGCAAGGCGCTCGGCAAGGACCCCGAAAAGAAGGAGCTTATCCCCTTTGACATAACGGATAAGGATTTCGTTAAGGCATATTTTGAATGCCTCCACCACCCGCTTGAAAGAGAGGGCGTTGACTTTTGGTGGATAGATTGGCAGCAGGGAACGAAGACCAAAATCGAGGGGCTCGATCCCCTTTGGGCGCTCAATCACTATCACTATCTCGATTCCGCAAGAGACGGCAAGCGCCCGATGATTCTTTCGCGTTACGCGGGGCTTGGCTCTCACCGTTATCCGCTCGGATTTTCGGGTGACACGCATTGCACCTGGAAGAGTCTTGATTTTCAGCCCTATTTCACAAATTGTGCCGCAAATGCGGGCTACACCTGGTGGAGCCACGATATTGGCGGTCATATGCACGGTGTTCAGGATGACGAGCTCTATCTCCGTTGGCTTCAGCTCGGTGTTTTCAGCCCGATAAACCGACTTCACTCCTCAAACTCCGAGTTTATGGGCAAGGAGCCCTGGAAACGAAGCTTTGCGGTTTGCGAGGTGTCCGAGAGATTTTTGCGCCTTCGCCACAAGCTCATTCCGTATCTTTATACCGCAAACTACCGCACGCACAAATACGGTGAGCCGATTTGTATGCCGATGTACTACAGATACGATTGCGACGATGCATATAAAGCGAAAAATCAGTTCATTTTCGGTGGTTCACTCATAGTTTGCCCGATCACGAAGCCGTCGGATAAGAAGCTCACCCTTGCGAGCGTTGACGTTTGGCTCCCCGAGGGCAGATGGACGGATATTTTCAACGGCAGAATATATACGGGTGGCAGATGGGTGAAGATGTATCGCGATATTGACTCCATTCCCGTGCTCGCACCTGCAGGTGCTATAGTGCCTATGTACAAAAACGGAAGAAGCAACGATCTCTCGCTCGACCAACCGCTCGAAATTCACGTTTGGCGCGGAAACGGTGAGTATTCCTTGTATGAGGACGATGGCGAAACGCTTGCCTACAAGGACGGGAAATTTGCTCTGACGGAAATTTCGCTCGTTGAGGAAAACGGCAAATTAACGCTTACGATTACTCCGCCCGCTGAGAATGAAATTTTGCCCGAAAGCAGAGAAATGCGCATAAAATTCCGCGATATTTGCGCCTCCGACGTTACGGTTAAGGTTGGAAGAGAGCCCGTTATTGTTGAAATTGACAACGTAATTTATAAGAAAAACGAGCCCAAAAACGAGCTTCAAGGCATAATTTTAACGCGCGTGCAGGGAAGCAACGATGAGAAAAATATGACCTATGGCAAGCTTTTGCCGAAGTTCGTTGCCGAAGCACTTGCAGAGCTTGATGCCCTTGAATATTAGTTAAAATGTATAGCCGCCGAGTGATAATTCGGCGGCTTTTTGGCATTTATAAACAAGGTTAATTAACAGTGATTAATTTTTTTCGAAATCACTTGATTTTGGTATTTTTATATGATAATATAAAAGCTGTGATAACAATATATTGTGTTTATCGTTTGATTTTTCACTATATTATGTGGCGGTAACGAAAGGGCATAAAAATTGTGCTTTTTCGTTACTGAAAATTTAGTTCACATAATCTTAGAAAGGAAAAACATTATGACTAACAACTCTATTTTCACAAGAGTGCTTGCTCTTATGATCTGTCTTGTTATGCTCGTTGGTGGTCTCACCGCGTGCTTTCAGGAAACTGATCATAATCACAACGTAGGCACTACAACGAACGGTGAGGTAACAACAAAGCCCACCACAACAACCACAACCACCACCACAACAGGTGACGTGGTTGAAGACGAACCCATAGAAGATCCCGTTGACCCTAACGTAATCTTCTCCGCATCAACTGATATTTTGAGCGATGGTCTTATTTACGGCACGCTCGCAAGTGACGTGGTAATCGGCGGCGCAGAAATGGGCGCGCTCGTTCCCGCGGACGTTAAGGTTGAAAGCGGCGCATCCTCTCTTGCTCTTTCGGTTAAGAAGGTTGAGGACGAAACGTTTGGCGAAGCGCTTTCAAATCTCGACGTTCATATCAAGGGCGTTGCGGCTGACAACACAGTTCCTATGATCGTTAAGCTTGGCGCGATCCTCGAATCAGGACTTGGCGCAACTGAACTCAAGCTCTATCACACGGAAAACGGCGTTGCTAACCTTATGACAAGAGTTAGTGACGTAACCAATTTCGCAATTCACAATCAGTACTACTATAACGAAGAAACAGGCGAAGTGACAATCTACGTTGCATCTTTCTCCGTATTCACTGCAGTTAAGTCAACTGCTGACGTTTGGGATGGAACAGCTGCAGAAGGTTTCGCCAAGGGTACAGGTACTGAAGAAGACCCCTATATCATCGAAACAGCTGCACAACTTGCATATTTTAGAGCGCAAGTTGACGGTGGTAGAACATTTGAAGCTGAATATGTAAAGCTTGCTAAAGACATCGACCTTGCAAATATTCCTTTTGATCCCATCGGTTTTGGTTATTGGAATGAAGAGAAAGTTGTTGATGAAGTAGATAATAACACCGTATTTATGGGTACATTCGACGGTGGAAATCACACAATCTACAACCTCTATCAGAATTGTTGGGAACTTGACCCCGACAAGACAAATTACGGTACATACACATATAGCACAGCAGGTGCAGGTTTATTTGCATCCATTAAGAATGCAACAATCAAAAATCTTGCCATAAGTGGTGCGGAAATCGTATTTGAATGTGTTGATATGGGTATTGTAGTTGGCTACGCGCAGGGCGAGTGCCATTTTGAAAACATCGTAATCACAAATGCAAATGTCGCTAACTACAACCGTTACACAGGCGGCCTTGTTGGTGAGGTTTCATACGGCGTTGATACTAACGGAGATGGCTATAGCCACACGTTTAAGAATATTACGATCGACTCAACCGTTACGGTTTCGGGCCTTTGGGGATCCTTTGGCTGCGGAATGGGCGGTGTTGTCGGCGGTAAGTGGGGAGATGCAACTGTTTTGATGGAAAACGTTGTTTCCGCACCCGTTATGGACGTTTATAATGACGTTGTTTCCGCTTACCAGTGGTACGCATTCCGCGGTTGCGGAATGCTTATCGGTCATACCGAGGAGCCATACTCCGACGGTAGACATTCAGGTATTGCAACCGCAAACTTCTTGACTTGTGTTAACGTCAACGTTTACTACGGTGATTGGACAGAATACAACTACTACGAATTTGAAAACCAGGATAATGCTACGGGTAGAAATTATCCTTGGGTAAGAGCAGAAGAAGGCAATTACTGCGATGCATTCTCTAATATCAGATACGGTGTGCCTACACATACAGTTGAGGGCGTAACTACTGCAGTTAGTGAACTTTCACCAGAAGAGCTTGAAAAAGTTGCTACCGACCACGTTGTAATCACCTTCAACCAGCTCTACGGCGCTGACCGTGGTATGTACGGACAAGCGGAGCACGAAGGCGTAACTGTAATCAATAAAAATACAAAGACAATTTATATTCAAAATAATCTCGAATGGGAAAACCTTAAACTCCATTATTGGTATAAGCACGGCGACGATACTTGGACAAATATTGATGATAACGGTATTGATATGAGCGGAATGTACTTGTCATCTTACAACGTATACAAGGTTGAACTTCCTGCTTATGCTGATAGCTTCAAGATTGTTGCAGATGGTGAAAACGAAGTTCAATTCACTCTTGCTGATTTGGAAGATGGCAAAACATACACAGTTGGCGGTGAAATACACGAGCACAGTTTTGGTGATAGTAATAAGTGTGAATGTGGAGCATATAAGATTCAAAAGTGGGAATTGGTAACTGAAGATTCCACTCTTGAAGTTGGTGATAAGATTATTATCGTTGCATTTGATTCAAATGTTGCTTTGGGCACAACACAAAACAATAACAATAGAAATCAAGTTGCAATCTTTAAAAATGCTGATGGTACGGTAACCATTAACGATAACGTACAAATTATCACTCTTGAAAAAGGTAACATTGATGGAACATTTGCTTTCAATGTTGTAGATGGTTACCTTTATGCAGCAAGCTCAAGTTCTAACTACTTGAAGACACAAAATAACTTGACCAATGATGGTAGCTGGTTAATTACTATTGAAAACGGTGTGGCTACAATCCAAGCACAGGGCGAATATACACATAATTTGTTAAAACATAACAGCACAAGCTCGATCTTCTCTTGTTATGAATCGGGTCAGAAAGATATCACTATTTACAAGCTCGTAGCAAGTGATAATATTATAGAAGCACACGATTGTAAGGAATTCGCATTCGGTGCAACTTGTGAAGATAATGCAATTTGTTCAATGTGTAGCAACGTGATTGAAGATTCAGCGCTTGGACATAATTATGTAAGCAAAGAAACTGCGCCAACTTGTACAGATGCAGGTTATGTAACTTACAAATGCTCTAGATGTGAAGAGAGTTATAAAGAAGAGGGAGAAGAAGCTCTTGGACATGATTATGTAGACGGCATTTGCTCAGTATGTGGTGCAATTGATTCAACAGAATTTGACTATTCAGGTAGATATTATATTGCAACTATTCGTACAAGCGGCAATTACTTCTATATGACAAACAGTTTGGGAACTGCAAGTACAAAGAGATACCAAGCAATAGATTCCGATCTTACTGAACTCCCCTCATTGATAAATAGCGGAGAGAAAGATAAGATTTTCGCTCTTGAAAAGAATGAAGATGGTACATATAGCATTTATGCTGAAGGTGTAAATGGAAACAACTATCTTGGTTGGACAAGCGATAACTCCGGTATATTGGTTGCTAAAGAAGATGCTCTTAAATTGACTGTTGATAAGAAAGAGGACGGAACTTATAATATTCACTTTACTGCAAGCGATGCGGAAAGATATTTAGCTCTTAACCAAAACACAGGTAGTAACTATTTCGCTTGGTACAAGTCAGGTCAGAAACAAAACCTTACACTTATTCCTGTAAAACCTTGCGAACACAGCTACAACTCCGTTGTAACTGCTCCTACATGTACAGTAGAGGGTTATACAACTTATACATGTACAGAGTGTGGTCATAGTTATACTGATAATACAGTTGCTGCAACAGGTCACGTTAATACAACTACAACAACAGTTGCTGCAACTTGTACAGTAGCAGGTTCTGTAACAGTTACTTGTGATGATTGTGGTCAAACTGTAAGCACAAACGAAGTTGAAGCTCTCGGTCACACAACCGAAAACGGTGTTTGTGAAAACTGCGGTAATACAATAGGAGGTACAACACCCGATCCCGAACCTGAAACACCTAGAAAAGAAGGTTGGGTAAAAACCGACCTTGCTGACATTGAAGCAACCGACATTGTTGTTATCGTTTGGACAAAGGACGATACCACTTGGGCTTTGAGTAGTGCTAACGGTTCATCTTCTGCTCCAGCGGCGGTGGTTGTTACTGTTAATGGCAATCAATTAACATGTGAAATTGCTGATGCTCTCAAATGGAACATCTCCAACGATAATGGTAATTTGACAATCTATCCTAACGGAACAACTGCAACATGGCTCTACTGTACATCTACAAACAACGGTGTTCGTGTGGGTACAAATGCAAACAAGGTATTTACTATTGACGCAACATCCGGTTACCTCAAGAATACAGCAACAAGCCGTTATGTTGGTGTTTACACAACAACCCCCGATGTTCGTTGTTACACTAATACAACCGGAAATACTGCAGAACAAACTCTTGCATTCTACGTATATAATGACGGCACATCCGGTGGTGATGCTGAACCTACAGAGCCCGAAACTCTTGCAACATTCACATTCGGTGAAGACGGTTCCGCGTCTCATAGTGATGGTTCATCAAAGACGTCTTATAGTGAAACGAATGACAATTATACACTTACTCTTGATTCTATGTCAAATGTTTATACAGGTGCAAGAGATGCAAAGGGCAACTCTTGTATTAAGCTTGGTGCTTCAAGCAAAGCAGGTTCATTTAGTTTTACAGTTCCTGATGATGTAACTAAAGTTGTTATCTGTGTTGCTCAGTACAAAGCTAATACAACGAAGATTACTGTAAACGGAACATCTTACACGATTACAACCGCTTCTAATAACGGTGAATATACCGAAATTGAGATTGATACAACTGTAAATAAGACAGTATCTTTCACAACAGTTAGTGGTGGATACCGTGCGATGGTTAACACAATCGAATTTTGTGGTTAATCTCTAATTAAAACAATCAAACATTGATTCAATTTAGCACGCGCCCTCGGGCGCGTGCTTTTTGTCGGTTGGGGAGGGGTGGCGGTGCGAAGCACCGCAGTTATATTTGCCTTACGGCGAGTTATATTGCTGCGCGGTGATATTTGGCTTTCGCCAAGTGATATTCGCTTCGCGAGTAGTATCATTCGATGATAAATTAGGATTTATCGGGGAGATGAAAAAGTTAGTTAAAGTTAAGATCGCCTACGCGGCGGGCGCCCACTTTTGAAAAAAGTGGGTCAAAACAATCGCTTGGTGTGTTCAGATTATGCGTAAATTTTCGATAATTCGCAAACGAATTATCGGTTTTGAAAGCACGATACCATCCTTACGCG
>JAFVRQ010000087.1 GCA_017504245.1 Clostridia bacterium | reverse complement strand
TTTTGCTTTTACTGCATAAAAATCTGCGCTCTTAAAAATCCGCAGGACTCCAAAGCCGATTAATTTAAGATGATTTGGGTGCTTGGCATGTGGTCTTTGCAAGAGGGACAAGTGCTCAAAGCGCTTAAAGGAGCGGCTTTATAGCGAGTTTGTATCATTCTGTCTTGCCCGCCCTTGTACGCCGACGAGAACGAACTCACGTCTTCTGCATCTAACCGAGACAGCCCCTCATTTTTTATTTGATTTTTACTAACTTTTGAATACCGGTTTCAAGATTATTAATCAGCTCATCAATCTCCTCTTTCGTATTAAAAGGAGAAAAACTGATTCTCATCGAGCAATCCGCTTCAAAATCGGAAAGCCCAAATCCGCGAAGTGCCCTGCTTACCTTCTTCGTTGCAGAATTTGAAGAACAAGCCGAGCCACTCGAAACGTAAATTCCGCTCGCAGATAGGTGATGAAGCATCGTTTCGCTCTTAATTGAAGGTAGGGTTATATTTATAATATGCGGAGCGCACTCACCTTGCGGTAAATTAAGCCTAACGTCAAGTGATGAAAGCTTTTCAATAGCGAAGATGCGAAGCTCACGCATAACAGAAACATCTCTTGAAATATTCTTAAATCCCCTTTCAGCCGCCGCGCCAAAGCCCGCAATACCAACAAGATTTTCAGTTCCCGAACGGAAGCCGAATTCCTGTCCACCACCGTAAATAATGGGTTTTAATTGCTTTTTCTTGATAACCTCAGGGCTAACGTACAGCGCGCCAACGCCCTTCGGACCGTGAATTTTGTGGGCACTGACACTAATCAAATCCGCAGAAAGCTCAACGGGTGAAACCTTCATTTTCATATAGGATTGCACCGCATCGGTGTGCGTGACAACATCGGGATTTACCTGCTTTGCAGTTTTAAAGCATTCTTTGATATTATAAACCGCGCCCGTTTCGTTATTAACGTGCATAATGGAAACAAGGAGAGTATTCTTGTTCATATGCGATTTAAACTCGTCAATATCGATAACTCCACCCTTTGTTGAAAGACGAATAACCTCAAAGCCATCGTTTTCAAGCATTTTCAGTGTGTTATCAATAGCGGAATGCTCCGAATCTGTAGTAATAATCCTGTTCACCCTGCGAGCTTTTGCATAAGCAACACCCGTCAGCGCAAGATTATCCGCTTCAGTTCCCCCCGCGGTGAAAATAAGATTTTCTGCCTTGCCCCCTCTGACAAAGAGCGAAGCAAGAATTTTCGAGCGCGCCTCGTCAATCATTTTCGAGGATTCAAAGCCCTTTTTATGAAGCGAGGATGGATTGCCATAGCACTCAATCGCTTCAAGCATCTTTCTCTTTGCTTCCTCGCAAATCGGAGTAGTTGCGCTGTTATCTAAATATATTTCTCTCATTTCTTAAGCTCCATAACGGTCTGTGCCGCGCTCATAATACCGATTTTTCCGCTTTCGTATGTAAGACCGCCTTGGAAATATACAGTATATGGAGGTCTAATCGGTCCGTCTGCGGAAAGCTCAATGGAAGAGCCCTGCGTAAAAGCCCCCGCCGCCATAATAACCTTATCCGTATAGCCGGGCATATCCCAAGGTTCAGGCGTTACAAAAGCATCAACGGGAGAGCCCGCCTGAATTCCGCGACAAAAAGCACAAAGGATTTCGGGGTCGCCCGTAATAACGGACTGAATAATATCAGATCGCTTTTCGTTCCATTTGGGAGCAGCATTATAACCCATTTTTTCAAACATATATGCCGCAAGATAACCCGTTTTGAGTGCCTGCGCGGTTGTATGCGGAGCATAGAAAAGTCCCTTATACATATTCTTGTTCTGCCCAATGGTCGCGCCAACCTCCGCGCCCGTACCGGGAGACGTCAAGCGATAAGAAACAAGCTCAACCGCCTTTTTAGATCCTGCAAAATATCCACCCGTTTCAGCCATACCGCCACCGGGATTTTTAATAAGCGAGCCAATGCAAAGATCCGCGCCAACTGCCGTGGGTTCTTTTTCTTCAACGAATTCGCCGTAGCAGTTATCAACCACAACGAAGGTATCGGGCGAAAGCGATTTAACAAAACGCGCCATTTCGCCGATTTCATCAACCGTAAGTGTTCTGCGGTTGAGATAACCCTTCGAGCGTTGAATGAATACCATTTTAATCTTCTGCGCGTTAACCTTTAATTCTCTTCCAACCGCATCAAAATCAAATGTGCCGTCCTCCTTAAGCTCTATTTGGCGATATTGCACGCCAAAATCCTTCAAAGAGCCGTTTCCTGATTCGCCAACAATACCTATAACCTCCTCAAGAGTGTCATAGGGCTTACCTGCAACCGAGAGCATAATATCGCCCGGGCGCAAAAGTCCGAAAAGACCAATAGTCAGAGCGTGTGTTCCATTCGCAATTGAATGTCTGACAAGCGCCGCTTCACAGCCAAACACATCCGCCCAAATCTCGTCAAGCACATCCCTGCCCTTGTCATCGTAGCCATATCCACTCGTTGAAGCGAACATACCGTCGGAAACGCGATGCTCAGCAAAGGCATTCATCACCCTTTGGGTATTGCTAAAAGAAACTCTGTCAATCTCCGCAAAGGTATCCTTAAGAGCTATTTCCGCCTCTGCGACAAGCTCTAATATCTTATTTGAAAATTCCATATCAATTATTCCTTAATAAATTCTACCGCAAGGTCTATGCACGCCTTGTAATCGTTCATATCAATCATTTCAACACCCGAGTGAATATATCTTGAGGGGATTGAAATAGCACCCGCGCGGCATCCTGCACCCGTCATCTGAATGGAAGACGTATCAGTTCCGCCGTATGCAAGAATTTCGTGCTGACTCTTAATATTTTTTTCCTTTGCGATGCGAGTAAGCTTGTCCACCACTTCGCTATCACAAATAACGGACATATCCTTAATCTTTATAGCCGCACCGCCGCCGAGCTTAACCGCCATCGGCTTAGAGCCCGCAGTATCACCCGTGCCGGTTACGTCAAAGGTGAGCGAAACATCGGGAGCAATTGTAAACGCAGCGGTCTTTGAGCCGCGGCATCCAACCTCCTCCTGAACGCTGAATACGTAATAAACGTCATCAGCTACGGGTTCTTTTGCAATTTTCTTTGCAATTTCAAGCACAATTCCGCAACCTGCTCTATCGTCAAGAGGACGTCCGACAACTCTGCTTGAATTGAGCTTTGTAAGATTGGATTTGAGAACGAAGGTATCACCAATCTTAACCTTTCTTTCTGCGTTCTTCTTACTGTCCGCACCAATGTCTATGTAGAAAAGGTCGGGAGCAAAATCTGCCGCCTTCGTGCCCGAATTAGGAACGAGCACACCGCGAACGCCCTTGTCGGACACAACGTCACCAAAAGCGCAAGCAACCCAGTTTATACCGCCAATGGGAGCAACTCGGATAAATCCGTTATCCTCAACAAAGTTAACGATAAAACCGATTTCGTCCATATGACCGCAAAGCAAAACCTTTTTAGGATTTGCTCCGTTACCGCGCTTAAGCGCGATAAGATTACCCATAGCATCGATATGCGCCTCATCGCAATAGGGCGCGATCATTTCCTTAATTGTATTCGCAACGCGATGCTCCTTACCCGAAACACCGTGAACGAGTGTAATAGCTTTAAGTGTATTATACATAATTTAAACCTCCGCCTTCATATTGTTGAGCATTGCAAAAACAAGCTCTCTTATTGATTCATAATCCTCCATACTTGCAACGCAAGCCGGTGAATGCAAATATCTTGTTCCCATTGAAATGGCAACACATTTTACGCCCTTGCCCGATTTGTGAATATGGCCTGCATCGTTTCCGCCCGAAACGTATCTCTTAACCTGCGCCTTAATACCGTTATTTTTTGCAGTATCAAGGGTAAAATTAACGAAATCGGTATCGTAGATAGTTGATCTGTCCATAAGCGAAATAACTCCGCCGCTTCCAACGTCGGCAACTCTCTTGTGCGCAGGCGCGCCCGCAATATCACCGATAGCGGTGCTTTCGAGGATGATAGCGCGCGAGGGCTTAACCTTTTCCGCGGCAACTCTTGCGCCCGAAAGACCCACCTCTTCTCTAACCGTAAAGCAGAAGTACGTGTCAAAAGGAAGCGTGATATTATTCTCTCTTATTTTTCTTATCGTTTCAATCATAGCGCAGCAGCCCGCTCTGTCGTCGATTGCCTTGCCCTTTGCATACTTGTTATCAGTACCAAAGAAAACGAAATTGGAATTAAATACACCGAAATCACCAATGTTAACGTACTCCTTCGCTTCGTCAGCATCCTTTGCTCCAATATCAATATACATCTCCTTAATGGGAGTAACCGAAAATCTGTCCTCCCTGCGCTTGTGGTGAATTGCCTTTGCGGCAATAACACCGTTTATCTTCGTTTTCTCGTTACCGAGAATAACCTGCTTGCCGTAAAGCACCTTGGGGTCAATACCGCCAAGATTTGAGAATTTAATGTATCCGTCACCGTCAATGTCGGTAATCATAAAGCCGACCTCATCCATATGGGATGAAATCATAACTCTATCGTCACTCGCACCCTTAATAAGCGCATAAACGTTACCAAAGGTATCCTTAACGATTTTATCGCAATCGTCACCAAGCTGCTCAACGATAGCGTCGGCAACCTCATGTTCAAAGCCCGTAGGACCGAATTTCTGACAAAGGTATTCTAATAATTCTCTGCCGTGCAATTTCATAAAACAAGTCCTCCCTGCGCATATTCTTTAGCGATTTTTTCATCGGTAATGAATGCCGTAATAAGATCGCAAAGTGTTTTTGTATCATCAAGTGAAATGATTTCATTATATGTGTGCATCGATGCAAGAGGAAGTCCAACGTCAACCGTAGGAATGCCCTCGCGTGCAAGCTGAATTGAAACCGCATTCGTTCCCGTGTGAGTGGGAGAAACGAAAATCTGATAAGGAATCTCCTTTTCCTTTGCCGCGTCAATAAGCATATTGGTTAATTTTCTGTCAGTAACCGCAGAAATGGTTATAGAAGGACCTTTAGCAAGCTCAACCGTCTCCTCCTTCTTCGTGCCGGGCACTCTTCCGAGATTTACGTCAATGCTCATAGCATAGTCGGGATTTAACGCATACGCACCGGGAGCAACCATTCCTGTAACCTCCTCACAGCAGGAAAGCATAACGTAAACGTCACCAGCAAGCTCTTCGCGAGGAGTAGTAGCCGCCGCATAAAGCGCACAAGCCGCACACGCCTTATCGTCAAAGCTCTTGCCCATAATCTTGTTGTTAAGAATTTCCGTGTATTTGGGAGCAAATCCAACGGGCGTACCAACTCTGATTTTACCTTCAAGCTCTTCCTTTGTAAGACAAGTATCAATCAAAAGCTCGTCAATCGCCGGTAACTTTTTGCCGTCACCGCTTGCAAGATGTGGCGGAGTCGATGCAATAACACCGAAAAGTCTTTCTTCCTTTCCATAGATAATAACGTCACTCGCCTGCAAAATATGGGTGTCAATGCCACCGATATTAATAACGCGAAGAAAACCTCCGTCAAGAATTTCGGTAACGTACATACCAATTTCGTCCATATGTGCGTCAAGCATAATTTTTGGGGCATTTTCCCTACCGCATTTCTTAACGAAAATCTGATTTCCAACGTTGTCAAGATAATTTTCGTCAAACTCATCTCCTACGAGGGAAAGGAGCCTTTCCCTTTCAAATCTTTCAAATCCGCCAATGGACATAAGACCCGAAAGATCCACAATCAACTTTTTAAGTTCCATAATTTTCTCCAATCTAATTAAAACTGTTTACAATCTCTTTAAATCTGTTTCCGCGCTGCATAAAGTTATCAAATGCATCAAAGCTCGCGCATGCGGGTGATAACAAAACTATATCGTTCTTTTTCGCAATGCTTCTCGCCTTAATAACCGCTCTCTCAAAATCCTTTTCAATATGAATTTCAATTTGGGAGCTGCTTTGCTTCAAAGCATCATAAATCTTTTCTGCCGTCGCACCCGTCAAAACAACCGCCCTCGCCCTCTCGTTGAGCGCGTCCGCAAGCGGCTCAAAGGGTATATTTTTATCATAACCTCCGCAAATAACGATGGGTTTAATAGGCAAAGCGGAAAGCGCCGCCGCCGTCCGCGTTGGACTTGAATCAATCGAGCTGTTGATATATATAACACCCTCAAGCTCACGCACAATCTCAAGACGATGCTCCACACCGCCAAAGGTTTTTGCAATATGTTTGATAATTTGCTCAGGAATCATTCCCCACGTTAGCGAAATAGCCGCCATATAGTTTTCTATATTATGCTTGCCGGGAATCAAAATCGAATTAAGGTCAAGCACCTTCAAAACGTGGTTGTTATAATAACGGTAAATATGACCGTCATAAATAAACATCGCGGATTTCGATTTTTCCTCGGGTTTGTCTTTATATTTCTCCACAATGTCCTCATAAGAATAATCCGCAGAAAACAAAGCCAATTCAATATCATCCGCAACCGAAAGCGCTTTGGATAACTCGTTATTTCCGTTAAGTGTAAGCATTTCACAACCGCGCTTGTAAATATTCGTCTTCGCCTCAACGTACTCCGCCATACCTTTATGCCAATCAAGATGATTGGGCGAAAGATTGGTAATAACCGCCCTGTGAGGCGACCTTTTCATAGTGAAAAGCTGAAAGCTTGAAAGCTCAAGCACGCAAATATCCCTCTCGGTCATCTCTCCCACTTTAGAAAGCAATGGAGTGCCGATATTTCCGCCAACGTATATTTTTCTATCGCTGTTTTCATATTTCTTTTCGAGTAATTTATAAGCAATCGTTGTGGTGGTGGTTTTTCCGTCGCTTCCCGTGACACCGAGGATATAAGCAGGCGTAAGCTCCAAAAAAAGCTCCATTTCAGAAGTCAATTCCGCGCCGTTTTCAACCGCACGCTTTATTCCCTCATAATCGGGGCGAATACCGGGCGAACGAAAAATAATATCCGCATCAATTACGTCAAGATAATTCTCCCCGGTCACAAAGCGAACGCCCTTGTCTGCAAATAACCTCGCTTTTTCGCCAAGCTTCTCAATATCCTTCTTATCGTGCACGGTAATCTCGTCCCCGCACTCTATCAAAAGTTCAACGAGCGGAACGTTTGAAACACCGAACCCAAGCACCGCGCACCGCGCATTTTTTATTCTGTTTTTAATGAGCTCAACCGTTTTCATATCAACCTCCAAAAAACAAAAATACCTATTTTATATTATATCTCTTTTCCTCGCATTTTGCAATAGAAAAATTGTTGATTTTTCTTGATTTTTTTATAAAAAGCCCTTTTCAAACGTGAAATTTTTTGGTATAATTATATTATTATATAGATTATTATACTTTTGGAGATAAAAATGGCAAGAAGTAAGAATACCACACCGCAATATGATAACCAAAGCATCAAGGCGTTAAAGGGCGCGGACCGTGTCAGATTGCGTCCCGGCGTAATCTTCGGCTCCGACGGACTTGAGGGCTGCGAGCACTCATTCTTTGAAATACTTTCAAACTCCGTTGACGAGGCGCGCGAGGGCCACGGCAACGTTATCAAGGTAACTGCATATAAGGACCACTCCATAGAGGTTGACGACCACGGACGTGGCGTACCGCTTGGCTATAACGAAGCCGAGGGCAGATGGAACTGGGATCTTATTTACTGTGAGCTTTACGCGGGCGGTAAATATGATAATAACAACGAGGAATCCGCATACGAATACTCCCTCGGTCTTAACGGTCTTGGCGCGTGCGCAACGCAGTATAGCTCCGAGTATATGGACGTTTATTCCTATGACGGAACGTACGAGCGCTCCATTCACTTTAGAAAGGGCGAGCCCGTGAGTGAGCTTGAAACGCGCGAGCTCACAAAGGGAGAAAAGCGCACGGGTACGGTTATCCGTTGGAAGCCCGACCTCGACGTTTTCACGGATATTAATATTCCCCACTCCTTCTTTGAGGAAACCCTGCACCGTCAGGCGGTAATCAATTCAGGCATTGAATTTGAGCTCAACGTTGAAGAGGATAACAAAAAGTTCTCTAAAAAATCCTTCAGATATGAGCACGGTATTTCCGACTATATCAAGGAAATGTGTGGCGAGAGCGCGGCAACCGAGCCGGTTTTGTGGCACCTTGAAACTCAAGGACGCGACAGAAACGATAAGGACGAATACAAGCTCAAGGCCGACTTCTCCTTCTGCGTTTCAAACACCGTCAACAAGCTTGAATACTACCATAACTCCAGCTTTTTGGAGCACGGTGGCTCTCCCGATAAAGCGGTTAAGGTCGCCTTCGTTTACGCGCTTGATAAATACATCAAAAACGCAAATAAATATAATAAAACCGAAGCAAAAATTCAGTTCACCGACGTCGCGGATTGCCTCTGCCTCGTTATCAATAGCTTCTCAACGATGACATCCTACGAGAACCAAACGAAAAAATCCATCACCAATACCTTCATTTATGAAGCGATGACGGAATTTTTGAAAAAGAATCTCGAAATCTATTTTATGGAGCATCCCGTTGAAGCAGAAATTTTCGCAAATCAGGTTCTTCTTAACAGACGCTCCCGTGAAACCGCGGAAAAAACGAGAATTCAGCTCAAAGAGAGCTTAAAGAGCAAAATGGACTTTGCAAATAAGGTTGAAAAGTTCGTTAACTGCCGCTCAAAAGACCCCGCGGTGCGCGAGCTTTACATCGTTGAGGGTGACTCTGCTTTGACCTCCTGTAAGCTTGGCAGAAACGCGGAATTTCAGGCGATCATTCCCGTTAGAGGTAAAACTCTTAACTGCTTGAAATCGTCCTATGAAAAGATTTTCAAGAGCGAGATCATCACCGACCTCCTCCGCGTAATCGGATGCGGTGTTGAAATCAAGGGCAAGGTTAAGGGCAATATTGACCCATTCGATATCAATGACCTCAAATGGTCAAAAATTATCCTCTGTACCGATGCGGACGAGGACGGCTTCCAGATCAGAACTCTTCTTTTGACCCTGTTCTACCGCCTGCTCCCAACTCTCCTTGCGGAGCATAAGGTGTTCATCGCGGAAACTCCCCTCTTTGAGATAACGGCAAAGGATAAAACCTATTTCGCATTCGACGAATTTGAAAAAGCGGAAATTCTTAAAAAGCTCGGCAACACGAAATATACTATTCAGCGCTCCAAGGGACTTGGTGAAAACGAGCCCGAAATGATGTGGGAAACAACAATGAACCCCGAAACACGTCGACTCATCTCCGTTGACCCCGCCGACCCCTATCTCACCGAGGTAATGTTTGAAACCCTCCTTGGCGACGACCTCGCCGCAAGAAAAAAATTCATCGCCGAACACGGCAGTGAGTATATTAAGGATATTGATGTTTAAATTGAATAAAATTAAGGGAACTCTTTTGAGTTCCCTTTGTTTTTTATATTTTGTTATTCACCTTTGTAACCCCAAACGACGGGACGGTTGGAAGAATTCCAAGAGCTATTCCATCCACCGGGCTTTGATTCTGCTTCGCAGTAAATTGTGAGCGATGAGCAACCAGAGAATGCATGATAGCCAATACTAGTCACGGAGTCGGGGATTTCTATGCTTGTAAGCGATGAGCAATCACAGAATGCAGAATTACCAATACGCGTCACGGAGTCGGGTATTACTACGCTTGTGAGCGAGGTGCACCAATAGAATGCATTATTACCAATACTCGTCACGGATTCGGGTATTACTACGCTTGTGAGCGAGGTGCAATAATAGAATGCCCCCTCACCAATACTCGTCACGGAGTCCGGGATATTTATGCTTGTGAGCGAGCGGCAACTAGAGAATGCATTATTACCAATACTCGTCACGGATTCGGGTATTACTACGCTTGTAAGCGAGGTGCAATAATAGAATGCCCTCTCACCAATACTCGTCACGGAGTCGGGAATAGTAAACGAGGTATCTGTTTTGCCTATTGCATACTGTATAAGAGTAGTTACATTTTTGTTATACAGATTACCGTCAATAGAGCAATAACGCTCGTTATTTTCATCTACCTCTATGCTTGTGAGCGAGGAGCAATAAGAGAATGCATTATTACCAATACTCGTCACGGATTCGGGTATTACTACGCTTGTAAGCGAGGTGCAATAATAGAATGCCTCTTTACCAATACTCGTCACGTAGTCCGGGATATTTATGCTTGTGAGCGAGTCGCAAGAATAGAATGCAGAATAACCAATACTCGTCACGTAGTCCGGGATATTTATGCTTGTGAGCGAGCTGCAATAAGCGAATGCATAATTACGAATACTCGTCACGGAGTCTGGTATTACTACGCTTGTGAGTAAGTCGCAAGAATAGAATGCATTATTACCAATACTCGTCACGTAGTCGGGGATTACTACGCTTGTGAGTGAGTCGCAATTAGCGAATGCATCATCACCAATACTCGTCACGTAGTCCGGGATATTTATGCTTGTGAGCGAGGAGCAATAAGAGAATGCATAATTACCAATACTCGTCACGGAGTCCGGGATATTTATGCTTGTGAGCGAGGAGCAATCAGAGAATGTATAATTACCAATACTCGTCACGGAGTCCGGGATATTTATGCTTGTGAGCGAGGAGCAACCCTCGAATGCGGAACCACCAATACTCGTCACAGCATTTCCTATTTCTATGCTTTTTAAATTTGAGCAATTTTTAAATGCATTATATTCAATAGCAATTACCGGTCTGCTCTTATAAGTATCCGGAATTACTACATCTGTACTTGAAACAGTTCCGATACCGCCCACCGTATAAGAAATGATGCCACCATTATGATACTGCGGGATGAAATAGAGTTCTTCAATTTTACCTACGTAGTTATCTCTGTAATAATCACCGCAGAAGCATACGTGCATCGTATAACCCATTTCTGTTTCTGTCGGCTCTACTACAACGTCGGTATAAGTATGACCGCTTGCTTCTACATAATTGCAAACGTATATTTCTCCGCATTCACAATATTTAGTGGTATAACCCTGCTCCGTACAAGTAGGTTCTGTTACAACCGCTTCATAAGAGTGTGCATTAACGTAATCGTCAATGTAGGATTCACCGCATTCACAAACATACGTTGTATAGCCTTGCTCTGTACAGGTTGGCGCGGTTACAAACTTCTCATATGTATGCTTATGCTTTTGGCATCCTCTAAAGCTACACGAAACCACCGTAAGCATACAAATCAACAATAGAATAAGAATAATTGATTTGAATATGATTTTATTTTTCATATCTATTCCTTTCTCCGTTTAACCCCGGCGGGTAATTTTTTGTGCGGCAAATAAAAAGTGCGGCTACCGAAGTAACCGCACAAAAACGCAAACTCCGATAGTCGCCAAACCAACTTGATATGACAAGAGAAGCTAAACTTTTGCGCATCAAGTGGAATTTGCATTTTATCAAATTCTACCAGCGCAAAAATATATGCTTAAAAAAGGGTACACTTACCCCTTGTAAAAAGGCATAAAAATACTCTTGTCAAAATATTAAGTTGGTTTGGCACTATCATTCTATCACAAATTTCGCCCTTTTGCAATAGATTTTGGAAATTTTATTGGTCTATATCAATACGGACAGTCGAGGACGCCTGTCCCTACGAGTCAGAGAATTGTTTTTCTTAAATCATAGCCATTTTGTTAATAAATATGGCTATAATCTCCGCAAAAATTACTGTTGTCTGTCGTAGGGACAGGCGTCCTCGACTGTCCGTTATGTATAAAATATCAAGCAAAAAAGGAGATGCATTTGCATCTCCTTCGTTGGCGTGCCATAAGGGATTCGAACCCCTGACCTTTTGGTTCGTAGCCAAACACTCTATCCAGCTGAGCTAATGGCACATATCGCTCTCTGCGACTTATATATATTACCACACATATCGCATTTTGTCAAGTGAATTTTGAAAATATTTCTAAAAAATTTTTATCTTTCCTCTTCCCTTTCTCGCAAAACTATGTTATAATTAAATAAATAATTTTGTATAATTGGAGGTATGATATGAGCTCATTCCCCGAACTTAATGAATTTTCGCAGGATGTTCAGCAATTCGCGATATACAAACGCACCATTCAGGGCTCCTCCGAAAAGACCGTAAACGAATATATGCTCGACCTTCGAACGTTTTTCCGCTACCTTTTGGCAATCGAAAACAAAATCGAAATTGACAGTGACGAATTCTATCAAATCGACGTAACGAGCATCGATGCAGAATATCTTTCAAAGGTCAAAACCGAGCAGATTTACGAATTCCTTTTTTACACAAGCGACACGCGAAAAAATATGTGGAGCGCAAAGGCGCGCAAGCTCTCGGCAATCAAGGGCATCTATAAATATTTCACGGTTAAGCGCAACTATTTTGAGGAAAATCCCGCAATCAACATCGAATCCCCAAAACCCAAGAAAACTCTGCCGAAATTCTTAACGCTTGACGAATCCCTCTTGCTCCTTCAAGCCGTTCTCGACGATCCCGAATCCAACACCAAGGAGCGCGATTACTGTATTCTCACGCTTTTCCTCAACTGCGGAATGCGACTTTCCGAGCTTGTCGGCATAAACTTAAACGATATTGACCGCGAGCTTCGTTCCCTGCGCGTTCTCGGTAAGGGCAATAAGGAGCGAGTTATCTATCTCAACGAGGCGTGCCGAACGGTGCTTCACGATTATCTCGAAATCCGTTTGAGCCCCAAATATGAAAACGTGCAAACGAAAGCCCTCTTTTTGAGCCGCCTTAATAAGCGCATAAGCGTTAAAACTGTTCAATGGATGGTCTATAAATACCTCGACTTAGCAGGACTTGAAGCCAAGCACTTCTCTGTTCACAAGCTCCGCCACACCGCCGCAACCCTTATGTATCAAAGCGGCAACGTTGACGTCCGAGTGCTCAAGGACATCTTAGGTCATGAGCAGCTCAACACAACGCAAATCTACACCCACGTTTCAAACGAAAATATGCGAAACGCAATGGAACAAAACCCACTTGCGAAAATCAAAAAAGATGATTAAAAGAAAAACCGTGTTTAAACACGGTTTTTCTTTTTAAATTCAACCTGCGAAATAACCACCGCAAAGAATATAAGTCCTGCTCCGATATACTCCTTAACTTCGAGCTTATCGCCCAAAATCACCATTCCGCCTAATAGTCCAAACACGGATTCAAGCGACAAAATAAGGGACGCAACCGTCGGGTTAACGTTCTTCTGCCCCACTATCTGCAAGGTGTATGCAATTCCGCTTGAAAACACGCCAAGATACAAGAACGGCAAAATATGCGTTCCAATAGCCACAAAATCCACGGGAGCTTCAAGCAAAAACGCAAGTGCGCCATTGATAATAAAAGCAAAAAAGAATTGCAAGCAAGACATTCTTATGCAATCGCATTTGGGCGCAAAATGGTCAATCGTGAGAATATGTATGGGATAAATCATCGCGCTCAAAATCACCCAAAAATCCGAGGGCACAATTCCCTCTCCCTTTTTAATGCAAAGAAGATAGAATCCAACAACGGCAACAAAAACCGCAATCCAAACGTTAATTTTAACGTGCTTTTTTAAAAATAACGCGTAAATCGGAACAAGCACCACGTAAAGCGCGGTAATAAATGCCGCCTTGCCGCCCGACGTCCCCTGATTTATACCCATCTGCTGAAAAACGGATGCAACAGAAATGATTATGCCCAACAAAATACCGCCATGAATTTCGGTTTTCGTAAAATCCAAACCGCGCTTTGAAACGAGCTTTCTCTTGCTCATTGTTGCTTTGTCGAGAATCATAATAACAAAGAAAAGAAAGAACGCGCCGATAAACCACCTGACCATTCCAACGGTTATCGGCGGAATATCCGAAACGAGATCCTGCGCGGTAAAGGCAAATCCCCAAAAGAATGCTGCTAAAAACAATAGCAGCATTGAAATATATTTATTGCTCTTCATATAACCTCTGAAAAAATATTGTACCCTAATATTATATCAAAAACGCAAGGATTTTGCAATAGAATTTCAAAAATTAAAGCAGTTTTTCAAAGCTCTCGGGCAAAACGAGTCGCCAAGATTCCTCATTGTGCGGTTTTTCAAGGTCAAAGGTTTCAAAAACCTTATCCTCGGGATAGCCAAATTTCACAAGAACACCCTTCATCTCCCGTGCTGCACCAACAAGCAACCTCTCAAGCGGATCACCCTCGCCGCAATAAATATGAATTTTGGGCAATTTATCGCAGATTTTTGCAAAATCCAAGCCCTCAAACCAATTCTCAAACGCGCTCATCTCATAAAGCGCGTAAGCGGGCGAGTAAGAAAGCACGTATTTATAAAATCCCATCTCAGAAAGACCGCAATAAAATGCCGCAATACCGCCCATCGACGAGCCGCCAATACCGATATTATTTTCACTAACGCAGTATTTTTCCTTAATAAACGAATGCAATGTGCCCACCGTAAAATCTGATAAGCCCTCAAGATAGCCCTTTGAAAAATCGTCCTCGGGCATAGCCGTCGCCAATGGCGAAAGCGCGCCAAACCTTTCGGGATTCATAAACAGCTCGTGACTTCTGTATTCGTCAGCATTGTCAATACCAACTACAATGATATTTTTTCTGTACCGGCGGTGAATTTCACTCAAAACAACATCAAGCTGCCACGAGCCGTATGGGTCGCCATTTTTTGTGTAATCCCCCGCCAAAGCAAAAAGATTTTGCGCATCGAAAAAATACAAAACATCGTGCGGAGTTACCCCGTCATAGCTTTCGGGCACAAAAACGCTGATTTTCTTGCTTTTGTCCTTGCGATGAGCAAGATTTTTTTCATCACAAAGAACGTAATTATCCACCCTGCCCGTCTTTTCAATACCTTGCGCAAAAAGATAGGTCAAATTCTTGCCCATACCCTCGTTTTTCTTGCATTCAACTCCAATCGAAAGCAACGCGGGATAAACCACCCCCGACCTTTCACCAAGCCCGTTTTCAAAATACACACTCTGATATTTTTCACTTTCAAATTCAAAAGTAAAATCCTCGCCCTCGCACGCTGTAAGCATAACCTTTTCATTTCCCACCGCCGCATATACGTTTTTCCAACCAAGCGAATTTCTAAAATAAATTTTTGCCATAAAAACTCCCAAATCCTTTTTTCTTATTGTATCACAAAAAGGAAACGTTAGCAACCCCAAAATCAAATATTCTTTTTGTCGTCCGTGGCAGGATTGTCTATAACCTCACCCTTGTCTGTAAAGCGCGAGCCGTGGCAGGGGCAATCCCAGGTGTGCTCCTGCTTGTTGTATTTGAGCGCACACCCAAGATGTGAGCATCTCGGTGTTGTCGGAGTAATCAAGTTCAAGATAGATTCTGCACCGTTTAACAGCAATTGCGAATGCAAAATACTCCTCTGCGGTGAAAAAACACCTGCAAAATCATTCTTTTTACCCGCCACCAAGTCCGCTAAAACCATCGCGCCCGCCATCGACGAGGTCATTCCCCACTTGTTAAAGCCCGTAATAACGTAAATATCCGCAAGCTTACTCGAATATAGCCCAATATAGGGTATTCCGTCAAGCGTTATACAATCCTGAGTCGCCCATTGCGTAACCACCTTTGCGCGCGGATAATAAAGCTTCGCTAAATCCCGAAGCTCCTGCCAGCCGCCTCCCTGCTTTCCCGTGCGATGACTTCCACCGCCAAAAAGCAAGAGCCCTTCATAATTTCTAAAAGATAAGCCCTTCAAATCCTCGTCAACGTACATTCCGTCAATATCTGGTGCTCCCTCAAGCCCCAAAACGTAAGAACGGTGCTGATACATCTTCAAAAAGTAACTGCCGTATTTATTCATAAACGGAAAATGCGTAGCAACAATCGCTTTTTGAAACAAAATTTTCCCCCGATTTGTCAGCGCAACGTTACCTCTAAGCTCTATAACCTTCGTATCTTCAAAAATTGGGAGCCCACTCGCTATCCCATATAAAAATTTCAACGGATTAAACTGTGCTTGATGCTCAATTCCAACCGCGCCCGCAAAGGATAGCGGAATATTCGCCTTTGAACTAAAAACCGCAGGACGCCCAATGCTCTGCAACGCTTCGTATTCCCTCAAAATCTTTTTGCAATCGTCAAGCGAATAAACGAACGATGCCTTTTCCTCAAAATCGCAATTAATCTCCGCACATAATCTCCTGTATTCCTTGAGTGCGCTATCCTGCGCAACAAAATACATCTCCGCGGCCTCTTTTCCATATTTCTTTATTATCTTATCATATATCAATCCGTGTTGAACTGTGAGCTTCGCGGTTGTGTTCTTCGTTATCCCATCGCATATTTCCTTCGCCTCAACAAGAATTGCATCCACCCCCGCATTTTTCAACCGATGAAGACAAAGCACCCCCGCAATACCGCCTCCAATAACTAAAACGTCAGTTTTCTTATCCCCCTCCAACGCAGAAAATTGCGGCTTCTCCACCGTTTCACTCCAAATAGATTTATTTTGTGACATATTCTAACCACCTTAAACTTTTTTGTTTAGTATTCCCTATTTTTTATAATTTCATAATAAAATCCGAGGCAGAACCTCGGATTTGTATAAAAATAAAGCAAGAAAGGGCCTTGGCCCTTTCTTGCATTTGAGTTAATTATTCTGCAGGAACGTATTCCTGAATTGTACCGTTTTCAACGCAATTTGTAGTTGTAGAACTGTTTTTACCGCAAATCTGACCTACACCCTTAGATGTAGCGCCAATAACTGTACCGTAATTTGTGCAATTTGTTACGGGCTTATTGCAAGTACCAACGATACCACCAATCTGACCGTATGCTGTTGTTGCGCCTGTGATTGTGCCATAGTTTATGCAACCTGTGATTGTGCCCTTATCCTTAGTAGAACCACTAATACCACCAACAGAAACGTTAGCACCTGTTACATTGCCCCAGTTTACACAGTTTGTCATATCCTTACCACCTGAACCTACGATACCGCCTACAATATAGGAATCGCAAGTAACTGTTCCATAGTTTACACAGTTAAGAAGTGCTCCTGCACTGTTTTCCTGGTTTGCAACGATACCGCCAACTGTACCCTGACGAGTGCCGGATTTTGCAGATGTTACGTTGATGTAACTTGTAATATTTTCAAGAGTAGCATTTGTTACCGAATAACCTACTACACCTGCTGTTGTCGCATTACCCTTAACACTACCGTAAACAGAAAGATTCTTCAAGGATCCTGTATTTATGCATCCAAACAATGCTGTTGATGTTGTACCTGTAGAGTTGTCAATATTTATGCCTCTAATTGAACAGTTGTTACCATCAAAGTGACCAAAGAAGCCCTGATAGTTATTCCAGCCTGCGTGCATACCAACAATGAGGGAGTGACCATTAAGGTCAATGCTCTTTGTCATCTTGAAGTACTGACCCTTAAATGTTGTTACCTTATAGTTAACGCCTGCAGCACCTTCAACTGCGTTGATTACGCTTGCAAAATATGCAAAATCTGCCGCGCTCTCAATAAGGAAAGGATCTCCAATAGTACCTGCTCCCTTAAGAGATGTGCTTACGCTTGTACCATCCCAAACGTCAACCTGTGAATAATAAATAGTTACTGTGTTATCTCCAAGAACGTGTACCTTCACGTAATCGTGGGAAGCAACGTAACCTTCGATTGCTTTTGCATTGATTGTAGCAATTTCATTATAAGCAAATTGAAGTGCTTCAGCTTCCGCCGCTACAGTGCCATCAAGATTCAAGTGATTTACTGTTACTGTATATTTAGCATCTTCCACTCTTGTGTGAGAAGCATCGTTCTGACAAATGAAAGTAATCTTACCGTCAGAAACTACGCCGCCATCCCAAGCGTGACCCTTTGCGGGAACTATAACATCAGCAATTACCTTTCCGTCTGCATCATAATTTTTGCCACAATCCGAGCAAGCATAGTATTCTACGTTACCCGCTGACTCACAAGTAGCACCAACTGCCTCAACGTGAGTTAAGCTATGCTCTGGAACTACAACTGCACCATTATTTACACAATCTGTCTTTGTTACGTCAGCAGATGTAATACCGTCAATACCTGTACTTGTACAAGAAAATCCAAGTACTTTACTATAGTTTACACAGTTAGTAAGTGTAGCCGCTATAGTACCATTTCTAACACCGGCAATACCGCCCACAGCGGTTTCACCGCTTACTGTACCATAGTTAGCGCAATTAGTTACACCACATGCCCAATAAAGACTTGCTACTACGCCGCCAATATTATTATTACCGCTTACAGTACCCCAGTTAGTAGAGTTAGCAAGAGTTTTACCAAGCAATCCGGCAATACCGCCAACGTTTTGACCACCGGTTACAGTACCATAGTTAACCAAGTTAGTAGAAGGTGTGTCAATGCTTTGTTCCATATTACCAACTATACCGCCAACGTTACCGTTACCGTTAATGTTAGCATAGTTTGTGATGTTTTCCAACGGAGCTAAGCGAAGATATCCAACAAAAACACCAACAGAATCATTTCCCTTAGAAACTTCAACATTGCCGTAAAGGCTGAGATTCTTTGCCCATCCGCCTTCAACACAACCAAACAATGACAATGTATTGTTGATACCTCTGATAGAGCAATTATTACCTTCCAAATAACCCGCGAATATCTGTCTTGTACCCCATCCGCTTCCTGTTCCGATATGGAGCTCGTGGCCGTTAAGGTCAATAGATTTTGTCATTACAAAATAATTTCCGCTAAATGCTGCTGTTTTTACTTCAAGCGCATTTACTACTTCTGCTATATACGCAAGGTCAGCACCACTCTGAATAAGATAAGGATCTTCAAGTGTACCTGAACCTGCAAGGGATGTGCTTACGCTTGTTCCGCCCCAAACGTCACATTCAGAATAGTAAATTGTAAATGTATATGTTGCTTCCGCATCGAAGAATGGGAACTTCACATAATCGTGAGATGCAACTCTACCTGCGATAGCGGGAGCATTGATTGTAACGATATTATCCTCAAGTGTTACATCGTCGGTTAAAATATTCTTTACCTGAGGTCTAAATTCGCTATTTGCAAATTCAACTGCATATGTATAATTAATGCTATCAGCAGTAACGGTGAGAGTTACTGCTTTAACCGTTCCAGTTTCTGTTGCAGCAACGTGAGAAGCATCGTTAGAGCAAACCTTCTTAGCTGTGCAGGTGGAGTTATCTGCAGACCATTCCATCACTATTGCGTATGCGTGACCGGTAGCAGGAATAACTGCCTGTTCAACAAGAATTTCGCCACATCTTGAACACTTCTTACCTTCTGTAAGACCTGCCTCAGTACAAGTTGCAGCGGTTCCTGCTACAACCTCTTCAACGTGGTCTGTGCAAAGGTCTGTGCCGCAAACATCACAAGCATAGTTGTTATCTTCATCCTTGTGTCCAAGAGCAACAACTACTTCCTGCGCAACCTTGTGGTCACATCTTGAGCAATGTGAACCTTCTGTAAGACCGTTTTCTGTACAAGTAGCATCAACTGCTGCATCAGTTACCATATCGTGTGTAAGAGCAGGTGTTTCAACGTATGTTGTATAGCTACATCTTGAGCATGTTACATATGCTTCGTAACCGGTCTCGGTACAAGTGGGAGCTTTCGCTTCGTGAGAAATCTCATCGTGACCGAGAGGTGCCTTGTCAGCGTAAGTTGTGTAATCACATTTTGAGCAGGTTACGTATGCATCCCAGCCGCCTTCCGTACAAGTGGGGGCTTTTGCATCGTGAGGAACCTCGGTGTGACCGTTAGCGCTGATTTCTTTTTGAGCAACGAGAACTTCCTCACATACTGAACAATGCTTACCCTCTGTAAGACCCTTTTGGGTACAAGTAGGCTCGCGCATTGCATCAATAACTTCCTTGTGTCCCTCGTGAGGAATTACTTCCTGGGAAACAATTACTTCCATACATTCTGAGCAGTATGAGCCCTCTGTAAGACCGTCTTCCGTACAAGTAACGCTCTTACCTGCTGCTACTACAACCGTATGCTCGGCTTTTTCGCCATAGCTTTCACCGCATTTTTCGCATACGGCTGCGTCCGTACACGTTGCTGCTCCGCCTGTATGTTCACAAGCAAGAGGTGTAGTGGGCTCGGGATCTATTTCACAAGCAGTAAATACTGCAAGCGCGAGAACCAGAACCATCACTACTACGAGTATTTTAATGATGTTTTTCATGTTTTTCTCCTTTTAACATTATTTATTATTAATATATCTTTAGGATAGCAGATACATTTTATCACAAAAAACATTTTGTGTAAATTGGGCAAATATACAGAAATTTAGTCCAACTAAATGTGCAAATTGCACATTTATCGGACTAAATTATCAAGCAAGGTGGAATATATTATCCTTCCACAAATCTATTTAATTTTTTGAGATACAAAGCTATATTCACCTGCGGAAACGTTAAATGCTACGAAATCCGAATTCTTCCACGCATAAGAAACGCCCGATGGCATATTCTCAATAACGGGCGCGCCGTTTTCATATATGATAACACCGTTTAATTTAATAACAGCATTAGCATCATCCACACGCGGAACACATACAACACCACCCAAGGATTCGTTTGAAAGCTCAACGTTCAATATATATCCGTTCGAGGTCTTTTCAACCTCTACAACAATCTTGCCCCCTACTCTTTCTATCGTTGCGCTAACGCTTGTAAGCGTACCGAGTTGAGGTTTGATTTGTACCGTACTAAATGATGGACTTGTAGGTGTAATACCTGCATTGCACATATACAACAGTGAAAGCGGGGCACCCGTCCACGCGTGGTTTTTTGTTTCATCTCCGCCAAACATTGTTGCGTCTGCCCAGCATTCGGGAAGTGTAGGATAACCGTCCTCTGTAAACGGACCAAAACGTCTTACGGTACGAGCGATTGCCTCATCGTCAGCGCTCATCATATACATAGCTTCAAGTACGTACTTTTCCATATACGGACTTGCGTTATATGTGGTTGTTAAAACCTTTAAAATATCATCGTAATGCTTGACGTATGCCAAACCGGAATAAATAGCCATCGCATTTGCGCGATCGTCCGGAACACCGTTGTCCGTTTGATGATAATAAGCATTTTGACTCTCATCCCAATATAGCGCATCGAAGTTATCGGAAATTAATTTCATTCTGCTCTTGAGAAAATCAATATCCTCAGTTGAGGCTCCGGAGCCCTTGAGATTTGCTATATCGAGCACCGTTTTAAGCGCAGTATAATACCAGCAGGTTTCTATTACGGTCGTATCGTAATGCTCGCCCCAGTCAATCCAGTCCCAAGTACCGCCGCGGTGTGTTATAACACCGTTTGCAGAGATATTCCACAGCTTAAGGTAATTTAACAGTACGGGATAGGAATCAATCAAAAGCTCCTTGTCACCGTAATACATATAGTATTGCCAGAATGAATGAACTCCTGCCAAGGTCTGCACGGGCAATTCAAGATTGGAGTTACCCAAAGCGATCATTGAGGGGATTTCTCCGCCTTTCTTTACAAATCCTATAGCTTGTGTAAGTGTCTTTTTATATAGCAACGCCGCTTGCTCATCCATAGAATAAGCCGCCTGCTGCATATTGATTACAGCATCACCAAACCATTGCGCTCTCTCACGGTCGGGACAATCCATAAAGCTATCTCTCATACAAACGTAAAGAGTATCATACGCCTCTTGATATAGCTGATTGAGTATATCGTTATTCGTTGTTACCGAACCCGTCATCTCCGTATCATATCCTGATTGACGGAACCCAAGTTCCAATACAATAACACTATCCGGAATAGTAAACGTAATTTCATATCCGTTCATCCATCCAAGTGCCTCCCAAACCTGCTCTCCCTCTTTTGTGATATATTGGTGAGCAATCGAGGAAGCAGTTCCGTTCACCCAAGTATCAGATTTTATGCGGATCAGTTCCCCACCCGATTCACTTATTACCTTAAGATAGGGTGTACCCTGAATGTTCGTTTTGTTAACTATTTTATATGTCGAAACCGCTTGACCATTGTTAGTAGCTGCACAAACGTTGCGAACAGAAATGTAGGATCCATCTCCCAACTTTTCTACTACGTTGTATTCACTTTCATATGCTTTATTTTCGGCAGAAAGGAAAGACAAGGAATTAATACTGTCATTTTGCTCAAAGGCACCAATATTCGCATTATAAAGCTCTTTGCCATTAGCATCCGTAACCTTTAACGAATAAATCTTTAATAATTCGTTTATATCCTGTCTGATACCTATCGTGCTCCCTGCTCTTTGTAAGCTTGTATCGTTTATCACACCGAGCAAAGTGCCATTCAAATAAGTATTGATCGTCTGCGGTGTAACCTCTATTTTCACAGTATGCTTAGTATTGTATCTGTAATCGTAAGAACCATTAAGATATAACGATTTTCCTATTTCAGTATAAGTAAGATCCTCTTTTGATACGTTCCAAGCACCGTTACGTCTTACGTGCGCTTTGTATGCTACACCGTCAAAGAGGGATGCCTGTCTGAAATTTATTTGAGGCATATAGTAATTATCGCTATCTGATACGCACACGCAAAAGCCGATTGATGCGCCAATGGGCTGACCGCCAACGTATTCAAGTGGCTCAGCAACAATTACTTCCGCTTCGAGCGTATAATACTCGGGCAAAGATAAGGGAGCAAAATCTCCGTTACTGCTCGTCTTTTCCCAAGAGTTACCGTTAGAGCCATTAGCTGTAAACTTTGTAATCTCCTCCAATTTCATTTGAGGAATGGAGCGAAGAACAAGGTTTTTACGAGGGTCTAAATCCTTATAATATACCTCACTTATACCACCCCAATCATTACGAATGCGATTGATTTCTATCAAATCATCCATAATAATTGCATCATCCCAGTCGCCATCATCAAAGCCGGAGTCCGTCCACTTAACACCGTTGTAATCAACTAATTCAAATATTGCGTTATATTTGATATTCGCCTCACCAACTCGCACGTTATTAAGACTCACCGGCTCCTCGTATGCAGGATCGAGCGTCGCTTTCCAAGTGTCGTCACTGTAAAGTCTTTTTCCGTCAATATCCGCATCGAAAAAGAACGCAGGCACACCTGTATTAATGGTACTGCTGCTCGTTTTTCCCGAATAGAATACCTGCACCGCAATTGTGTTCTCACCCTGTACAAGATATTGTGAAATATCTTCTTTATCGTAGAACCACGTATCTATAGAGTTGCCAAGCTTCAACTGACCTTCAAAAACAGCAAGCTCGCCATTTATCCACATCCAATATTTAGTGTCGGCACTGATACGAGCAATAGCACTTGTTGGTGCTTTATCAAGATAAAATGTCTTACGCAAAGCTACCCATTGACCTTGCTCTACCTCTGTGTCTGCCCAAATCCAACTTGCACCGGAGCTATATCCATCGTCAAATGAAGATATTGCCTCATTAAATGAAGGCGGGTCCAAAAGATCCGAAGAGATACTTGAGGTGCCTGAAGTTCCCGGCTTAGTACCTCCACCGGAATTCACACACGCATTTAATAGCATTCCGTTTGCAATTAGTGATAAGATCATAATCCACGCTACCATCCTGTTGATTTTTTTCATAGCCGTATTTCCTCCTACAAGCTTTATTTAATAATAATACAAAAAACACTCATATGTCAATATTTTCAAAAAATATTCTTATTGATAATCAAAAAAAATATTGTTTGCCGTTGGTGTAACCGCTTATATTAATATTATCACATAAAAAACAAAAATAAAAGAACACTATTTGCTCAAAAAAGTGTCCTTATTTGTATTGATTTTTTCTTTTATATGTGTTAATATAGATTGAGGTGATAAAATGATCAAACAAGAAATACTTAACGAGCTTATGATGATAACCGATGAGGAAAAAGCCATTCTCAACGGTGGAAATGTCGATAAAAGCATATACACCACCCACGGAGGCAACGTCATAAGACATAAAAAACTGCTCTCGGACGGTCAGCTCATCCGTGTCAGAACGCACACAAGATTTGTGCATTTCCCGGAGCATACACACGACTATATTGAGGCAGTATATATGTGCTCAGGCGAAACCACACATATAATTAACGGCAAACCAATAAAGCTTCGTGAGGGTGAGCTACTTTTTCTCGGGCAGAACACAAGACAGGAGATCCTACCTGCCGATGAAGGTGACATTGCAGTTAACTTTATTATTCAACCGTCGTTCTTTGATAAAACTCTCGAGATGCTTGGCGCAGAGGAAACACCCATAAAGAAATTCCTCTTAAGTTCGCTTTTGGGTGAAGAAAACCAAAGTTATCTTAACTTCAAGGTAGCTGGAGTTCTGCCCGTTCAAAATCTTATTGAGAACCTTATTTGGACACTTATCAATAATACCTCTAATAAACGCAACATCAACCAAACCACAATGGGACTTCTCTTTATGCAGCTTCTTAATCACACGGATAAGCTTGTATATGAAAGCCGCGAAGATGCAGCAATAATGGATGTTTTGCGTTATATCGAGGAAAACTATAAGGACGGCTCTCTTACTGTCGCAGCAAGGCTTTTACACTACGATTTCTATTGGCTCAGCCACGAAATAAAGAATCGCACCGGTAAGACCTATACAGAGCATCTGCAAGAAAAGCGTCTATCCCAAGCGGCATTTTTACTCAAAAACACAAGTCTTTCTGTTGAGGAAGTAGCCCTCGCCGTCGGATATGAAAATAAAAGTTATTTTCACCGTATATTTACAGAAAAATTTGGAACAACACCCAAAAAATACAAAAAGCAATAACGGACGGAGAGAACTCCGTCCGTTGTTTGTAAATTATAGTTTTATTGGTTATTAACTTCCTCAAAAAAACAAAATAGCCCGAACAATCTTTTCACTGAAAAGAAGTTCAAGCTATTAAGACTTGGCTCCCCTTTTTGGACTTGAACCAAAGACCCCCTGATTAACAGTCAGGTGCTCTAACCAACTGAGCTAAAGAGGAATATTTAAGCAGGAAGTGTTTAACGCTTCCTGCTATGTGTCGGCTA
>JAFVRQ010000086.1 GCA_017504245.1 Clostridia bacterium | reverse complement strand
TAAAAATCGTTATGTGACGGTTGATTTCAATCAAACGTCACGATTTGCGCGGCTTTAAGTAATACCAAACGTTTAAAAAGTTTTTGGTTCTTTTTTCAAAAAGAACGAAAAAATCCTAATTTAAACTAACTTCTTCTCCCCAATAAATCAAAATTTGAATGTTTTGTTACGAATCTAAATATATATTCATTTTACCACAAAGGAATGCAAAAATCAATGCAAAAATCGGTCGCGGGATGTGATTTAATGCGTTTTTTTAATATAAATTTCGATAAATCGGTGCAAAAATGCCGTCTTTTTTTATTTTTCTTTTGAATTTTGAGTCAATTTTGCTCGACTTCTTTTCGTTGACAGGAAAAATATGGAAATATATAATGAAATTACCAAATTTCACAAAGGAAGGAAAAATTATGGACAGACAAGAACTCAAATCAAAAATCACCAAGGCGGTGACGATTGCCCTACCGATTTTGCTCGTTGCAATTTTAGCGATGCTCATCGTGGTTGCACTGAATATGAACAAGGACAACAATTCCGTTCCCGTTTTCAATGACAACGGTGTTTCAACAAGCTCCACCACCACATCAACAACCCCGAAAACTGACGGTGGGGGAAACACTCCCGAAAATCCCGACGATAACAACGAGCCCAACGATGATCCCGAACCAAACGAGCCCGTTGAAGACCCATCGAGCAAGGGACTTTCATTCGTAAGTAACGGTGACGGAACGTGCGCGCTTGACGGGATTGGAGATTGCAACGATACCTTCATCATCGTGCCGATGGAGAGCCCCGACGGAGATATAGTTGTTGAAATTTCCGATAACGCCTTCAAGAATTGCTCAAGCATCAAGGGAATTGAATTCTCCGATTCTATTAAGAGGATTGGCGCGTATGCATTCTACGGTTCGACCATTCGCGAGGTTGCAATTCCCTCAACCGTCAAGGAGATCGGAAACTACGCATTTGCCGGCTGCAAATATCTCACCAAAATCGAGGTTGATGCATCAAACTCCAAGTTTTCGTCCTTGTCGGGAGTGCTTTACAGCAAGGACGGAAGCGTTTTGATTACATATCCTGCAGGCAAGAGTGACAATTTCGTGAACATCTCGCGCGATGTGACCGAGATTGCGAATATGGCATTTTACAAATGCTCAAGCATCAAAAAGGTGAACTACCACGGAACAAGTGCGTCTTGGCAATACGTTGAGATTGGCGCAGGAAACGACGTAATTGAGGATGCGATCATCTACTGCGCAGGAGATAGCGGAAAATAATATTGCAGTAAGGAGAGTTTTTCAAGCTCTCCTTTAATTTTTCATATGGAATGTACAGAATAATATTGACATTTTGAAAAAACTGTTTTATAATGTAGAATGATAAATTTTGCTTTGCTAATAGCAAGAAAGGATGACTAATATGGCAGAATTTTTAAGTAACAATGACAAAAGAACGTGCTATTGCGCGCATTTAACTGAAGAATATATCGGCAAGGACGTTTGCGTAATGGGTTGGGTACAGCGTCAGCGTGACCTTGGCGCACTCATTTTCATCGACCTTCGCGACAGAACGGGTATCGTTCAGCTTGCGTTTGACGACACGACCGACAGAGAGATTTTCGATAAGGCATTCTCCTGCCGCGCGGAATACGTTGTATGCGCTCACGGTACGGTAAGATACAGAGGAGAGGGGGCTATCAATCCCAATCTCCCCACGGGTATGCTTGAGGTTTACGTTAAGGAATTCAAAATTCTTTCCGTTGCTCAAACTCCTCCCTTTGAAGTGAATGACAACAAGAAGGTTAAGGACGAAACAGCTCTTAAATACCGTTACGTTGACCTTCGCCGCCCCGAGCTTCAAAGAAACATCAAGATGCGCCACGATATTGCGCGCATTGCAAGAGAATATTACTACGAGAACGGATTTTTCGAGATTGAAACTCCTATGATGATAAAGCCCACGCCCGAAGGCGCGCGCGACTACATCGTTCCCTCTCGTATTCATAAGGGTAGCTTCTATGCGCTTCCTCAATCTCCCCAGATTTACAAGCAGTTGCTTATGCTCTCCGGCTTTGACCGCTACATTCAGCTTGCCCGTTGCTTTAGAGATGAGGACTTGCGTGCAGACCGTCAGCCCGAGTTTACACAGATCGACCTTGAGATGAGCTTTGCAACGCAGGAAGACATTATGGCTATGAACGAGGGCTTTATCAAGCGCGCGTTTAAGGAAACACTTGGCGTTGACGTAGAGCTTCCTATGCAGAGAATGACCTATACCGAGGCGATGAACCGCTACGGCTCCGACAAGCCCGACACAAGATACGGTATGGAGATTATCGATATTTCCGATGCGGTTAAGAATAGCGAATTCGTTGTGTTCAAATCCGCTCTTGAAAATGGCGGTAGCGTTCGCGGTATCGTTGCAAAGGGTGCTGCTGCTACTCTTACAAGAAAAGAAATTGACAAGCTCACCGAGCACGCAAAGGGCATTGGCGCAAAGGGTCTTGCCTACGTTCGTTGGGTTGACGATGCTCCTAACTGCTCATTTGCTAAATTTATGACAGAAGATGAGCTCAACTCTATCTATACAACAGTAGGTCTTGAAAAGGGCGACGTGCTTCTTATCTGTGCGGACAAGAACAAGGTCGTTCTTCCAACTCTCGGTGCGCTCCGTCAGATCGTTGCAAGAAAGCTTGATCTTATTCCCACGGGAGTATTTAACTTCTTGTGGATCACGGAATTCCCCTTCTTCGAGTGGAACGAGGAAACGGAGCATTGGGATGCAATGCACCACCCCTTCACAATGCCTCTTGAAGAATGCTTGCCCTATCTTGAAAGCAATCCCGGTAAGGTTTTTGCAAGATGCTACGATATGGTGCTTAACGGCACGGAGCTTCTTTCGGGATCAATACGTATCACCGACTGGCAGCTTCAGGAAAAGATGTTCAAGGCGCTCGGTCTTACACCCGAGGAAATTGACGCTAAATTCGGCTTCCTTGTAGAAGCATACAAATACGGTGCGCCTCCTCACGGTGGCTCCGGTATGGGTCTTGACCGTCTTGCGATGGTTATGACCGAGGCGGATAGTCTTCGTGACGTTATCGCCTTCCCGAAGGTACAGAACGCAAGCGAGCTTATGAGCAAATGTCCTGCTCCTCAGGATGACAAAACTCTTGCAGAGCTTGGAATTGCGCTTTTGCCCGAGGAAGATAAATAATTTTTCAAAAAACTATTTACAAATAATAAAAAATTGAGTATAATACTTATATAACCGATGATAAAGAAGAAACCGAGCTTTTGTCATACAGAGAGCGCGCCCATAGGTTGCGAGGCGCGTTGACAAGGACGGCTTGTGCGCTTTTGAGGTTCCGTCAAGAAACGGGCGGACGAATGCTTCGCGTTAAGAAGATAAAAGATGAAAGAAATTTCTTTCAAGCAGAGTGGAACCGCGTTTTTTATGCCTCTGCACCCTTTGGGGTGCAGAGGATTTTTTACGGAGGCAATTATGACAAGAGTAATTGGGGACGTAAAAAGCATAGGAAAAGCAATAAAAAGCGATATAGAAGCGGTTAAGGAAAGAGATCCCGCTGCGCGCGGAAAATTTGAAATCTTGCTTACAAATCAAGGACTTCACGCAATTTGGTCATACAGATTGGCGCATTGGCTCTATATAAGTGGCTATAAATTTTTAGCAAGAATTATTAGCCAAATATCAAGATTTTTCACGGGGATTGAAATTCACCCTGCGTGTCTTATTGGAAAGGGTTTACTCATAGACCACGGAAGTGGTGTTGTGATAGGTGAAACTGCTATAATTGGTGATAATTGTACCATTTTTCAAGGTGTTACGCTCGGTGGCACAGGAAAAAACCAAGGAAAGCGCCACCCAACACTTCGCAATAACGTTTTCGTTGGTGCAGGCGCAAAAATTCTTGGCAATATCGAAATAGGAGATAACGTCAAAATAGGCGCAAATGCCGTAGTTCTAACCGATATTCCCGAAGGCGCAACCGCAGTGGGAGTTCCAGCGAGGGTTATTAAATAAATTGTGATTTATAGGGATATTGAAAAAGTTAGTTAAAGTTAAGATCGCCTACGCGGCGGGCGCCCACTTTTGAAAAAAGTGGGTCAAAACAATCGCTTGGTGTGTTCAGATTATGCGTAAATTTTCTAAAATTTACTTCGCTAAACTATAGCCGTTTGAGAACGAAACGGCTTCGTTGGATAGTAGCAAATTGGATTTTTCGAGGTGCCTGCCAACACCGAGAAAAATCATTAGTGTCAACTCGTTGACACAATTTGCGCGGCTTTAATTTATTCCCACGTTTAAAAAGTTTTTGGTGCCAGGGGTTCC
>JAFVRQ010000085.1 GCA_017504245.1 Clostridia bacterium | reverse complement strand
TTCACCCTTGTTTGCTGAGAGAAAGCCCTCAAAGCAAAATCTGCCCGTTGGAAGACCCGAAAGAGTGAGCGCAACGATGCCCGCGCACGCGCCGGGGATTGAGCTAACGGGAATATTCTGCTCTGCGCAAAGGGCTACAATATCTTCACCGGGGTCACTTATTGCAGGCGTGCCCGCATCGGTGATTAGCGCGCAGCTTTCACCGTTTTTCAGTCTATCTGCAATCACCTGACCGCGCTCGCGCTTATTGTGCTCAAAATAGGAAACCATTGGCTTGCTGATACCAAGATATGAAAGGAGCTTCATTGAGTTTCTTGTGTCCTCTGCGGCAATGAAATCGACTTCCGCAAGCACCTTAACCGCTCTTTCCGAAAGGTCGGCAAGGTTGCCGATGGGCGTTGCCACAAGGTAGAGCGTGCCCTTTTCAATTTTATTCTTTTCACAATCGAGATTCGTGGTTTTTACGCTGCTCATAGCTCTCCTTTCACATAAATGCGTGATTTATCATAGTATAATATTAACGAAATTTCTGGGGGTAAATATGGCTATAAAAATTTATATAGATCAGGGACACAATCCCAAGTCGCCCAACGCGGGAGCGGAGGGAAACGGATTCGTTGAGCAGGACATTACATACGAAATCGGTATTCGTCTTGCCGATCTTTTGCGTTCAAACGGAAATTTTGACGTTCGCGTGTCGCGACCAACGCCCGAAACCACGCTTGGAACCTCCAATGCGAGTAGCTTGAGAATTCGCGTTGACGAGGCAAATGCCTTTGGCGCGGATTATTTTGTGAGCTTACACACGAATGCGTCAACAAACAGCTCCGCTTCGGGAAGCGAGGCGCTCGTTTATTCCTCACCGAGTGCTGCAAGCGAGCTTGGAGAGGACATTTTGGTGTGGCTGAACAGATTAACGGGGCTTCGCAACCGCGGAATAGTCAACCGCCCGGGGCTTTATGTTTTGAGAAAAACCAAAATGCCTGCAGTTCTTGTAGAAATGGGGTTCATTTCAAACCCGGGGGATGCAGCTTTGATGAATAATAACCCCGAGCTTTTTGCAGAGGGTATTTACAATGGAATACTGCAATACACGGGGCTACTATAATCATTTATTCGCACATTTTTAAAAATTCTGCTTCATCGATAACTGTAACGCCAAGATTTTTGGCTTTAACTAATTTGCTTCCGGCATCGTCACCTGCAAGGACGTAGCTCGTTTTGCCCGAAACCGAGCCCGAAACCTTGCCGCCGCGGTCCTTGATCATACCGCTTGCAACATCGCGGCTCATCGTGGGGAGAGTGCCCGTAAGCACGAAGGTAAGTCCCTCAAATCTGTTGTCAAGTGCTACGAAGGTTGAGCTTGTGTTAAGTCCCAAGGAGATGAGCTTGTTGCAAAGCGCGATATTCTTTTCGTGAGAGAAGAAATCAACAACGCAATCTGCTGTTATTTCACCGAAATCCTGAATTTCGCAAAGCTCGTCCTTTGTGGCGAGCATCAGATTTTCAAGGGTTTTGTATCTGTTTGCAAGTGCCTCTGCCGCCACTTCGCCGATGTTTCTGATGCCTATGGCGTAAACCAAACGCTCAAGACCTGCATTTTTAGAATTGTTTATCGAATTAATAAGATTTTGCGCGCTCTTTTTTCCCATTCGCTCAATTTTGGACACTTCATCAACAGAGAGAAGATAGAGGTCGGCGCAATCCTTGATGAGATTGTTATCGAGCAGGGCATTAACGATTTGAGGACCGAGTCCGTCAATGTTCATAGCGCCCTTTGAAGCAAAATGCTCAATGCTTCGAGAAAGCTGGGCGGGGCAGGAGGGATTTACACACCTTATTGCCGCGCCGTCGTTATCGTCGCGAACGACAAGCTCGTTACAAGAGGGACAATGCATTGGCATAAAGAACTCAATCTCCGTGCCATCTCGCTTTTCGGGATGGGCGCAAAGGACCTCAGGAATAATGTCACCCGCCTTTCGCACGGTTACCGTATCACCGAGCATAATTCCGCGCTCGCGAATAAAGTCGAGGTTATGCAACGTTGCGCGCGAAACGCTCGTTCCGGCAAGGCGCACGGGCTCAAGCACGGCATTGGGCGTAAGAACTCCCGTTCTGCCGACGGCTATAGTGATGTCAATAAGCTTTGTTTGTTTTTCTTCAGGGGGGAATTTATAGGCAACCGCCCATTTGGGAGTGTTCGTACCCTCGCCGATTTTTACGCGGTCGGCAAGATTGTCAATCTTGATAACTACACCGTCAATATCATATGGCAAATCGTCGCGCATTGCACCGAGCTTTTCGATGTGAGCGATTATCTCCTCATAGGAAGAAGCTCTTGCTCTGTCCTTTAAAACGGTAAAGCCGAGCTCTTTTATGGTGTCGAGTGTGTCGGTATGCGAGGTTGGGACTTGTCCGTCTCCAAAAATATCACCCGATTGAAGATTGAAAATGAAAATATCAAGCTTTCTATCCGCGCAAATCTTGGGATCGAGCTGACGGAGTGAGCCCGCCGCCGCGTTTCTCGGATTGGCAAGAAGCTGTTGACCGTTTTTCTCGCGCTCCTCATTCAAGGCATAGAACACCTTTCGGGGCATATAAACCTCACCGCGAAGGCAGAAGGAGAGGGGCTTTTCGATGGAAAGCGGGATTGAATTTATCGTTTTTATATTCTGTGTAACGTCCTCGCCAACCGTACCGTCACCGCGGGTTGCACCTTTTGTTAAAATTCCGTTTTCATAGGTGAGGGCAACCGAAAGACCGTCGATTTTGGGCTCAACGGAGAATATGGGCTTTTCAACAATAGCCGCCATTCTATCAACGAAATCGCGAATTTCTGAATATTCGAAAACGTCGGAAAGAGAATTCATCTGAACTGTGTGAGTCACCTTTTCAAACTTGTCAAGCGGTTTTCCGCCAACGCGGTTTGTGGGGGATGTGGGATCAAAATATTCGGGGTTTTCATTTTCAAGACGGACAAGCTCAGCATACAAACGGTCATATTCAAAGTCCGAGATTTCGGGGTTGTCGTAAACGTAATAGCGCTTTGCGTGATACGAAAGCGTTTTGCGAAGCTCCTTAATTCTTTCAAAAATTTCGTTCATATTTTTCTCCCAATAAAAATAATTAGTTAAGAAGGAATTTTGTAATTCTCTCCATTGATTCTGTGTATTGCTCGTTATTCGAGTTGTAAAATTTCACAAGGCAATCGGAAAGCGCAGGGATACTTGGCGTTGTGTAATCTCTGGTTGCAACGTATTCATCCCAATGCGCAAGCTTCCAAACGTCTCTTGGCGAATTTCTTTCCGCCATTCTTTGACGTGTAACCTCAATATCCGTTTCAACCCAAATAACAACGAGGTCGGCATCACGCTTAGCAAGGTTTGCTTTAAGACGAGTTATGTATTCGTTATTTCTCACTTCTCTTGTGAAGGGCGCGTTGATAAGCACAAGATTTGCATATTCAAGTGCTTCAAAGCCGATATCAAGAATCACGTCATATTCATAATTTCTGATATTTTCTTCAAAAAACGGGGACGAACGGTTGATCTCCTCATTTGCGGCGATGAATATTCTTTTTGAAAGAGGAACGAGCGCGTCCTTATCAAGATAAACTATATTTTGAAGCGACTTTGCAAGCTGCTTTGAAACGTAGGTTTTTCCCGAAGCGGGCGGAGAAGTCACCAAAATCAGTCTTTTTTTCATTTTTATTTTCTCCTGTTTTTTGTAGGTTTGTTTTTTACTTCATTAATAAAATATTTTATCATATTTTTTGCCAAAAGTCAACATTTTAACAGGCAAATATCAATAATTGATGGATTTTTAAGAAATTTTCAAAAATCATTACACTTTTGCGAAAAAATATTGACTATAGTAGTGTAGGGAAATTGTGATTTATCGGGGAGTTGAAAAAGTTAGTTTAAATTAGGATCGCCTACGCGGCGGGCGCCCACTTTTGAAAAAAGTGGGTCAAAACAATCGCGTAGGTTTGTGCAGATTTTCAAATTCGCGCGACGCCGCAGGCGTCATTCTTGAGCGAAACGCAGTGAAGCGAAGAATCTTGCGCGGAGAATAAACTAAATCGGCGTAAATTTTCGATAATTCGCAAACGAATTATCGGTTTTGAAAGCACGATACCATCCTTACGCGCGAGCACGACGGATGGTACCGCACTTGCAAAACTACGAAAATCACTATTAACATAGTGATTTTCTAAAATTTACTCTGTTAAACTATAGCCGTTTGATAACGAAATGGCTTCGTTGGAT
>JAFVRQ010000084.1 GCA_017504245.1 Clostridia bacterium | reverse complement strand
CAGAGATATTATTTTGCGTATAATGGTATTCATATTTTCCCGTTACTCTGCAACACGTATTGTAATCATTTCATTATCTTTTGCAATTGATTTTCAAGATATCCAACCGTAAATTCCGCCCAAGAATATGCGCTCATATACTGTCCCGTAAAAGAATTGATTGCTCTGGTATCACCCTCAAGAAAACGGTAATAATCACAATCAACGATTTTTGTGTTTACGAGTATTCCCTGTCTATTCTTCAATATCAAATCTCTGACCTCAACAGAATGTAAGGTCTTAACAAGGCTCGCAATATAAACCTGCAAATTTTTTTGCTTTGTTCGGTCGTATTCCTCGTCCTCCCAAAGCACTGCGGCAAGCTCAGCGTAGGTTGCAGAAGTTCCTCTCTTATCCACGAGGTATGCAAGTATCTCTTTTGCCTGTTTTCTCTCAAACTTTAATGGAGCTCCATCAACGAATACGTCAAAGTTTCCAAACGTCAATATCTTTATTCGCTTTTCGTTGCTCCACGCAATGGGATTGCGAAGATTTTCAAGCTCTATCTTCACGTCATTGGGCGTTACGGGCTTCATAATATAACCGCTCATACGAAGGTCGATTCCTGCCTTCATATATTCGGAAAATCCCGTTGCAAACACGATATTTACCTTAGGATTTAGTTTTTTGAGGTCAAGCGCTAATTCAATGCCGTTCCTCTCGGGCAGATGTATATCGAGAAAAGCTACGTCTATCTTGATTTGCGTTGCAGTTTCAATCGCGCTCCTGACGTCGCGGCAAAGATAAACGGTAGCACCTCCCGCAACTTCTTCAAGCGCGTGCCTCATCAGCTCAAGCGCGTAATATTCGTCGTCTACTGCTAATATGTTCATCGCCGCTTCCCCTTACCTTTAGGTATTTCTATCGTCACGCGTGTACCTATCCCCACCGTACTCTTAACGCTTACTTCACCTCTGCACATAGCTCTTATTCTGCTTCGCACGTTCTCAAGTCCCACGTGCATTTCCGTCGCTTGAGCATCAAATCCAACTCCGTCATCTATTATCTTAACGACGTAGTGCGTATCGATATCGTAGGTGGATATTTTTATCGTTCCTCCCTCTGCTCTTTTGGTAATTCCGTGCTTAACCGCATTTTCAACCAATGGTTGGATTGACAAAGGCGGGATTTCAAAGTCTCTGCACTGAATGGAATATATAACGTTCAGGCGCTCTCTGAAGCGTGCCTTTTCAATCTTCAGATAGCACTCGACGTGATTAAGCTCTTCCTCAAACGGTATATTATAGTATTTTTGAAAATAATAGAGAAAAATTTTGAGGTAATAGAAGAAGCACCAAAAGGGCGAAAAAGGATAGAATTTTTCGCCCGAGAGGTATTCGGTTGTATGTAATTAGATCTCTAATTCACGGTATAGCTGGGTAACCTTTCCGTAGTAAATGCGAAGGAATTTGTTAATGCCGGCAACCAAGGCTTCCTTGCCGCATTTGCCTTCGGAACGCTTCTTCTCAATGAACTCATACACAGGATCTCCTTCGGGTTTGTGCTGTATGTAACTCAGACAAACCTCAAAGATAACCTTTCGCAGATATTTGTTGCCGCGCTTGGTAATATGGCGTTCCGTCGCATTATACGAGCCTGATTGGTATGGCGGTGCGTCAATTCCGGCGTAGGCAATAAGAGAGTGCTTGTTGTGAAATCTTCTGACGTCACCGATCTCTGCGATGATCCTCGGCGTTAATCCCTCGCCTATACATTTCATCTCGGAAATTAAAGAATATTCGGGTAGGGTCTTGCCAAGCTCGTTCATTTGTGTTAAAATAATGTCACGAGAGTTTTCAAGCTCGTTAACTCTCCGTAACGCTTCCAAAACAACAATTTTCGTGGTTGGTGTGTGTGGAAGTACAGGGATGCCGTTTTGAACAAGGGCGAAGATCTTTTTTGCCTGACGTTCGTGATCTACTCGGTATCCCTGTTTTTGTGACCATTTGCAGAAATCCCGAACAAAACGAGCTTCTCCCATAGAGTCAATGTGCTGAAAATGCACGTATTTCTTTACGAATTCCGTTAGTTTAGAGCCTCGATCGTATCTGATGATCGAAGTAATACCCGGCATAACCTGATCGAGCAAGTTTCCAAAATTCAGCTTTGCCTTGATCAATAGGCTTATTACGTTATGGTATTGTCTGGATAACAGAAGCAATTCTCTATAGGTGTCCTCGCTGCTCTGTATTGGGATAAGCTCGTGCCAATAGGTAAGACCGTAGGATGCGATATGTATAGCGTCTATGCGGTCATTTTTTACTTTTCTGATGTTTTGGGAACAAAACCTCTTCATTTTCAGCGGATTAACTGCTGAAACGAAAATGCCGCGCTCAACAAGTACCTTTACAACAGACCAATGGTAATAGCCTGTATTTTCAAGAACGACCCGAACCTCCTCTCCGTAAGAATTGATCTTGTCAGCAAGCTCATTCAATTTACCTTTGGTGTGCGCAATTTCGAACGGTGTTACTAATATCTCGCCGCCCGGCTTGAAAAAGCACACGGTGCTTTTTCCTTTTGATACGTCGATTCCAACGCTGATCATAAAAAACTCCTTTCTTTTGTTTTTTCGTAACGTTTCCACCAAGCTTATTACGACTCATCTTTGGCTCGTGACGCGAACGCATTTTTTCGGGGTTGGGGTACCCCAACCCCGAAAAAACAGAACAACCTGCTTAATCGAATCTCTATAACAAGGAGGTGGGTGACTGTTTACTGCACGAACTCGAAGTTCACCAAATAACCGTCAGCCCGTTACCTCCTTATTATAACAAAAATAAGCATAGCTGACTATACCAATTTACTCAGTATAGAGCTACGCTTATATTGTACCAAACAAGAATATTGACGACCTTACCGATGACGAGATTAAAATGGTTGTGGACAAGGTTGCTGATGCTTTCCTTGAAACAATGATGGAATTATTTATGAAGTCACAAGGCATTCCCGCGGTCATCGAAGTCACAAGTGATGTTCACAATCAAACGCATCAAGATTTTCCTGAGGCTGAAAATTTTGATAAAATTTATTTCCAACGTGCCTTTT
>JAFVRQ010000083.1 GCA_017504245.1 Clostridia bacterium | reverse complement strand
AGTGATTTTCTAAAATTTACTTTGTTAAACTATAGCCATTTTGATAGCGATGTGGCTACGCATTCATTAGCAAATCATAGATTTTCGAGCTGCCTGCCCACAGCGAGAAAATCGTTTTGTGTCAACTCGTTGACACGATTTATGCTAAGCAATATAATAAAGCGATTAAAGTTTTTTAGGGGTTATAGGGGGCAATTTTTCAAAAATGCCCCCTAAATTTTGCTTCAACTAACTACTCGACAAATCAAAATTTGAATGTGGGAGGTGGGGACTTTGAGAAAAATAGGGCAAATTCCCCACCGAGAAGATGGGGAAGATGAAAAGGGGAGGAAAAAGTGCTTCAAAATCCGTTTTTTGTGGATTTTGGGGCTATTTTTTATGGGAAAATGGAAATATTAACAAAATGTTAATGATTTGTTTACAAAAAATTAATAAATTTTCTTGAACTTTTTTTGAAAAAGCTATTGCATTTTTGCTCTGTATTTAGTATAATAGTGTTGCTTCGTGGTGAAAAACCCCACGAAAGTGTTTAAAAGTGGTGAAAATTGAGATTTTTACCCCGTTTTTGGAAAGGAGTGGAGAGTATGTTATCAAACAATTTCAAGCACAACGTTGACTCAAAGAACCGTCTTTTCGTGCCTGCGAAATACCGTGAAGAGCTTGGCGAAACTTTTGTCGTTTCTCAAAGTATTCGCGGAAATTATCTCAAGATTTATTCTCACGCAGAGTGGGAAAAATATATTGCTCCCATCAAGCTCCTTCCAAGAAAAACGAGTGAGGAAGCACTCCGATTCTTGATTGGTAATTCAATCGAGGTATCCCCCGACGGTCAGGGAAGAATTATTCTTCCTAACTCAATGCTTCAGTTTGCGTCCATCACCAAGGGCACTGTTATCATCGGCTGCGGTGACTATGCGGAGATCTGGGCAGAGGAATCCTATGACAACAATCAGGCAGAGCAGGATATGGAGGCGCTCCGTTCGGCTCTTGAGGATTGCGGACTTTAATCATGAGCGAATTTTCACATTTTTCCGTGCTCCTTAACGAGTGCATTGAAAATCTTAACATAAAGCCCGACGGCGTTTACGTTGACGGTACGGCGGGCGGCGCGGGTCACTCCTCGAAAATTGCGGAGCGACTGAATGGCGGTTTGCTCATTCCGATAGATCAAGATGAAGATGCTATCAAGGTAATAAGCGAGCGTCTTGCACCTTACGGTGAGAGAATTAAAATAGTTAGAGATAATTTTTCAAATATAAAGAACGTTCTTGAAAATCTCGGCATTGACAAGATTGACGGACTTCTTCTTGACCTTGGCGTTTCATCATATCAGCTTGACACGGCAGAGCGCGGATTTTCCTATATGGCGGATGCGCCCCTCGATATGAGAATGGACAACAGGGCACAAAGAAGCGCATACACGGTTATCAATGAATATTCCGCGGATGAGCTTAAAAAAATCATTTACGAATTCGGTGAGGAGAGATTTGCTCCGAAAATCGTTTCGGGAATCATAAACGCAAGACCCGTTAACACTACGGGTGAGCTTGTTGAAATAATTAAGAAATCAATTCCTTCCTTTGCAAGAAAGGAGGAATGGAGCTCGGTTAAAAGAGTTTTCCAGGCAATCAGAATTGAGGTTAACAAGGAGCTTGACGTTATCGCGCCAACGATTGAGGCGGCGGTTAATTCGATGAACGAGGGCGGACGAATCGTGATTATCACGTTCCATTCGCTTGAGGACAGAATCGTTAAGCAGACCTTTAACAATCTTGCGAGCGGATGCACCTGTCCAAAGGATTTTCCCGTTTGCGTGTGCGGAAACAAGCCGAAAATCAAGATAATAACCAAAAAACCCATTCTTCCAAGCGAAAATGAGCTTGCAGTCAACAGCCGCTCAAAGAGCGCAAAGCTGAGGGTTGCGGAAAGAATATAGGTCAAGGAGATGTGCGATGAAAAAGGTTCAAAACTCTGAAAAGCATAACAGAGCGCAGGACGAACTTTTGGAGCGTTATGAAAATCGCACGGGCGGATTTGACAATTCTTCTGCTTATACCGACCAGCGAGCGCGGGAAATAAGCGCAAGAGTCACCACTCAAAAGGTGAAGCGCGAATACACGCCCGAGGCGAATGCACGCCTTGATACGGCGGTTATTTTGGACCGCATTGACGAGGTAAGGTATAAAGAAGATAAAAACAAAATGAATACTAATAAAAATGATATAAAAGCTAAGCTTGAAAGGGAAGCGGCGCGTTCCAATCCAAAGGGCGCGGAAAAGAAGAATGCTCCCGAAAGGCAGAGCGCAAATTCGAAGTCAAAAATCAAGGAGATTACCAAAACGGCAATCAAGACTTGGGTGCCGCTTGAGGAAAGACACAGCGAAACGATTGTTGAGGGTAAGAAAACAAAGCTCCCGAAGGGTGTGATTCTTGCAATTATAGTAATAACGGTTTCCTTATTGCTTATCGTTAGCTCAATAGTTCTTCTCGGTTCTGCGAGAAACGAGAGAAACGCTCTTGAGGATGAAATTGCGGCGCTCGATTTTGAAATATCCGAGCTTCAAACGGATCTTAACAAGAAAAACGAAAATGCGGATATTGAGATTTTTGCGGAGGATGTGCTCGGTATGATTAAGCAGGAGCACGTTCAAGCAGAATATATTAATAGCAACAAAACTGATGGGGTTAGCAAGGTTGATGCAGAAAAAATCTCGCTTAAATCCCTTATACAATGGATTTTTCAACAATTTAAGTGAAAAATCATAAAGCTTGCCTTCGGCGAATAATATAAAGAAGGCAGATTTCTTTCCATTTGCCACACTTGAAAAACGGTGAAGAGCAGGACGGTACCCTTTGTGGAGGTTGGGTTCTTAGTCACGGAGCAAAAGCAGCGGCCCATTTGCTTGAATCCGGCTCTCACCGTTTATTTTTCGAAACAAGGCAAATAGTTTAAGGAGCGTGATGAATTGAATACTGAATCCATTAGTCACGAAAGATTAAAAAGAGCAACGATAGTTCTTGTTGGCATATTGCTTATTTTTGCAATATTGCTTGGCAGAATTTTTTGGATACAGACGGTAGATTTTAACAGATATCTTTCAAAGGTCATTGATCAGATGACCACTCAATCGAAGGTTTCCGCAGAACGCGGAACGATATACGATAGGAATGGGAACGTTCTTGCGACGAATATTACAACCTATAGAGTTTTTATTGCGCCGAAAAGTATTCTGAACAATCAGAATGAGGCGAATGACGACGGCTTGAACGTTAATTATGCTGAGGATATTTCGAGAGGTCTTTCTGAAATACTTGGCGTAAGCTATGAATCCGTATATAAAGAAACGGAAAAAACAAGATACCTTGACAGAACCATTGCCAAAAACGTTATGGACGAGAAGGCGGATGAGGTCAGGGAGTTCATAACCGAAAACGGTTATGAGAATATGATATATCTTGAGGCAATGAGCACAAGATATTATCCCAATTCCGAGCTCGCTTCTTCGGTTCTCGGATTTACCAACAGCGACGGTGACGGTCTTTACGGTCTTGAGGCGCAGTATCACGAGATCTTGGCGGGTACTGACGGCTATTACGTTACGGCACGAGATTCCTACGGAAACGAAATGCCCTATGAATACGAAAGCTACATCCCCGCGCAGAACGGCGGGAATTTAACTACTACGATAGATTCATATATTCAAGGCGTTCTTGAGGAGCAGCTTCTTGCAACCGTTAATGAGTGCGGTGCGATGAACAGGGCTTGCGGAATTGTTGTAAACGTTAAGTCGGGCGCGATTCTTGCTATGGCTACGGTTCCCGGATTTGATCTTAACGATCCTTGGTCACTTAATGAATATTATTCTAACTTCCTTTTAGAAGATGCCTTTGTTGAGGGAAGCGATGAATATGATGAAGCATATCAGAAATATCTTATGGATATGTGGAGAAACAAGGCGGTTTCGGATTCCTATATTCCCGGCTCGACGTTTAAGGTTGTTTCTTCATCAATGGCACTTACCGAAAACAAGGTTAAGCTTGAAAACGATAACGTTTTCTGCGGTGGCTCGCTTCAGCTTTTCGGTCACACCATTCACTGCCACGAAACTGACGGTCACGGACTTTTAAGCTTTGCGCAGGGTCTTGTGCAATCGTGCAACGTTTGGTTTATGACTATAGGTGAGCGACTTGGAATTAATAGATTCTTTAGTTACTTTAAATCCTTTGGTTATCTTGAAAAAACGGGTATTGATTTGCCCGGCGAGGGAAATAGCATAATCAAGGCAAAAAATGATATTACGGAGCTTGACCTTGCAATTTATGCATTCGGTCAGAACTTCAATATAACTCCCATTCAGCATATGATGGCAATAGCGGCGGTGGCGAACGGCGGATACCTGCTTGAGCCCTATCTCGTTGAGCAGATTACAGATAACAACGGCAACGTTACCTATCAGCACGAAACTAACGTTAAGCGTCAGGTCATCAGCGGTGACGTTTGTGACAAGCTCGCGGTAATCCTTGAAGAAGGTGTTTCGGGTGACGGAGGTGCTAAAAACGTTTACGTTGCGGGCTACAAGATAGCTGCAAAAACGGGAACGAGTGAAAAGAAAGGAACTGAAATCCGCGTTGACAACGTTGAGCCGTATATTTGCTCCTGCGTTGCGTTTGCTCCTGCGGACGATCCCGAGATTGCGGTTCTTATTATGGTTGACGAGCCGAGCCGAGGTGTGCTTTACGGAAGTGTAATCGCCGCTCCTTATATGGGTGCGATAATGGAAAGCGTTCTTCCGTACATTGGTGTGGAAAAGGACGTTTCACAGGACAACAGTGTTAAAGTTCCATATCTTACGGGACTTTCCGTTGAGGAAGCAATTCTTCAGGCGGAGGGCTTTGAATATGAGGTCATCGTTAAGGGTGACGGAGAATTCGTAACGAGTCAAGTTCCGAGAGGAAGCACTACTATTGATAGGACAAATAAAATTATTACATTATACACGGGGGATGCTCCCGAGGAAAACACCGTTACGGTGCCCGATCTCGTTGGCAAGGGCGCTTATGCGGCAAATCAAATGCTTATCAATGCAAAGCTGAATATTTGCATTGAGGGTACGGATAACTATATGAGCGGTGCGGGCGCGATAGTTATTGAGCAATCAATTCCTGCAGGCACAAAGGTTTCGCCCGGTACGGTGGTCACGGTAACCTTCAGATATTTAGACCCCGACGATTAAAGGAAGTTTAAAGACATTTCAATATTTTGGAGGGTCTTATGAAGCTTCTTGAAATCTGCCAAAGGGCAGGTATAAAATGCCCTGAGCATCTTGAAAAAACAGAGGTTGAGGGTATTAGCTCGCGCTCCTATGAGATAAAGGAAAATTACGTTTTCGTTTGTCTTAACGGAACAAGGGCTGACGGTCACAATTACATTGATGCGGCAATTCTTAACGGAGCCGTTGCGGTTGTGATTGAAAATGAAAATTTCTTGTGTGAAAATGCGATTTTAGTAGATAACACAAGAGTGGCTCTTGCAAATATGATGAATGCTTTTTGCCTTGAGCCAACGAAGGATTTAAGGTTTATCGGCATAACGGGAACGAACGGTAAAACGAGCGTTGCCGCGATGCTAAAGCATATTTTTGACTATACAAATCATCCAAGTGAGGTCATCGGCACGTTGAACTGTTCGTCCTTTTCTATAGTTAAAGGTGACCCCACGGCAAATTTCACAACGCCCGATCCTGAGGAGCTTTTCCCCTTGCTCCAAAGGATGCGGGACGGTGGAATTAAAACAGTTATTATGGAAGCAAGCTCCCACGCATTAAAGCTGCAAAAGCTTGCGCCCATAAATTTTGAAATTGGAATTTTTACCAATTTGAGCGAGGATCACCTCGATTTCCATTTTGATATGGAAGATTATTTCAATTCAAAGCTTCGCTTATTTGAGAAGTGCAAGCTTGGAATAATAAATGTTGACGATGAATACGGAAAGAGAATTGTTGCTCTTGCTCCGTGCCAAATCAAAACCTGCTCGGCAGAGCAGAATGCCGATTTTGTCGCTAAAGAAATTGAAATCTTTGGCGAGGACGGAACGCAATATAAAATCGAAACGCAAGAAAATATTTTTGAGAATTTTTGCGGTGTTCCTGGGCAATTTTCAGTTATGAATTCAATGCAGGCGTGCGCTTGCGCGCTTATGCTGAATATAGATAAAAACGATATTTTGAGATCCTTTAAAAGCTTTCGCGGAGTCAAGGGACGGCTTGAAAAATGCGGACTTTTTGAGGGTCGGGGTTTTGCGGTCTTTATTGATTACGCTCACACACCCGACGCGCTTTTAAAGGTTTTAATTACGATAAATTCATTCAAAAAAGCAGGGCAAAGAACGGTTTTGGTCTTTGGCTGTGGCGGTGATCGGGAAAAGCAAAAGCGGTCACTGATGGGCGAAATTGCCGTGCAAAATGCGGATTTCGTTATAGTGACGAGCGACAATCCGCGAAGCGAAAAGCCCAATTTGATCATCAACGATATTTTGTTGAATATTATTGATTGTGACAATTTTGCGGTCATCCCTAACAGAAAAAATGCTATTGAATATGCTATTGCGACTGCGAGGGCGGGGGATATAATCCTGCTTGCAGGCAAGGGACACGAGAATTATGAAATTAACGCGCTCGGAAGATTTCACTTTGATGAAAGAGAAATTTTAGAAGAGATGTTTAAAAAATACTACGAAAAGGAGAAATGAGTTATGAAAATCAAGCTTGGACTCGGAAGACTTACGGCAGACAAGGTAGCGTCGATTTGCGGCGGTACTCTTTATACCGTTGCTTGCGAGAATAAGGTTCTTTTTGAAACCGTTTGCACCGACTCGCGCGAGGCGGACAATACATCAATGTTCGTTGCAATTAAGGGCGAGCGCGTTGACGGACACTCATATATCCCTAACGTAGTTAAGGCAGGATGCCGTTGCGTAATTGCTGAAAGAGTACCCCTTGATGTTAAGGGAATTGCGGTTATTCTTGTTAAGGACTCAATTCGCGCTATTCGTGATATTGCAGAGTACGTAAAAAGTCAGGTTGAAATTCAAACCGTTGCGATTACGGGCTCGGTTGGTAAAACAACCACGAAGGAATTCGTTTCTGCGGTTCTTGACAGAAAATTCAATCTTTATAAAACGGAGGGCAACTTCAACTCAACTATCGGTATGCCTATGAGTATGCTTGAGCTTAATCATCATCACAATGCGGCTGTTTTTGAGATGGGTATGAGCGGTCTTGGTGAAATTGAATTTATGAGCGAGGCGGCAAAGCCAGACGTTGCGATTATTACTAATATCGGTTCTTCTCACCTTGAAATGCTTGGCTCAAGAGAAAATATCCGTCGCGCAAAGATGGAAATTACAACGGGTCTTCGCGACGGCGGCACGCTTTTCTTAAACGGCGATGAGCCCCTTCTTCAAGGACACGAAAGTGACAGATACAACGTTGTTTATTTCGGTATGAAGAACGAGGAATGCGACTATTTTGCAAGCAATATCAGAAGCGTTGAGGGTGGAATTATCTTTGATATGAAAACCCCTGCGGGTGTTTTTGAAAATATTAAAATCAACCTTGCGGGTGCGCACAACGTTTACAACGCGATGGTTGCCTTCACGGTTGGTCTTAAAATGGAAATGAGTGAAGCGGAGATCCGCGCGGGACTTCTTTCCTACAAGGCGGCGAAGATGCGCCAGAATATTTATAACGTTGGCGGTATCACGGTTATTGAGGACTGCTATAATGCGAGCCCCGAATCTATGAATGCGGCAATCAACGTACTTGGTGACACGGCAAAGCTCCGAGGCGGCAGAATGATCGCGCTTCTCGGCGATATGCGTGAGCTTGGTACGACTACCGCAGAGCTTCACGCGGGCGTTGGCTCATATCTTGCAGAGAAGAATGCGGATTATCTTTTCACATACGGTGAGCTTTCATCCGAAAATCTTGCTGACGGTGCCGTTAAGGGCGGTATGAGTGAAAAAAAGGTATTCAGAAATCCCGTTACCGATCCTGAGGCGGTTGGTAAGAAGCTTTTGGGCGTGCTTAAAGCAGGTGACGTGCTTCTCGTTAAGGCGAGCCGCGGTCTTGCGGCAGAGAACGTGCTTAATTATGTCAAGGCACAGCTTGCATAACAGAATAGAGGTAGAAAATGTTTATTGAGTTTATTTCAGTCGCACTTGCGATTTTCGTTTTAACAGTTATACTCGAAAAGCTCATAATTCCGATACTACAAAGCCACAAGGTTGGGCAGAGAATTCTTGAAATCGGTCCCCGTTGGCACAAGAATAAAGCAGGTACACCCACTATGGGAGGCATCTGCTTTATTATGGCAATACTCGTAATTATGACAACCGTTTCCATCGTTTTAGCGACTCTCGGAGAGGCGAAATCCCTAATTCCCTTGGCACTTGCTTTGGGTCTTGCTACGATGAACGGAATGATTGGCTTCTTTGACGACTACACAAAGCTCGTTAAAAAGCAAAACGAGGGCTTCACGGCAAAGCAGAAAATAGTTCTTCAGTCACTTGCAGCGATAATTTATCTTGCCGCAATGGGCTTTACGGATAATATTAACACAGCGCTCCATATTCCTTTTACGAGCGTTAGTCTTGAGCTTGGCGCGTTCTATTACGTATTTGCCTTCGTTCTTATTATCGGCTTTGTTAACAGTGTAAATCTCACTGACGGAATTGACGGGCTTGCAAGCTCTGTTACGCTTGTGGTCGGTATTTTCTTCAGCGTTGTTGCGTTCGTTTACGATATGAGAATGCTTGCGTTTCTTGGTGCTTGCCTTATAGGTGCAACGGCAGGATTTTTGATTTATAATTTCTATCCTGCAAGAGTGTTTATGGGTGACACGGGCTCGCTATTCCTTGGCGGTCTTGTTGTGGGGGCTACGTTTGTTCTTGACGAGCCGATGATCATATTCCTTGTTGGAATCATATATCTTATCGAGGCGGCCTCCGACATTATTCAGGTCGGTGTTTTCAAGCTTTCGGGCAGAAAAATAAGAGTATTTAAGATGGCTCCCATTCATCATCATTTTGAAAAATGCGGTTGGAGTGAAATTAAGATAGTTGCTATCTTCTCACTCGTGACGGCAATCTTCTGCGTGCTTGCGTTTTTCGGAATTTAATTTTTTGGAGGTAAGGGTATGGAAAATAATAAAAAGAACAACCCTGCGTCTTCCGAATCTAAAAGTGTTAGAAAAGTAATAAGTGAATATATGGAACAGAGGCGTGAGAGGTCCTACAAGCAGGACGAGGCATTTCATAAGGCCATCACGCCCGACCACGCTCGCGAAAGCGAGGGCAAAAGGGAAACGGTTATTTATAGAAACGGCGTTGACACACGCTTTTTGATATATATAATCGTTTTACTTTGTTTTGGGGCGGTTATGATGTACAGCGCGACCTATGTTTCCGCCGAGCAAAAGTTCGGTGACGGCGCGTACTTCTTCGTTCGTTACGTGATTTTTGCGATTGCGGCTATTGCTATTACAATTCCATTCGTTATCTATGCGCGTCCTTGGTTTTGGAAATGCTTCGGTACGGTGACATACGTTGGCTCCGCTTTTCTTCTTTTATTGGTACTTCTCAACATTCCCGGCATCAGCGCGGAGTTTAACGGTGCGCAGAGATGGTTGGATTTTGGTTTTATTACTATTCAGCCCTCGGAATTTGCAAAAACGGGCGTTGTTATGATGCTTGCGTTTTATATGGCTAAATATGACAAAAAGCTTATAAACGACAGGGATTTGAAGAGTGAATTCAAATACGGAGTTTTCTATCCCGCTTTTATTTTCGGTTTTATATGCATACTCGTTATGCTTGAAAAGCATATTTCGGGCGTAATGATTATCGGTATGATCGGTATTGCGCTTATGTTTATGGGCGGTACACGTCAAAAATGGTTATTCTTGATAATAGGCGCCGTTGCGGCGGCAGGTTGCTTGCTTATTCTCGTTTCGGATTACGCGCAGCTTCGTGTTAACACTTGGTTGAACATTGACGAGGTTGATCCGCTTGGCGACGCATATCAAACGCTTCAGGGCTTATATGCTATCGGATCGGGTGGACTTTTTGGAGTTGGGCTTGGCAACAGCAGACAAAAGTTCGGTTACATAGTTGAGGTTCAGAACGATTTCGTTTTCACTATCATTTGTGAGGAGCTTGGATTTTTCGGTGCGGCACTTCTTATCGGTTTGTTTGCGCTCGTTGTTATTCGCGGCTTTAAGATTGCCGCAAGAGCACCGGATAAATTCACGTCGTTGCTTGTATTTGGACTTGTGTTTAAATTAGCACTTCAGGTGGCACTCAATATTGCGGTTGTTACGAATTCTATGCCCAACACGGGTATTTCACTTCCGTTCTTCAGTGCGGGCGGTACGGCTCTTGCTCTTCAGATTTTTGAAATGGGAATAGTCCTCTCGGTTTCAAGATTCAGCACGGTAAAGAAAAAATAAGGAGAAATTTATGAGAGTTTTAATGACGGGCGGCGGCACGGCGGGGCACATAAATCCTGCGCTTGCCATTGCTAATACTATAAAAAATAATATTCCCGATGCGGAAATTGAATTTGTAGGAACAAAAAAAGGGCTTGAAAACACTCTTGTTACAAAGGAGGGCTACAAGCTCCATCACGTTAATATTATGGGTGTTAGCCGTTCGCTTTCTCCAAGCAATATAAAGGCGGCTATGCTGATGATCACCTCTCAATTTGAGGCGAAGAGGATTATCAAGGAATTCAAGCCCGACATCGTTATCGGCACGGGCGGTTACGTTTGCTGGCCCGCCTTGAAGGTTGCGGCAAAGATGGGTATTCCCACGCTTGCTCACGAATCGAACGCGCGCCCCGGTCTTGCAATTAAGCAGCTTCAGGGCAATCTTGACAAGATTTTGGTAAACTTCAAGGATACGGCAAAATACGTTAAAAATCAAAGCAAGGTCGTTCACGTCGGCAACCCTCTTCGCGGCGGCTTTGGCGGTATTGATTACAATGAAGCACGCGAAATGCTCGGTATTAAGAGTGATGAAACCTACGTTCTTGCGTTTGGCGGAAGTCTTGGCGCGCTTAAAATCAATGAAATGATGCTTGACTATATGGGTAACAGTGCAAGTCATAACGAAAAGGTTATTTGTCATCTCGCAACGGGAAGATATTACTATGAGGATTTCAGCAAGAGATATGCGGATGCGGGACTTAATGAATATAAAAATCTTTCGATGATGGAATACATTCACGATATGCACGTTCGTATGAGTGCGGCGGATATTATCGTTTGCCGCGCGGGTGCTATGACTATTTCAGAGCTTGCGATGATGAAAAAGGCGTGTGTTATGATTCCTTCTCCTAACGTAGTTGACAATCATCAATATAAAAATGCGAAGGTGCTTGCAGATGCGAATGCGGTTATATTGCTTGAGGAGAGCAATCTTACTCTTGACGGCTTCAGAGAAAGCTTGGATAATCTTATTTTAGACGGAATAAGAAGAGAAGAGCTTGCAAGCAATATCGTTCAGTTTGCTAACTTAGATGCTAATCAGTTGATTTTTGATGAAGTTTTAAGGCTTACTAAGAAGTGATATGGAAGAAAACAAAAGAAAAGAAGAAAAAAGAGAGCACAGACTCGGAAGTAAAATAATATTTATTTCTTTGGTTATCGGTGCATTTCTCTTGGCTTTGGGGCTTGTTGCTTCTCTCGTTTTGCTTTTATTTCCCGTCAGAGAAATAGAGGTCGAGGGGGACAGCAGATATGCTTATTCCGAAATAATTGACGTTTCGGGAATAAAAACCGGCGCTCGTCTTTATTACGTTAACGGAAAGAAGGCACAGAGTCGGATTTCGGAAAATCTGCCCTATCTTGAAAGCGTTGAGGTTAAATCGTATTTTCCCAACAAGGTCATAATCAAAATCAAGCAGTTTGACACGATTTATCTCGTTAAGCACGAGCGTGGATTTTGCTATGTGAACGATAAATATGAAATTCTTGAAATTGTTGAAAAAGCTCCGAGCTTTGAGGATTTTTCGGGGATTTGCATAAAGCTTGAAAATGCAATTTCGGGGGAGATAGGCGACGTTTATGAAGCGGAGGATTCAAAAAGAGCGGACGATTTGATAAGATACATAAAGCAATACGGCTTTTATCAGTATTTGAATGTTGTGGACGTTGAACAAAAATATAATAATTCATTCGTTGTTGGAAAGCAATTTAAATTCATTATTGGTGCAATGGCGGACGTTGAGGAGAAGATTGACGCATCCTTTAAGGTGGTAAATTCTGGAGGATTTAAGCGCGACAAAAATTGCGTTATTGATACGACGGATAAGAAAAAAGTGGTTTTGCGCTATATTGATGATGAAAACATACGCAAGGAGTTCGATTTTTGCGAAAATTGATAAAAAAATTATAATTTTTTAATAAAAAAAGTAAAAAAAGACTTGCAAATATCACAAAAATGTATTATTATATATATGTATGGACGAACACTTATACACTATTGTGAAATTTGGAGGATAAATCAAATGATTTTTGAACACGACGACAGCATGAGTTCAGGCGTTAATATTAAGGTGATCGGTGTCGGCGGCGGCGGTAACAACGCAGTTAACCGTATGATCAACACTAATATTCGCGGCGTTGAATTCGTAGCTATTAACACAGACAGACAGGCACTTAAGAGAAGCGATGCTTCCGTTCAGCTTGTTATAGGTGAAAAGGTAACTAAGGGCTTCGGCGCAGGCGCTAATCCCGTTATCGGTACTCGTTCAGCTGAAGAATCAGTTGAAGAAATTAAGGCAATTCTTACAGGCGCAGATATGTGCTTCGTTACCGCAGGTATGGGCGGCGGTACGGGTACGGGCGCTGCTCCCGTTGTTGCTCGCATTGCAAAAGAGCTCGATATCCTTACTGTTGGTATCGTTACTAAGCCCTTTGCATTTGAAGGTACAAAGAGAATGCATCAGGCAGAGGACGGCATTGCTGCTCTTTCTTCCTACGTTGACGCTCTCGTTGTAATTCCCAATGAAAGACTTAAACAGGTTTCTGATACGAGAATTACTCTTGCTAATGCTTTTGAAGCTGCTGACGACGTTCTTCGCCGCGGTGTTCAGAGCATCTCCGAGCTTATTTCCGTTCCCGCATTCATCAACCTTGACTTTGCTGACGTTACTGCTATTATGAAGAATGCCGGCTACGCGCATATGGGCGTTGGCAGTGCTACGGGTAAGGATAAGGCAGAGCTTGCTGCTAAGGCGGCTATCTCCAGTCCTCTCCTTGAAACAACTATCAAGGGTGCTACGGGAGTTATTATCAGCATTACTGCTTCTCCTGACATCGGACTTCAGGACGTTGACGTTGCTGCTGCTATGATTTCCGCAGAAGCAAGCGTTGATGCAAACGTTATCTGGGGTGTTGCATTTGATCCCGATCTTGAGGATGAAATGAAGATCACTATCGTTGCTACCGGCTTTGAAAAGAAGCTTACGGATAATGCTCAGCCCGCTAAAAAGGTTGAGGAGAAAAATGAAGTGAAGGCAGCTCCCAAGAAGAAGGAAGTTGTTGAGGAAGAAAACGACGATCTTGATATCGACGATCTCTTCTCAATGTTCAGAAAATAATTTTCTTACATAAAAAAATCGCTCCAAGCGGAGCGATTTTTTTTGTTTTACCATATACTGTAAATAGCGAATTAAAGGAGATTATTTATGGATAAAAATTATCACAATCATATTTTGAATAACACCTGCCGTGCGCACGATAGGGGGGTGCAGGGAAGAATGGAAAAAGAAAGAGCGGTGCTTGAAAATATAGTTGAAAATCAGGATTGCAGCCTCAACAAGTATTGCGATGCCTGTGAAATCAAATGCAGAAATGACCACGGCGGTGAGGTTTATTGCACGAATACCGGCAGCATTGCCTTTAAAAACAAAAATTATCGCGAGAGCGTGTGGACGGGGCGTTATCTTCAAATGACTCTTATGTCGATCCCTTGCGGGGAGGATATTGGTGTTGAGGTGCATACCGACACCGACCAATATATTCGGGTTGAGCACGGATGCGCCGTTGCCATAACGGGTCACAGCAGAGATGCTCTTTGCAGAAAATGTCGACTTAATACGGGTGATGCAATATTCGTGCCTGCGGGAACGTGGCACAATATCGTTAACGTTGGCAGACGGGATTTGAAGCTTTCTTCGGTTTACGCGCCTCCTCATCACCCAAAATGCACGGTGGAAAGAATGAAAAGTGAATAATTAATTCAAAAAATCCTCTCGCGCTTCGAGAGGATTTTTATCTATCTTTATTCTGTTAATTTACAAGCCATTGTCCTATGGGCGTAAGGTCAATAATTATGCCCGATGCTATTGAGATGATTAGGAGAAGGAGCATTATTTTAAGTGTGTTCTTTTTTGGGCTGTTCGTTCTGAAAAGAACTGCAAGCGCTACACCTGAATTTATCAGTAGTCCCGAAAGCATCGCACCCGAAGAGAGAACGCCTGCTGTGAAAAGCTCGGTTACCATTACGCTTGAAGCACAGTTTGGAATCATTCCGACTATTGCCGAAAGAATGTTTGCAAGAATGGGCTTATTCAATATGATGCTTGCAATGTTTTCTTCTCCGATAAAATGAATAAGAAGGTTGAGCATCAGGGTGACAAGGAGAATAAATCCGCCAACCTTCAAGGTGTGAACGATTGCGGGCTTTATTATTCCGTGGTGGCAATGGCAATCCTCTCTTTCGCAAAATTCCTCGATTTTGATTTCTTGATTAATTGATTTCTTCTTATAAATCAGTTTTAATATTATGTCAATCAAAGCACCGCAAACGAGCGCTATTATGAATTTTATGAGAAGAATTTTGAATATCAACGAGGGCGCGGCTTTGTTTGAAATGAGTATTGGGAGCATTTCGTCACTTGTTGACAAAAACACCGCTACAAGAGTGCCGAGCGAGATAACGCGCGCACTATAAAATCCGGCTGCTGCAGAGGAAAATCCGCATTGGGGAATAAGTCCTAAGGCACTTCCTATGAGAGCACCGAATTGCCCCGATTTTTTTAAGATTTTTTCAGCAATATCCTTTGAATGATGCTCAAGATATTCCATTAATAAATATGTGATAAACAAGAAGGGAATAAGCTTTATCGAGTCGATGATGCTATGACCAATAATATGTAAAATTTCGTGCATTGGTTTTCTCCAAAATAATTCTTTTGACTTGTTATTTTAACACATAAAAATAAATTTGTCAATATGCAAATTTTGTTGACATTTATTTAAAAATGATATATAATAGCATTAGATTATGAATTTTGACGGAGAAAAAATGTTTTATTACGAATTGCATTCACACACAAACGCGGCTAGTCTTTGCTCCATCGTTGAGCCGGAGGACTATATACAGTTTTATATAGATAAGGGCTTTGCGGGAATGGTTATTACCGACCATTTCTATCACGGAAATACATCAATTAATCGAAGATTGCCTTGGGAGTCCTTTATTGACGAGTTTTGCGAGGGATATTACAGAGCAAAGGCAGAGGGAGACAAGCACGGATTTACCGTTCTTTTCGGCTTTGAGCAGAAGTTTACCGACGGAAACGATGAATATATTGTTCTCGGTATAAGTCCCGATTGGTTAAAGGCGCATCCCGAGATAAGAGATATGGGCAGGGTTAAGTTTTTTGATACGATACACAAGGCGGGCGGCTTTATTATTCAGGCGCATCCATTCCGCGAGCGTTACTATATTTCAGATATTAAGCTTTCGCTTGATTACGTTGATGCTATTGAGGTCTTAAATCTCGGTGACGAGGACGTGCATTCGCGCCGCTCCTATGAATATGCAAGAAATCTCTCGCTCCCGATGACTGCGGGAACAGATATTCATTCGATTAGAAATCGCAACGTTGTTGCGGGAGTGGGCTTTGAGAGCAAAATTTCTACCGTTGAGGAGCTTATTGACGGAATAAAGCGCGGCAGGGCTGTTATTACGCCTTATGAAAAGCTCGAAGAAATCAAGGAAGCAGAGCTTGACGGGAGCATTGATTTGGAGGTTTTTTCGTTGATTGACGGAGAATTAGAGCCGACTGACGATTATTTTGCAAAAAACAGAAATCACTCTTGATGGGTGATTTCTTTGTTTATATTGACCAAAAAGGAGACAAATAATTGTTTGATTTGACAAAATATACCTTGGGAAGAGTTTTTTTGGATAAAAATGTTGCTATTTATTTTGAATTAATGTATAATAAATTAGATATGTTCATAAAAACTTTATTTAGAAAGGGAAAATTTATGAAGAAATTTTTGGCTATTATTTTATTGCTTTCTATGATTTGCGGAATGCTCGCTGCGTGTACGCAGGATAATACGCAAAGCAGCACGACCACTCAGGGTACGACTACTACTGATGGAACAACTACGACAACTACGACAACTACGGCGCAGCAGCCAACTTGCAACGTTCACGTTGACGAGGACAGCGACTATCTTTGCGATAACTTTGGGCTTGAGCTTGAAAAGCCCGAAAATCCTCCCGTTGACAATACCTGCACGGAGCACAAGGATGCGGACACGGACTACGTTTGTGACGATTGCGGCGCGGCTATCGAAAAGCCCGACGATCCGTTTCAAAAGCCCGACCAAAATGAAAAGCCCGAAATTACGGGCGCTATTGAGGTGACGCTTACGGGGTATTCCTTTGAAACCATCTATTGCGAATGGACTCCCATTGAAGGCGCTGACAGCTACAATGTATATTGCGACGGCGTTAAGGTTGATACTGAGCTTATAAGAAATTACGGTACTTATTACAGATGCGACGTTCTCGGTCTTTCGGCAGGGGAATACACTGTTGATATTCTTCCCGTTCAAAGCGGCGCGGAGATTACGTCCGCTAAGACGAGCTTCAGACAGGAAACGATTAACCACATCCGTGAGGGATTTGCCTTTGTGAACGGTACTTCAAGCGGCGCTTATAACGATGACGGTACTATAAAGAGCGATGCGAGAATCCTTTACGTTACGAACACGAACAAGGATACTATTACAATGAACGTTCAAATAAGCAAGAGCGGTCCTGAGCCCATTGTGGGACTTCAGAATATTCTTACTGCTCTTAAAAAGGGCTATGAAACGAAGCCCGTTTGCATCAGATTTATCGGTAATATTACCGACCCTGCCACTCTCGACAAGGGCGACCTTCTTATAGATTGCGGCGAGGGTAAGTTTAAGGGCGGTATCACGCTTGAGGGCGTTGGTAATGATGCGACGTTCAACGGATTTGGTCTTAGAATTAAGGGATCTACCAATATTGAAATCAGAAATATAGGCTTTATGAACTGTGATTCCAATGAGGGTGACAGCATTAGCTTGCAGCAGGACAATGATCATATCTGGGTTCACAACTGCGACCTTTTCTACGGACACGCGGGCTCTGATTCCGACCAGGCAAAGGGCGACGGCGCGCTTGATACTAAGAAGAGCGCATACGTTACTCATTCCTTCAACCATTTCTATGATACGGGTAAATCCAATCTCCAGGGAATGACGAGCGAAACTACTGAAAATTATATTACCTATCACCACAACTGGTACGATCACTCAGATTCCCGTCATCCGAGAGTCAGAACCTGCACGGTTCACGTTTATAATAATTTCTATGACGGTATTGCGAAATATGCTATAGGCGCGACGATGGGCTCATCCATTTTCGTTGAGAACAACTATTTCCTTAACACAAAGTATTCAATGCTCATATCTATGCAGGGCTCGGATATTGCAAGTGACGGAACGGGAACCTTCTCAGGTGAGGACGGCGGTATTATCAAGGCGTTTGGCAATATTTTTGAAGGAAAGGGCAACAAGGTAGTTACGTATCAGCAGAACAGCACGCAGTTTGACTGCTATCTCGCTTCCACAAGAGATGAAAGGGTGCCCTCAAGCGTTGTGGCATATAAGGGCGGTTCAACCTATAATAACTTTGATACCGATTCTTCTGTGATGTACGAATACAGCGTTCAAACCGCCGAGCAGGCGATGGCGACAGTTAAGGAATTTGCAGGACGAGTTCAGGGCGGCGACTTCAAATGGACCTTTACCGATGCGGATAATTCATCCTATGACGTGAATTCTGCGCTTAAATCCACGCTTGTGAATTACAAAGGCACGCTTGTTTCAGCTAACGTTGATAATTCTTCCTCCGAGGGCGGAAATAATGGCTCGGACAACGGCGGCTCGGATAACGGTGGAAATGACACACCCGTTGTAGCTCCCACTCCCGAGGGCGCTATCGCGCATAGCTTCGAGGAAAGCGGAAAAGCATCTGATTTCTTTACCATTAACGGTAACACCTCAACGTCAAAGGGAACTGTTACCTATAACGGTATGGCGCTTACAACCTGCTTGAAGATGGAAAGCTCGACAAGCATCACCTTTACTCTTACCGAAGAGAGAACGCTTACGCTTGTTTTCGGTACTGCAAGTAAGACGGTAAAAATTAACGATACAAAGTATACAACTGACGGAAACGGCATTGTTACTGTTGAGCTTGAGGCGGGAAGCTATACGATTACAAAGGGAGATTCGATAAATCTCTATTATATGATTCTTGAATAAAAAACGTATGGGCAGCTCAAACGAGCTGCCCGTTGTTTATTTGCCGAATAAATTTGCTTCGTATTGAAATTCTCTTAATGATTCAATATATTTTTGTTGATTTTGAGGAAAGGCGAGTCCGTGTCCTGCGCCCTCAATCGTTACCATTTTTTTAGGAGCGGAGCAAGCATTGAAGCACTCAACGCTCATTGAATGGGGAACGAAATCGTCGTTGTCTCCGTGAATAAAGACTATGGGCGTTTTGGATTTTGCAACGGCTTCTACGGGAGTGGTTTCCTCAAGGTCAAAATGTCCGTAGGCTCTTGCGCCGAGCTTTATGAAGGGATATATGATTTTTACGGGGAGCTTCATTTCCTTAACAACCTTGCAAATAATATCCTTTTGAGAGGAATATCCGCAATCTGCCATTACGCAAACGACGTTGTCGGGTAAATCCTCGCCCGAAGCCATCATAACGGTTGCTGCGCCCATTGAAATTCCGCCGATGATTATGGGGCGGTCTGTGCCGAATTTTTCTCTTGCAAAATTAATCCAAGAAAGGCAATCGCGACGCTCGTTCACGCCAAAGGAGCAGACCTTACCCTCGCTCATACCCGCACCTCGCTGATCAATAAGGATACAGCTTCTTTGGAGTGCTGCGCAACGCTCAACTCCGCCCGAAAGATCGCGCTCTGCGTTTCCGGAATAGCCGTGGAAGATAAGCTCAAGGGGAGAATCGGGGGAATATTCGTAATAATAGCCGCGCAGGGTGAGTCCGTCAAAGGATTTCACCTCACAAAGCTCGCGTTTTCTTGAACGTATACCGTCCGTCCAAATCTTCATTTGAGAATAAAACGGCTCATATATTTCGCCGGGAGGGAAGTCATATTCGCCCTCCTTTAATGTTTTTCTTTTTGGAGTTTTGAATACCACTGAAAAGCAGATATATGCTGCCAATGAGATAAGAAGCAAAGTTAAAAATACTATACCTGAAATTATTGTTGGAATTAACATATTTTGTTCTCCTTGATATGGGTTGAAAATTATTTTATCACAAATAAGATGAAATAACAAGGGGGATTTTTAAGTATTTTATCAATAATTGTTGAATTTTGCATATATATATGAAAAAAATTGTTTTAGAGGTTGAAAAATAAAAAGATTTGTGGTATAATAAAATTTAGATTTTTTTTGATGAAGGAGGGATTGCCATGGTATTTGGAAAGTACGTTAACAAATATTATCTGAAGCATATTTTTGCCTTGCTTTTGGGTGTTATTGCACTTGTTTCCGTTGACTATTTTCAGCTTAAGATACCGGAGTTTTACAATTACGTTGTAACGGGACTTAATGGCGGTGTTGTTACGATAGGCGGACAGGAGCTTGCTTTTGACCTTGATTTTTTGCTTGACAGAATTTGTGCTCCGATGATAGTTACTATTCTCGTTATGGCAGCGGGTAGATTTTTGTGGAGAATTTGTATGTTTGGAACTGCTATCAAGGTTGAAACAGACCTTCGAGAGAGAATGTTCGATCATTGCAAGGATCTTTCACAGCAGTATTATCAGGTTAACAAGGTCGGCAATATGATGTCGCTCTTTACTAACGACTTGAGTACGATAAATGAATGCTTCGGAGATGGCACCTTGATGCTCGTTGATGCTCTTGCCTTGACCGGGCTTGCAATCTATAAGATGCAGAGGCTTGATCCTATGCTTACCGTCCTTGCATTTATTCCTATGATTTTGCTTTTTGCGGTGGGAAGCTTCGTTGGTAAGTATATGACGAAAAAGTGGGAGGAGCGACAGGAGAAATTCTCGCAGCTTTCCGATTTTTCTCAGGAGAACTTTTCGGGTATTGCCGTTATTAAGGCATTCGTTAAGGAATTTAAGGAGCTCTGGGCATTTAAAAGGTTAAATAAGGAGAATGAAAGGGTGAATATTGAATTCACCAGAATTTCAACTCTTTTGCATATTTCGGTAACGTTCTTCGTTAACTCGGTTATTTGCATTATCCTCGGTTACGGCGGATATCTTGTTTACAAGGGTAATTTCCAGGTTGGTCAGCTTATTGAGTTCTATGGATATTTCACATCAATCGTTTGGCCCGTTATGGCTCTTTCGATGCTTATCGATATGACGAGCCGCGGAAAGGCATCCTTGAAGAGAATTTCCGAGCTTCTCGATGCGAAGCCCGACGTTTTTGACGGTAATGAGGTTGAGAGCGTTGAGTACATCAGGGGTGATATTGAATTCAAGAATCTTGACTTCGCTTATCCCGACGGAGATTACAGCGTTCTTGAAAATATTAATTTCAAGATTAATGCAGGTGAAAACGTTGGTATTATCGGAAAAACGGGCTCGGGTAAAACAACCATCGTTGACCTTATTCTGAGAGTTTACAACGTGCCTGACGGTACTTTGTTTATTGACGGCAGGGACGTAAATACAATACCGATTAAAACGCTTCGTGACTTTTGCGCATACGTTCCGCAGGACAATTTCTTGTTCAGCGACACGATAGAGAACAATATTGCGTTCTCGCGAGATGCTTCAACCTCGGATGAGGTAATCAGAGCTGCAAAGCTTTCCGACGTGCACGAAAACATCGTTGAATTTCCCGAAAAGTATGCTACGATCCTCGGTGAGCGCGGTGTTACCGTTTCGGGCGGACAAAAGCAGAGAATTTCCATAGCCCGCGCGCTTATGAAGGAGGCATCAATTCTCATTCTTGACGATTCCGTTAGCGCGGTTGACACGAAGACGGAAAAGGTTATTATCGATAATCTTCGCGAAAACAGACGCGGAAGAACCACGATCTTGATTGCTCACCGTATTTCAACGGTTGAAAAAATGGACAAGATCATCTTCGTTGATGACGGTAAAATCAAGGACGTTGGTACACATAACGAGCTTATTGAAAGATGCTCTGATTATAAGATTATGGTTGAGCTTCAAAAGCTTGAAGAAGAAAAGGGGGCGTAAGATATGAACGAATATTTTCCTCTCTTGTTCGTAGGCGGTGTTGTTGGTCTGTTTAGTGTGATTTTCACCATTGCCTATATGACAATAAAAAACAAAAAAGAAGAGATCGGCTTTGACAGAAATATGAAGGACTCTGAAATTTTGAAGCGCTTGCTTCATTACGGAAGACCTCATATCGGACAGTTTATTATCGTTGGTCTTCTTATGGTCTTTTCCATAGCGTATAGCGTTGTATCTCCGCTTCTTATGGGATTCATTATCGAATTTTTGGATACTGAATTCGAAATGAGCAAGCTGCTTTTGTATATCGCGCTTTATGCGGTTATTCTTATTACCTCGCTTATTTTTCAGTATATTCAGGCAATTCTTTTGCAAAAAATCGGTCAAAAGATACTCTCTGCGCTCCGTGAGGACGTTTTCACGCATATTGAGGGGCTTTCACACGCGCAGCTCAATCATATGCCCGTTGGTAAGCTCGTAACCCGTGTTACTAACGATACTAACGCGATCTCTATGATGTTTACGCAGATTTTGACAAATCTCGTTAAGAATATCTTCCTTGTTGTTGCGATAATCGTGGCAATGTTTATGCTTAATTACGCACTCACACTTATGGTGCTTTGCTTCGTTCCGTTTATATTCTTCTTTACGCTTATTTTCCGTAAGTTTTCAAGAAGAGCTTTCAGACGAGTTAAGGATGGAACAACGGATATTAACACCTTCCTTTCTGAAAATCTTTCGGGTATTAAAATTATTCAGATTTTCAATCGGGAGCAGAGAAAGAAGGGTGAGTTCGTCGAAAAGAATAACAAGCTTGGCAAGGCGATGCGAGATCAAATTCTTGTGTTTAGCGTATTCCGTCCCATCATTTATATGCTCTATATTTCGAGTGTTCTTTGTCTTTTCTATTTCTCTGCAAAGGGATACATTAAGGGCATTGGATTTATGGGTACGGTAATTACCGCGGATGTGCTCGTTTCGTTCTATATGTATATTCAAACCTTCTTCGACCCCATTCAAAATCTTGCTGATCAGTTTAACAGACTTCAATCTGCCTTTGCTTCTGCGGAGAAGATTTTCACGATTATGGATATGAAGCCCGAAATCGTTGACTCTGAGGGCGCTATTGAGCTCGAACACGTTGAGGGTAACATTGAGTTTAAAAACGTTTGGTTCGCTTATGAGGGCGAGGAATGGGTGCTTAAGGACGTTTCCTTTAAGATTAAGGCGAAGGACACCGTTGCTTTCGTTGGCTCAACGGGCTCGGGCAAAACGACGATTTTGTCGCTTATCTGCAGAAACTATGATATTCAAAAGGGTCAAATTCTGATTGACGGTATTGATATTAAGGATATTAAGATTTCCTCGCTTCGCCGTCACTTTGGTCAGATGCTTCAGGACGTATTCCTTTTCTCGGGAACAATTCGTTCCAATATCGTTCTTCGTGAGGAGAGCTTTACGGATGAAGAGATTATTGCTGCTTGCAAATACGTTAATGCAGACCACTTTATTGATAAGCTCAAGGATGGGCTTGACGAGGAGGTTAGAGAGAGAGGTAACAACTTCTCTGCAGGTCAACGTCAGCTTCTCTCGTTTGCGCGAACGATTATTCACAAGCCGAGCGTTATGATTCTTGACGAGGCAACTGCAAATATCGACACCGAAACCGAGCTTCTTATCCAGGATTCTCTTGAAAAGATGATGAATATTGGTACTATGCTCATAGTGGCGCACCGTTTGTCAACTATTCAGCACGCGGATAATATTATCGTTCTTTCTCACGGTGAGATTATTGAGCAGGGTAATCATTTTGAGCTTCTTGCAAAGCGCGGAAGATATTACGATCTCTATATGCTTCAATATCAGAAGGAGAAGCTTCAAAAACAATAAATTTTAGGCGGTAATCGACGATTATCGCCTTTTTTCTTCTTGACTTTATTTTAAAATGGGTATATAATGAAGGTACAAATATGCCTTGGAGGTAATTATGAGCTATAAGATTTTTGAGTACGATCCCGCGCTTTTACCCTATGAGTCAGATATTCAACTTAGAATGAATAATTATTACAACAAGAAAAGAGAGCTTGTTGGCGATAACGGAAAGCTTATCGATTTTGCTAACGGTCATCATTACTTCGGTTTTCACAAGGTTGAGGACGGTTGGTACTACCGTGAGTGGGCTCCTGCTGCGCACGAGGTTTACCTTATGGGTGATTTCAACGGCTGGAACAGATGGAGCCATCGGCTTAACAATCTCGGTAACGGTGTTTTTGAAATCTTCATTTGGGGTCAAAACACTCTTTGGGACGATTGCCGCGTGAAAGTAATCGTTAAGCATTGGGATAGCTATCTTGAGAGAATTCCTTCGTACTGCAAGAGAGTGCTTCAGGATCCTTATAACTACACTTGGTCGGGCGCTATCGTGGACGAGCCCGAGTATATTTGGCAGAAGAATAATTTCAAGCCGCAGAAAAAGCTCTTTATATATGAAACTCACATCGGTATGGCGCAGGAGAGGGAAGGTGTTGGTACTTATAACGAGTTTACCGACAATATTTTGCCTCGAATAAAAGCTGCCGGTTATAATACCATTCAAATTATGGCTATTATGGAGCATCCGTATTACGGTTCGTTTGGTTATCAGGTTTCAAATTTCTTTGCTGCTTCTTCAAAATTTGGAAAATGCAACGATCTGAAGCGTCTCATAGATACTGCCCACCAGATGGGAATTGCAGTGCTTCTTGACGTTGTTCATTCCCACGCGGTTAGCAATACTGCAGAGGGAATTGCAGAGTTTGACGGTACTGTTACGCAATATTTCCACGCGGGCTCAAGAGGAGACCATCCCGCTTGGGGAACTAAGCTCTTTAACTATGACAAGCCCGAGGTTATTCATTTCCTTCTTTCAAATCTTAAATTTTGGATGGAGGAATACCGTTTTGACGGCTTCCGCTTTGACGGTGTGACCTCAATGCTTTATCACGATCACGGTCTTGGTACTGCTTTTACCGATTATTCTAAATATTTCTCGCTTAACACAGATACTGAGGCGGTTACTTATCTTCAGCTTGCAACCGAGCTTATTTACGAGGTTAATCCCAATGCGATAACGATTGCAGAGGATATGTCTGCTATGCCCGGTATGTGTCTTCCCATTGAAGACGGCGGTATTGGCTTTGATTACCGTCTTGCGATGGGCTCGCCCGATATGTGGGTTAGACTTGTTCGTGACGTTCGCGATGAGGATTGGAGTATGTGGCACATTTGGTGCGAGCTTACGGGCAGACGTCCTCACGAAAAGTATATCGGCTATGCGGAGTCGCACGATCAGGCGCTCGTTGGTGACAAAACGCTTATGTTCCGCCTTTGCGATGCGAAGATGTACACCGATATGGGTAAGTGGTCGAATGATTACGTGATTGAGAGAGGTATGGCACTTCATAAGATGATTCGTCTTGTTACGAATGCGCTTGGCGGTGAGGGCTATCTTAACTTTATGGGTAACGAATTCGGTCATCCCGAATGGATTGACTTCCCGCGAGAGGGCAACGGTTGGTCGCATTTCTATTGCAGACGTCAGTGGAGCATTGCAGATAATCCCGATTTGAAATACGGTCAGCTTCAGGCGTTTGACAGGGAAATGGTTAAGCTTGCAAAGGAATATCGTATCTATGAAAAGGAGCCCCATTGGCTGCAGATTGACGATGACAACAAGGTGATGATGTTTGAAAGAAACGGACTTATCTATGTGTTCAATTTCCATCCCACAAATCATTATTGGGGATATTACCTCAAGCCAAAATTCAAGGGAGAATACAAGGTTGTATTTTCAACCGACCGCAACGAGTTCGGCGGTTGGGATAGGTTAAGTGAAACGCAGGTTTATTCAACGAATGATGACCGTCAGTTCCAAATTTATCTTCCCGCAAGAACTGCAATCTGCTTGAGGAGAGTAATGAAAAAATAAAGAATAAAGAATAAAAATTAACCCGACGGAAATTCCGTCGGGTTTTCGATTAGTCTTTCTTTTCAAATTCTTTTGCAACTTCTTTAAGAAGATCGCGGATGGGGAGGTGCTGAGGGCAGCTTTCCTCACACGCACCACATTCGATGCAGGACGAGGGGGCGCCACCCTCTTTTGTGAGGGAACGATAATAAGAATTATAGTTCCACGCGTTCCAAATCTTTTTACCGTTCGCACAGGCGAAAAGGTCGGGAATGGGGATATTCATCGGGCAACCGTCAACGCAATAGCGACAAGCGGTGCATTGGATCGTGCCTTGCTCCTTAACGATTTCGAGGACTTTATTAATTGCTTCAAGCTCTTTTGCATTGATGGGCTTGAAATTCTTCATATAGGAGATATTATCGTTCATCATCTGCATATCGCCCATACCCGAAAGCACCATAAAGATACCCTCAAAGCTTGCGGCAAAGCGGATAGCATAGCTTGCGGGACTCATATCACCGAGGGCAGAGAATACCTCTTTTGCTTTATCGGGGAGATTGACGAGGTGGCCGCCCTTAACGGGCTCCATTACGATGATGGGCTTATTATGCTTTCTGCAAACCTCATAGCATTTTCTTGACTCAACCGAGGGGTCGTCGTAGTCGGCATAATTGAACTGAATTTGAACAACGTCAACCTCGGGGTGATCGCAAAGGATTTTATCAAGAAATTCTGCGTCATCGTGGAAGGAGAAGCCAACGTATTTAACCTTGCCCTCTGCTTTTAATTCCTGAGCGATTTCGTATGCGCGGCAGGATTGATATTTTTTATAAAGCCCTTTGTTTTGGCTATGCATAAGGTAAAAATCAAAATATTCAACTCCGCACGCCTCAAGCTGACGCTCAAATGCGGGACGAATGTCCTCTTCTTTTTCAAAAAGATGGGGGGAGAGCTTGTCCGTCAATATGTAGCTTTCTCTTGGATAGCGACTTGTTAGATATTCTTTAAGCGCAAGCTCGCTTTTGCCCTCAAGATAGCCCTGCGCCGTATCGAAATAGTTAAATCCGTTTTCTAAAAAGGTATCTACCATTTTTGAAAACTCAACCGTATCCACTTCGTTATCCTTCATTGGCAATCGCATACAGCCAAAGCCGAAATTTTTATGTACGTTAGGGAAATAGATATTCATAATAAACCTCCGCAAAAAATATATATTAATATCATTTTACCATAAGTTCGTTAAAAAAACTACTATCAAAATAAACAAATTTTTAGGTTGACATTTGGTTAAAAAGGTTGTATAATAGTTAAGGTTTGACAAAATATATTACAAATTAGGAGAAAAAATGATTTACGCGCTTATTCTTTTTGCACTTACGTATGTATTCATTCTTGCTTTCAGTAAGTACCGTACATATATTGCGCTCGCATCCGGTGTTTTGTTTATCGTTACCGGTATGCTTTCACTTACAAATATTATCCCTGCGATTGACTTTAACGTTCTTTTGATGATTGCGGGCTCTATGGGTCTTGTTCAGCTCTTTATTGACTCGAAAATGCCCGATCTTCTTGCGGAGATTATCATCAAAAAGGTTAAAAACGTTCAAATGGCTGCGGTTGCTCTTGCACTCTTTGCGGGTGTGATTTCCGCGTTCGTTGACAACGTTGCAACCGTTCTTATGATTGCTCCCGTAGCACTTCAAATTTGTAAAAAACTCAAAACCAATCCCGTGCCTTTCATTATCGCGATTGCGGTTTCTTCAAACCTTCAGGGTGCGGCAACGCTCGTTGGTGACACAACGGCGATTATGCTTGGCGGTGAGGCGAAGATGACGTTTATGGACTTCTTCTGGTATGAGGGCAAGCCCAGTATCTTCTTTGCGGTTGAGCTTGGTGCGGTTGCTTCTGCTATTATCCTTGCTTGGATATTCAGAAAGGAAAAGCAGCCCATTCCTAAGCAGGAAACAACCACAAAGGTAACCGATTACGTTCCTACTTATCTTCTTCTTATAATGCTTGCGCTTCTCATCGGCGCTTCATTTATTCCTAATAAGCCTGACATTACCAACGGTCTTATTTGCTGCGTGCTTCTTGTTATCGGCCTTGTTTATAACTTTATTAAGAATAGAACGAAGGAGTCTGTTACAGGTCCTATAGGGGCGATTGATTTTGAAACACTTGGACTTCTTTTAGGTCTTTTCCTTATGATTGGCGGTATCAAGGAGCAGGGCGTTATCGATGCGGCGGCTCAGCTTCTTGCAAAGCTTGGCGGCGGCAACGAGTTCATTCTATTTACGGTTATCGTTTGGTTCTCGGTTTTTATTTCCGCTTTTATCGACAACATTCCTTACGTTGCAACGATGCTTCCCATTATTACGGGACTTGGAATTAATCCAACTCTTATGTATTTCGGATTGCTTTCGGGCGCTACTCTTGGCGGAAATATTACTCCCATCGGCGCATCTGCCAATATTACGGGTACTGCAATTCTTCGCAAGGAGGGACACGAGGTTAGAAACAAGGATTTCTTCAAAATCGGTATTCCTTTCACGCTTGCGGCAGTTATCTCCGCTTACGTTTATCTTTGGATCGTTTACGGTGTATTATAATCAAAAAATATACAAAAAGCACTCAAGATTTTTTGGGTGCTTTTTTGTATTGACAAAAGGGGACGAATAATGTATAATTAAAATAGATAAGTTTGCGAATAAAGGAGATATGTATGAAAAGATTAATTGCTCTTCTTTTGATTTTGGTTATGGGAGTTGGGTTTGTTTCCTGCCACATAAACCCTGATATTTCGGGCGTGTCTACTACCGCAAATAGTGGCAGCACAACAAGACCCTCGGAAAGTTCAAGCACCACAGCTACAACTCGTCCGTCCGGTTCATCAACTACTACAACTACAAATAAGCCATCGGGAACTACGTCGAGCACAACCTCAAGTAGTTCTACTAACGTGACAACGTCTACTACGACTACCACTACAAATCCCGATGATCCAAAGGTTGATCCCGTTACTCCCGAGCTTGACGAGACGGCTCTTTTTGAGGAGCTTTTCAGCATTGAAAATCACGTTTCGCTCTATCTTGATATAAGCAATTCCGAGCTTAAAAAGATCCAGAAGGACTATGAAAAATATAGCTCGATGGGGTCGAAATCTCCTATTTACAGAATGGCGGATTTGCACGTTACCATAACGAAGCCCGACGGCACGGAATATAAGTACGTTATCGAGCAGGTCGGCGTCAGAATGAAGGGTAACACCTCAAGAACTAACTTTTACGATAGCAACGGAATGTATAATCTTGTTCACTTTAAGGTGAGCTTTCAGGAAACGTTTGACGATGCGGAATACTACGGAAGTGATGCTCTTGTTTGGAGTGACAGCGCGGCAAGAAAAGAGAGAAAGAACAGAACCTTTGCAACTCTTGAAAAAATCGATATGAGATGGAACAAAAATGAGGATGCCACTCATATCAGAGAGTATTATTCCTATGAGATTTACCGTGAAATGGGAGTTCTTGCTCCTCACACAAATTTGGCTTCCGTTGACATCGGCAACGATCACGCGGGCATTTGGCTATTCTATGAGCCGATTGATAAAATTTTCCTTGAAAAGAATTTGCCCGCAGAGGCACTTGGCGGCGATCTTTACAAGCTCGGTTGGACGAGTGAAGGCGCGACCTTTACATCCTTCTCATCCTACGGTGTTGAGGACGAGGATTCAGGTAATTTCTACGTTTACGACCTTAAAACGAACAAAAAGACGAGCGATCATTCATCGCTTAGAAATCTTATAAGTGTTCTTAATTCAAGCTCTTGCAATAAAACGAGCTTTGCCTCAGTCGTTGACGTTGATAATTTCCTTATGTTTGCGGCTGTTTCCTATATGATGGGCAACCCGGACGATTTGAGAAACAATTATAACAACTGCTATATCTATTTCCGCGCGGATAATGGCAAGATGATGATCATTCCTTATGATGTGGACAGAGGTCTTGGCGTTAACAAGGACTGGAATCCAAGCGGCAATCATATGACGGAGGACAGCCCGTACAACAGCACCGCAATAGGAAACGGAAGTCAACAGAAAAATCCGCTTTTCTCAAAGGGTATTTTGAATTCTAATTTCTATAAGAATGAATATACAGAGGCCCTTAAAACGGTTGCTTCAAGCGATATGTTTAAAATTTCAACGTTTGAAGAATATTACAGTATCGCAAAGGCGCTTTATTCGGATGAAACGAGCACCTCAAAGCATTACAGCAACGCGGGATGGGGCGTATCGTTTAACATAAGCAAGTCCGACGGCTCTAATATGTCATACAGTAACTATATTACCAAAAAAGCATCGACCCTTGCAAAATATATTAGCGGATTTAATATGAACGTTGGCTCAACCACAAATCCCGATGCGGGCTCCGGTTCGGGCTCGGGTTCGGGAACAACGCCTGTTCAAAAGGAATGGGAGCTTTATGTTCGCGGCAATTTTGACAGCAACAACTGGCAAAATCACTCACAGTACAAGCTCCAGCATATCGGAAACGGTATTTATTCCGTTACGTTTACCGCATACTCAAGCAGCGGTGACGCGGGTACGTTTAAGTTCAAGATATACAACAACAGGGAAAGCGGAGATAATGCTTGGTACAACACGGTTGATGAAAGCAGGATTAACACCTCGTTTGAATATCAGGGCGGCAATAGAAATATTCAGGTTGCGCTCGGAACTTACACGGTTTATTTTGATTCTAACACTGAAACTGTTTACTTTGAGAAAAAATAAGAAAATGGCGGTCATTTGACCGCCATTTTCTATACTCTTTTTACTACTTCTTTTGTGCTTTTAACAATGCAATCTGCAGGGTAAACTCCGCGCAGGGAGGTGAGGGGGTAAACTGACGTATTCTTGCCGATTACCGTGCCGGGATTTATTACAGAGCCACAGCCGACGTCTGCTCCGTCACCTAAAATTCCGCCGATTTTTCGCAAGCCCGTTTCGTATTCAAGATCTCCGTGAACGATGATGTTTTTGCCGTCACTTTTGAGATTTGAGCAGATAGTTCCCGCGCCCGTGTGCGCTTTATTGCCTAAAATTGAGTCGCCAACGTAGTTATAATGGGGAATCTGCACCTTGTTTAAGAGGATGCAATTTTTTAATTCACTTGAATTGCCGATAACACAGTTCTCGCCAGTGATTACTCCACCGCGAATGAACGCACCCGGACGTACCTCGGTGCCCGAGCCGATAACAGTTGGGCCTTCAATAGTGGCGGTGGGGTAAATTTTTACGTTTTCGCCAACGAGGACACCGTTAGAGAGGAGTGTGTAGCCCTCAAGACCTTCGCTGATTATCATTTTGGCAAGGTCTTTTATCCTTGGGAGCATTTCCCAAGGGTATTCGCACTCGTCAAAAAGGGGGGCAAGATAGGGAACTGTGCAATCAAACAATTCTATAGTTTTTACTGATTTAATCAACCGCGTGTCCTCCTTCGATTATTGCTTTTACAACGATTTCTGCATATTCGCGGCATTTTTCCTCGGCTTCGGCTTCAACCATAACGCGAACGAGGGGTTCGGTTCCGCTCTGACGGAGAAGCACACGTCCGTTTCCGTTTATGAGCGCTTCTGCTTCCTTAACGCTTGCGAGAACGTCCTTATCGTTCATAACCGCGTCCTTATCGGATACGCGAACGTTTTTGAGATATTGAGGGAAAACCGTAACGTCCTTAACGAGCGCGGAGAGGGTGGATTTGCTATCGCAAATCTCCTCGGTTACCATAATAGCCGTGAGAAGACCGTCACCCGTGGTGGCGTATTTTCTCATAATGATATGACCCGATTGCTCGCCGCCGATGGAATAGTCCTTTTCCTGCATACATTCGTAAACGAAGCGGTCACCGACCTTCGTTTGAACGCATTTTATACCGATTTTATTGAGAGAAGCCACAAATCCGCTATTGGACATAACCGTTGCAACAATGGTGTTATCGTTTAGCATTCCGCGAGCTTTAAGGCGCTTTGCGAGAAGGTACATAATCTTATCACCGTCAACGATATTTCCGTTTTCGTCAACCGCAAGGCATCTATCACAGTCGCCGTCGAAGGCAAAGCCGACGTCGAGGTGCTTTTCACGAACTAATTTTGCAAGATTTTCTATATGAGTTGAGCCGCAGTCACGGTTTACGTTAAGACCGTCCGGCTCGTCACCGATAACGTAAATTTGCGCTCCGAGTGCGCCGAAAACCGCGCGCGCAATCGACCAAGCGGCACCGTTTGCGCAGTCAAGACCTATACGGAGCTTTTTATAGGAGTTTGAAGCAACTGAAATAAGATAGCCGATATATCTGTTTCTGCCGCTAACGTGATCGTGGATGCTGCCTATCTTATCTCCCACTGCTAAGGGGAGGTCATCTCCCTTGATACCGAGCAGGGCGAGATTTCCGTCGAGGTATGCTTCAATAAGCGCGGTGGTTTCATCGTCGAGCTTTTCACCGTAGCGGTTGATCACCTTAATCCCGTTATCGTGGAAGGGGTTGTGGGATGCGGTTATCATAATTCCGCAATCAAAGCCGTCCATTCGCGTAACGTAGGAAACGCTTGGGGTTGTTGTAACGTGGAGAATATATGCATCCGCGCCCGAGGTAGCAATGCCCGAAGCTATTGCGTATTCGAGCATATAGCTTGAGCGTCTTGTGTCCTTGCCTATAACGATTTTGGGGCGGCGCGTGCCTCTATCCTCGCCCTGAAGCTGAAGGGAATAGTACCAACCGAGGAAGCGTCCGATTTTGTATGCGTGCATTGACGTTAAACTTACGTTTGCTTCACCGCGGAAGCCGTCCGTGCCGAAATATTTATTCGTGAGGGGGGCAGTTATCGTTCTGCGAAGCTCTACGTCGTCGTGGAGAAGATCGTCGCAGGAGATTGAGAAAATTTCGGAAATCTGAAGAATTTTATCAATCTGGGGAACGGAGTGATCCATCTCCCATTTTGAAACTGATTGACGGGAAACGTTAAGAAGCTCTGCGAGCTTTTCTTGTGATATGCCCATACTGTTGCGGAGCGCGATTATTTTTTGTCCTATCGTCATAGAAAAATCTCCTTTATGTAAAAAATGTATATTTCTATATCCATTATACTAAATATAACACAAAAATGCAACAGTTTCAATCAACTTTTCTTTGAATTTTTTGCAACTCGCGGTTGCAAAAACGCGTAATTTTGGCTAAAAAATGATTTTTGAAGTAAAAAACGTCGAAAATGCACGCAAAAATGCAAAGCGGAGTTGATTGCGGAGGCGTTTTTTCGCAACTTGAATATTGGGGCAAAAAATGGCAATAATCAAATTACCAAACAGAAAGGAGTTTGATAAAAATGACGAACAAGGAACTACTTTATATTGAGGACGCTTTGGGTCACGAAAAGTATTTTAAAACGAAGTGCCAGGAGTGTTCTTCGCAGCTTCAGGACGGGGAGCTCAAAAATCTCGTTACCGATTTAACGCAAAAGCACGGTGAAATTTTCAGCGGATTTTACCAGTTACTTTAAGGGGGGATAGTATGAACGAAAATACGAACGACAGAAACGTGATGGAGAATCTTCTCCTTCTTGAAAAGGGCGCGTGCGACCTCTATATGCACGGGGCGATTGAAGCGAGCGACCAAAACGTGTTTTCATCATTTTCAAACGCATTGAATAAATCCTTGCAGCTTCAAAATCAGATTTATACGAAGATGAAGGAAAAGGGCTGGTATGCGCCCGAAATGGCACAGCAGGATAAGGTGCAGCAGTTGAAGCAGAAGTTTTCTGCTAATTGATTTAGTTAATGCACCGCGTAAGATTCTTCGGTCGTTGCGCCGACGAAACAATATAGCGAAGCATCTGTTTCGTTATCCTCGAGCGAAGCGAAGAATCTTGGCGCAACTCCCTCGAGAATGACGCGCGGAAATATCGTAGGGCGGGGGCTTGTCTCCCGCCGGTTTTTTATTTTCAAAAAAGTGTTGCAAAACTATAAAAAGTATGATAGAATATATTAGCCAAACAAATCGAATATTAATTGGGGGTATTTTCTTTAGGGTAACTATACCTTCTTTTCTGCATCCTACTTTTTGAATTTGGTAAAGACGCAAATTCCGCGAAGTAGGATTACAAAGAATTTATATTCCCGATTCCTATTCGATTTGTTTGGCGACAATTGGAGTTTGCGTTTTTCGGTGCGCTGACTTCGGTTGGCGCACTTTTTATTTTTAAAGGAGAAAGAAAGATGAAAAAGATTTTAGCACTCACATTAGTTGTTTTGGCACTTGTTTTCGCACTTGCTTCGTGCGGAGGAAAGCACGTTCCGCCAACAACAACTACAACAACACAGCCGCCCGCTCACGAGCACACAATCGTGATCGACGAGGCGGTGGAGGCGACCTGCACAAGCACGGGTCTTACCGAGGGTCAGCATTGTTCTGATTGTGGCGAGATTTTGGTTGAGCAAACGGAAATACCCACAAAGCCTCATACCGAGGAAATTATCCCCGCGGTTGAGTCAACCTGCACGGAAAAGGGATTAACTGAGGGCAAAAAGTGTTCCGTTTGCGACGAAATTTTAGTTGCGCAGCAGGAAGCACCTCTTAAAGCGCACACCGAGGAAATAATCCCCGCAGTTGAGTCAACCTGCACGGAAAAGGGATTAACTGAGGGCAAAAAGTGTTCTGTTTGTGGCGAAACGCTCGTTGCACAGCAGGAAGCACCTCTTAAAGCGCACACCGAGGAAATAATCCCCGCAGTTGACTCAACCTGCACCGAAAAGGGCTTGACCGAGGGCAAAAAGTGTTCCGTTTGCGACGAAATCCTCGTTGCTCAAAGTGTTGCGCCCTTGAAGGAGCACACCTATGACGGCAACACGGATTTGATTTGTAACGGCTGCGGCTATGAAAGAGCTTGTGAGCACGCAAGCACAAAGGTTCTCGTGTCCGTTGAAGCGACCTGCACGTCAACAGGTCTTACCGAGGGTAAACAATGTACCGTTTGTAACGAAATCCTCGTTGCTCAAACGGTGGTTGCGTTGAAAAATCACACCGAAGCTATCGACGCAAGTGTTGAGCCCACTTGTACATCAACAGGACTTACCGAAGGTAAGCATTGCGGAGTTTGCGGTGCCGTTTTGTTGGCGCAAGAGCAGATAGGTATGCTCGACCACGATTATGCAACCGCTACCGTAACCGCGCCCACCTGCGTAAATCAGGGTTACACAACGCACACTTGTAAATGTGGTGCGTTCTATAATGATACTTACGTTGAAGCAACAGGTCATATTTTCAGTGATTGGGTAACCGTAAAGGAACCCACAAAAACCGAAGAAGGCTCTAAGGAAAGATATTGTGACTGCGGCGAGAAAGGAACCGAGGTTATTCCTATTAAGTGTTCCGAGGGTATCAATTTCACTTCATACGAAAATGGCACTTGTTATGTTTCTGGCATTGGTACATGCACCGACACCGACATAATAATTCCCTCGATTTCTCCCACAGGTGATAAAGTAATTGCTATCGGCAATAGTGCGTTCAAACTTAGTTCATTAACAAGTGTAATAATACCGGACTCTGTGTTATATATTGAGGAATTTGCATTCGTTTGGTGTACATCGCTTACAAGTATAGAGATATCTGATAGTGTAATAAGTATTGGTGATAGAGCATTTGATTATTGTCATTCACTTATAGAGGTAATCAACAAATCATCATTAAAAATAGTTGCAGGTTCTAAAGATTATGGATACATTGGCTATAATGCAAAGCATATCATAACCGATGGCTCACAATCTGCACTTAAAACAGTCGGAGATTATTTGTTCTATGATGACGGAACAGATAAATATCTTGTTAAATATTTGGGTAGTGATACGGACATTATTCTTCCCGAATATGATGGTGAAAAAGAGTATGGAATATGGAGTGGTGCATTCTATGAAAATGATGCAATTATAAGTGTAGTAATGCCCGATTCAGTAACAAGTATTGGTTATAGGGCATTTGAATATTGCACATCTCTCACAAGCGTAACAATCGGAAACGGCGTAACGAGTATTGGTACTTTAGCATTCGATTTTTGCAAATCTCTCACAAGCATAACTATCCCCGATAGTGTAATGAGTATAGGTACTAATGCATTTGAAGAATGTACCTCACTTATAAGTGTAACAATTGGTAAAAGTGTAACGAGTATTGGTGTACGTGCATTCTATGATTGCTACTCGCTGACAAGCCTAACAATCCCCAACTCCGTGACAAGTATTGGTGATTATGCATTCTATTATTGCACATCACTCACAAGCATAACAATCCCCGACTCTGTGACGAGTATTGGTTATTATGCATTCGAAAATTGCTCCAAACTAACAATCTACTGTGAAGCAGAAGCACAGCCAAGTGGCTGGAGGTCTAAATGGAACTATTCCAACCGCCCTGTAGTTTGGGGCTATAAACCCGAAGAATAAAAAATAAACTAAGGAGCGCTCACGTGCTCCTTTCTTTTACTCCCTTCATATATGGAACAGGCATTTTATTCACCATAATTTATCAATAATGGAACAAAACACTTTTATTACGAACGCCAAAGAGCGTCTATCTTAATTGATAGGCGCTCTTTTGATAATATGCTTTATATTAAATTATCGTCGTTTGATTTGCATCAATTTTGCTATTGGGTCGGTAGGGAATACCGAGGTGCTCGTAGGCGAGGGGGGTCACGCAACGTCCTTTGGGGGTGCGGGAGAGGAAGCCGATTTGCAAGAGGTAGGGCTCGCAAACGTCCTCGATGGTGATTGCTTCTTCGCCGATGGTAGCGGCAATCGTATCAAGGCCCACGGGTCCGCCGTTATAGAAGCGGATAATCGTTTCAAGCATACGTCTGTCAAGACTGTCAAGACCAAGCTCGTCGATTTCGAGCTTTTGGAGGGCATATCTTGCGATTTCGCAGTTGATGATGCCGTCGCCCATTACTATTGCAAAATCGCGAACTCGCTTGAGCAAGCGGTTTGCGATACGGGGTGTTCCGCGTGAGCGACTTGCAATTTCGAGCGCGCCGTCCTCGGTGATGCTTATGCCGAGAATTTTCGCGCTTCTTTTAACGATGGTGGAAAGCTCCTCGGGGGTGTAGAGCTCAAGCTTTAAAAGCACGCCAAATCTATCACGAAGGGGGCTTGTGAGCTGGCCTGCGCGCGTTGTTGCGCCAACGAGTGTGAATTTTGGCAAATCAATTCTGATGCTTCTCGCGGCAGGGCCTTTACCGATGATGATGTCAACTGAATAGTCCTCCATAGCGGGATAGAGAACTTCTTCTATGGAACGGGAAAGGCGGTGGATTTCGTCGATAAAGAGAACGTCGCCGTTTTCAAGTCCCGTGAGAATTGCAACGAGGTCGCCCTGCTTTTCAATGGCGGGACCCGATGTGATTTTAATGTTTACTCCCATCTCGTTTGCTATGATGTGGGAAAGTGTCGTTTTACCAAGACCAGGAGGGCCGTAAAGGAGAACGTGGTCGAGGGCATCGCCTCGGAGCTTTGCCGCCTCGATATAAATTTTGAGGTTTTCCTTTGCCTTTTCCTGACCGATATATTCTTCAAGAGATTGTGGGCGAAGCTCGTTTTCGCGCGCATCGTCGCCCGTCATAGAGGGAGAAACCGTGCGGTCCTCGTAGCTGTTTTCAAAATCGTAATCTTCTTCGTAACGCATTTATTTACCCTCCAAACTTACTGAGATTTTTGAGCGCGATGCGGATAATATCGTCCGTATCCTTATTAGAAATATCCACTCCGCGAAGAGCCGCAACGACCTCGCTCTTGGTATAGCCGAGCACAAGGAGTGCGCTTTGCGCATCGGATAGCTTTGATGCGCCTGCGGGTGCTGAGGGTACGTTTCCTGCGGGAGAGGGAACAGTGGGAGCTTCTGCAAAGGTTTTGGAAATCTTATCCTTCAATTCAAGAATGATTCTTGCGGCGGTTTTCGCGCCTATTCCGTTTGCCTTTGAAATTGCCTTCGTGTCCTCGTTCATAATCGTGATAAAGAGCTTGTCGGGTGTGAAAACCGACAAGATGGCAACGGCTGCCTTAGGTCCGACGCCCGAAACGGTGATGAGCATTTTGAATGCTTCAAGCTCGCTTTCACTTGAAAAGCCGAAAAGCTCAACTCCATCCTCGCGGACTGCCATATAGGTATAAAGACGAACTATTGGCGCTTCGCTCACCGAAAGGTGGGGGGGCATTGACTCATATGTCGTTTGTGTGATAGTCATTTTATAGCCGACGCCGTTGGCATCAACCACGGCAAAGCCATAATCAAGGTGGGCAAGCTTGCCCTCGATATAATAAAACATCAGTTTTCTCCTTCTGTTTTTTCTTCGGTGTTTTCGGTTTCTTCGGTTACTAAAGCAGCTACCTTTTTGCTTTTTCTTGCTTCCAAAATGCAAATTCCGGCAAAGAGAAGGGTTGAAACACCTGAAATTATGCCGCCGACAACGTAGATTTTAGGCATATACTTGAATTCGATTTCGTGCTCGCCTGCGTTTTCGATGTCGAACGCCATAAGTGAGTCACCGTATATTGCATAGGTTTCAACCTGCTCGCCGTCAACGTAAACCTTCCAGCCCTCATCGTAGGGGATTGTGGTCATTATGGTTTTATTGCTTTCGTAGGTTGTGATTGAGCCGAAAATGTGATCGTCGGTTGATTTTTCGGTTGTGACAAGACTTGTTTTCATAAGACCTTCGATTGCGTGCTCAAGCTCGTCCATATCGAGCGTATAGAGGTAATTCGTGTTCTTGAAGAAATAGAGCTTGCCCTCGTCGAGCTTGAATTTTATGCTCATTTCCTCGCCCGCTTCTCTATAGCCCAAGCAAATAATTCTTGAATAGTTACTGCTTTGAACGTAGTGCTCACCGTTTACGCTCATCGTGAAGGATCTTTCATAGCCCGTGGGTAAGAAAAGGTAGAGAGGGCCGCTTTTTTGAACGGTGAAGGTGAACTCTAAGTTTTCTTCGTCAGGGTCTGACGAGCTTGAGGAATATTCCATACTTCCTCCAACCGTTCCAAGATTGCCGACTATCTCCTTGCCCTTATTCAATTTAATAGGTGTGAAGAAATCAACTGAGCCTTCCTCGGTGTTGCCAAGAAGGGTATTGAGCAGGAGATTTTGTACCTCAAAGGGATTTTTGAGTCCTTCTTCAACCTTATAATCATAGTTGAGAGTAGTTTCGAGATTCTTTGTTGCGTCACTTACGCCAAAGGCAAGACCCAGGGCGTAAGGATTCTTGTATGCATAGTAATTATCGTCCTCTGCAGCCTTTTCAAAATACATATCCATAAATTCGTTTTGCTCGGTTGTTTCCTTGCTGTTTGGATTTTCCTTTACGGAATATATATATTTTACACCGAAAAGTGCATCGGTGAGCGCGGTGGATCCGAGATACTGCGTCCAATGCGCGTCGGCATATATACCGAGATATTCAATAAGGTCGATTGCTTTTTGATTGAGCGTTGAGGTTGAGTTTGAAAGCCCCTTGATGTTAAGAGCCATATTATCGTTCGTGCAACGGTGCGTTGTTTTTTCGGAGCGGTAGAAGGTTTTATCCTGCTCCTGTACGGTTTCAACGATTGGGGTAAGATCCTTGAAATAATCGTAATATGAGGAATAAGAGCCCCAACCTATATCGTATCTCATAGAGGCGAAGAGAATCACTCCGTTTATGAAAAGCTCACCACAGATTGCAAAGAAAAGAATTTGCGCTACGCGCTTTTTGTTTTGCGATTTGATAAGATAGCAGAGAATTGCCCCGATTACAAAGATTACTATAATCGAGAAAACCACAACCCATAAAAATGGGAGCTTGTTTGCCACAAAGCCGTATTTATATTGATCCTTATCCTGAAGAACGAAGTTTGAAAATTCCATTTTTTGCGCTACGAGAAGCAGGGTGATTACGCAAGCGCCCGTTGCAAAAATTTTCTTTGGCGAATGCTCCTCAATTTCGCAGAATGCTTTATACGCCATAATCAGCATCAAGAAAATTACGATGAAGCTATAGCGGTAATTCAAGCAGTTTGGCTCTTGGAAGCCGTGCATTACGAGATCGGTGGGGTTCATTGCCATTATAAGCACGAAAAGGAAGGAGAATGCTCCGTAGAAGATCTTTTCACGCGAGGGTACGCGCTTTGCCATTACGAAAATCGGGAGCATAAAGATTGTGAGAACACCGCTGTATAGAAGGGGAAGTCCTTCGTGCATTACCGTGTCGTATGCACCCGGAAGGAGCTTCGGGAAAAGGTCAAAGAAATCAAAGTTCGCAACCATATCCCAATTCGGCTCGGAAAATTCGTTTTTACCAAACTGGAGTGAATAATAAGCAGCACCGATAATAAATGCCGCCATTCCGAGACCTACCACCGTGCCGATACCGATTCTTGTGAGAGATTTCACAAAATGTCGCTTTTCACCGCTTGGGTTGATAAGCCTTCTGTCAGTATCCTTAAAATACGTGAAGAAGAAGCAGAAAAGCGTGTACCAGCATATCATATAGCCGATGTAATAGTGGCTCATCATAACGAGCGCAAGAACCGCCGTATAAAGAACGATTTTGCCCTTCTTTATCAAAAGCTCGATTGCGTAGGTGAGAAGGGGAAGAAGGAATAATCCGTCAATCCACATTATATTGTTTTGATAGGTTATCGCATATGCGGAGAGGGCGTACATCGTTGCAAACAAAACGATGTTGTTTTTGTTTTCGCATTTGCCCTGCTTGTGAAGATAAAAGCCGAAGGAAAGTCCGCAAAGACCGATTTTGATAACTATGATGGTCAAGAGTGCGAAAAGCATCATTGATTTCGGGAAAAGTAAAACTATATACGAAAGGGGACTTGCGATATAGTAAGCGTAAATTCCCATAAATTCACCGCCGAGCGAACGCGAGAACGAATAGAGAAGCGAGGCATCTCCGCACAAAAATTCGCGAAGCGCTTCATAGAAATAGACGTATTGCGCGTTAAGGTCGAGCGTGAGGACGCTTAAATCTCCGAGCGGCTTATGACCGAATGCAAGGTAAATTGCGAGCATTATCATTGCGGGGATGAAAAATGCGTTTGCAAGATAGCCGTATTCGGTTTTTATGGCAAGTAATTTTTCGTTGCTTTTGATTAATTTAAATGGATTTTTGATTTTCATATACAGCTCCTATTAAACGTTTTCGGGATTATGTGAAACGATGAATTTTTTTATTGATTTTTCAAATTTTATTCTGTCGAGAGTCATATCGCGTGAGCAGTTAAGACAAATAACGCGCACGTCACTTCCAACGCGCAGAATTTTAAATTGATTTGAGCCGCAGGGGTGGTTCTTTTTCATTTCGACCACGTCGCCGACGAACAATTTTATGATTTTCATATTTACCTCCGCTTGACAAAAATGAAAAAACGATATACAAAATCATTATATCACAAAGTTTGCCATAAGTAAATGGTTATTTTAAATATTTTTTATATAATATTATAATATATTGCGCACAAAAACATTTGACTTTTCAGGATTTTTATGATATAATGATAAATTGATAAAGTATGTTTGGGAGGCGGAAATGATAATTCTTGGAATTGACCCCGGTGTTGCAATCGTGGGCTTTGGCGTAATTGAATACAGCGGCTCTAAATTCCGCACGCTTGATTACGGCGTTATTCGTACTCCCGCACACACGGATACCGAAAAGCGGCTTGCCACGATTTATAGTGAACTGAAGGGGATTATTGAAAAATATCATCCCGACGCTATGGCGGTTGAGGAGCTTTTCTGGAACACCAACCAAAAAACAGGTATTGCCGTTGCAGAGGCGCGCGGAGTTATTCTGCTTTGCGCGGAGCTCCTCGGCGTTGAGATTTTTGAATACACGCCCTTGCAGGTAAAGCAGAGCGTGGTAGGATACGGCAGAGCGGAGAAGAATCAGGTTATTACTATGGTGCAGATGTTCCTCAACATCAAGCAAAAGATTTCCCCCGACGATGCGGCGGACGCGCTTGCTATTGCAATTTGCCACGCGCACGCGGGCAGCTCTAAGATTTCAAAATATTATAACAAGAAACAAACTTACGGAAAGGTTTATTGATATGTGGAGTGCAAATAATTGGATGGACTATCAGCTTCTTGACGCGTCCGACGGAGAGCGTCTTGAAAGATGGGGTAAATATATACTCATTCGTCCCGATCCGCAGATAATCTGGCATAGCGAAAGGAACGCGCCCGAATGGAAGCGCGCGGACGGAATTTATCGCAGAGCCAATACGGGCGGAGGCAAATGGGTGAAGAAAAATCTTCCTGACGAATGGAATATAAGCTACGGTGAGCTTGGTTTCGTGCTTCGACCTATGGGCTTTAAGCACACGGGACTTTTCCCCGAGCAGGCGGCTAACTGGGATTGGTTTTCAGAGCTTATAAGGAATGCGGGCAGACCTATAAAGGTGCTTAATTTGTTTGCATACACGGGCGGTGCTACGGTGGCTGCCGCAAAGGCTGGCGCATCCGTTTGCCACGTTGACGCGGCAAAGGGAATGGTTGCTCAGGCAAAGGAGAATGCAAAGCTTTCGGGACTTGAGAATGCCCCCATTCGTTATATCGTTGACGATTGCAAGAAGTTCGTTGAGCGCGAGATCCGTCGCGGAAACAAATACGATGCGATTATTATGGATCCGCCCTCTTACGGCAGAGGACCATCGGGGGAGATCTGGAAGATTGAGGACAGCATTGACGAGCTCGTTGCGCTGACCTCCAAGGTGCTTTCGGATAAGCCCTTGTTCTTCTTGATTAACTCATATACAACGGGGCTTTCTCCTCTCACTATGAGTTATATCGTTGACCTTCGCATTTCGTCGGTGCACGGTGGTAAATGCGAGGCGAGTGAAATCGCGCTTCCCGTTAAATACACGGGCGGTTTTATGCCCTGCGGAGCGAGTGCGCGTTGGCAGGAAGAAAAATAAAAAAGAAAGGAAAGTCACAAGGTGAATTCTGATTCTTATATCAAAATTGAAGATTTGTGTATCAGCTACGAGGAGGATGACGGAGGCAGAACGAGTGTTTTGAAGAATATTTCCCTCGATATAAAAAAGGGTGAATATCTTGCGGTGCTCGGTCACAACGGTTCGGGAAAATCAACTCTTGCAAAGCTGCTCAATATGATACTTGAGCCCGATTCGGGAAAAATATATATCGACGGCAAGGAGATTACGGACCCCGAAATGACTGAGGACGACGTTTTCGAGCTTCGTAAAAAGGTTGGAATGGTGTTTCAAAACCCTGACAATCAGCTCGTTGCAACCATAGTTGAGGACGATGTTGCGTTCGGCCCTGAAAATCTCGGAATTGAGCCCGCGGAAATTCGTCGCAGAGTAGACGAAGCGCTTGCAGTTGTTGGTATGAGCGACTACGCAAAGGGAGAGCCAGCTCGACTTTCGGGCGGTCAAAAGCAAAGAATTGCGATAGCGGGTATTCTTGCAATGAAGCCCGACTGTATGATTTTTGACGAATCAACCGCGATGCTCGATCCACTTGGCAGACGAGATATTATGAATACCGTTGAAAAGCTCAATCGCGAGCACGGTATTACCATTATTATGATTACTCACTATATGGACGAGGCGGCAAGGGCAAACAGAATAGTCGTTCTTAACGACGGCGAAATTCTTATGGACGGAAGCCCTGCAGAGATTTTTGAAAAATCCGATAAGCTTCGCGAGTGCGGACTTGACGTGCCTCAGTGCGTGGGACTCGTTCACTCGCTCAAAAAACAAGGAATAAAAATCGAAGGAGAATGCCATACGCCTACCGCGTGCGCGGAGGCGATAGCGGCAGCACTTGAAAAGAAAAATGGCAAAAATTAAACTTCAGGACGTGTCGTTCTTTTACGGCAAGGGGACGGCATATTGCAAAGAAGCGTTAAAAAAAGTTAATATAGAGATTAAAGAGGGCTCGATAACCGGTCTTATCGGTCACACGGGAAGCGGAAAAAGTACGATGCTTCAGCTTCTTAACGGTCTTGCAACGCCAAGCGAGGGCAAGGTGTATCTTGACGGTGTTGACATTTGGGAAAAGCCGAAGGAGATAGGCAAGGTTCGTTTCCGCGTTGGACTCGTTATGCAGTATCCGGAATATCAGCTTTTTGAAGAAACCGTTGAAAAGGATATTGCCTTTGGACCTAAGAATATGGGACTTAACGAAGCTGAAATTGCCGAGAGAATTAATGAGGCTATTGATTTCGTTGGGCTTTCTTCCGACGTGCTTCAAAAAAATCCCTTCGACCTTTCGGGCGGACAAAAGCGCAGAGTTGCTATTGCGGGCGTTATTGCGATGCGCCCCGAGGTGCTCGTTCTTGACGAGCCCGCGGCAGGACTTGACCCACAGGGACGCGACGTGATTTTGGACGGTATTTTCAAATACCGCGAAAAAACGGGCGCGACGGTTATTATCGTTAGTCACAGTATGGAGGATATGGCTCGTCTTTGCGACGATATTATAGTGCTTTCACACGGTGAGGTTGTCCTCAACGGCACGCGAGACGAGGTGTTTGCAGAGTCCGAGATGCTTGAGAGAATTGGACTCGCCGTTCCTCAGATTACGTTGCTTATGCACGAACTGAACGCGCGCGGAATTAAGATTAACAACGGAATTTATACAGAAGAAGCCGCAGTTGATGAAATTGCAGGATTATTTGGAGGTGCAAGATGAAAAGTGTTTCGCTTGGACAGTATTATGCTGTAAAATCTCCAATACACAGTCTTGACCCAAGAATTAAGATTGTTCTTGCAATTCTTTATATCGTGATAGTGTTTTTGTGCTCGAACTTGCTTTCAATGGCACTTTTGCTCGTTTCGGCTATTGTGATAGTTGCTTTGTCGAATATACCGCTTAAAATAGTTATCAAATCGGTGAAGCCTATACTGTTCATTATTGCTTTCACGGCAATTATTAATATTTTTTGGACAACTGAGGGTAATCTCTGGCTCGACCTCGGATTTGCCAAGGTATATGATAAGGGTGTTATAAATGCGCTATTTCTTATGGTGAGAATTTTTGTGCTCATCATCGGAAGCAGCATCCTTTTGACCTATACCACAACCCCAATAGCACTCACCGACGGTATTGAAAGATTGCTTTCGCCACTCAAAAGGATTGGCTTGCCCGTTCACGATTTTGCGATGATTATGACCATTGCTCTTCGTTTTATTCCCACTCTTATGGAGGAAGCGGAAAAGATAATGAATGCTCAAAAGGCAAGGGGCGCGGATTTCACTAACGGCTCGCTCATTCAAAGAGCGAAGGCGCTCATCCCCATTCTCATTCCTCTTTTCTCATCGTCAATTCGCCACGCGCTTGACCTTGCAACCGCTATGGAATGCCGTTGCTACCGCGGGGGAGAGGGCAGAACGAGAATGAAAATTTTGAAATGCCGAGCAAGTGATATTTTTGCGCTTTTGTTGGTAATCGGATTTGGCGCGGCGGTTGTTTGCATCAACATTTTCGCAAGTCCGTTTTTGCCCTTTTAACGAGGTGGCAAAATGAAATTATTGCTTAAAATAAGCTTTCTTGGAACGAACTATTGCGGATATCAGGTTCAACCCGATAAGCCGACGGTTCAAAGGGAGCTGAACGAGGCGGCAAGGCGTATATTCGGTTTTGAATGCGACGTGGTCGGCTGCAGCAGGACGGATAGCGGAGTGCACGCGAATGAGTTTTTCGCTTGTGTTTCAAAAAAGGGTGAAAATAATTTGGAATGCACTATTCCAATGGATAAGATACCCCTTGCGTTCAATTCCGTTTTGCCCGATGATATTTCTGTTTTGTGTGGGGAAACGGTTGAAAATGAATTTCATCCGAGATACGATGTAAAATATAAGGAATATATCTACAAGATCTTGAATAACCCTATAAAAAATCCGTTTTATGCGGATAGGGCTTACCATATTCAGCAGAGCTATTCCGATGAAATAGTTCAAAGAATGAATGAGGCGGCGCAATTTTTCTGCGGAAGGCACGATTTTTGCTCATATATGGCGCAGGGATCGAAGATAGTTGACACAAACCGCGAAGTAAAATACGCAAGCGTTTACCGTGAGGGAGATTTTATCGTCTTTAAGGTGGCGGCAGACGGATTTTTATACAATATGGTGCGTATAATGACGGGGACCTTGCTCCTTGTTGCGCAGGGAAAAATCGAGCCCTCGGATATCGAAAGAATTACCGAGAGCAAAAGCAGAAAAAAAGCAGGCTCAACCGTGCCTGCGTGTGGCTTGTATCTTAACAGAGTAGAATACTGAATTTTGAAGGGAGAGGGAAAATGCAGTTGAATTTTGAAAATTTAATAGAGAAATTTAAGTACGATCCCAATTCCGTTAAGAAGAATTACGATGGGAAAACGGATATTTATCTTGCCAAGGCGAGCTACAGATATGCTTATTTTGGGCGAATATTATGCGTTTTACTGATTTTGGTGATTATTGCGTTTCTTTTGTCGGGGGCTCTTTCTTACGAGAAGCTCTATTATCTGACAAAGGATATAAAGCTTGCGAATGATTACGTCAATTCCGTTCACGATACGATTACCTATAACGTGGGTAATTCGCAGAGCTTTACAACGTACCGCGAGGGTCTTGCGGTTGCGAGCAGAGAGAGGTTCTCGGTGTTTGCCGCAGGCGGCAGAGAGATATTTACCTCAAATCACAGCTTGGGAAATCCCGCGCTTGCGTCAAGTGACAAATACGTTCTTTTATATGACGTTGGCGGTAAGCAGTTTGCTCTTTACAATTCCTTTTCACAGGTGAAAAGCGAAACTCTTGATTATGCGATTTTCGGCGCGAGCATTTCAAAAAACGGCACGTTTGCTTTGATTACCCGAGCGGAGAGATATGATAGTGTCGTGAGCGTTTATAAGGTGAACGGTACAAGATATGATTATAGCTTTTCAAAGGGGCGCGTGGTTTCAGCCTCTCTAAACGAAAAGGGGACTGAATTAGCGGTTTTGCTTATATTTGCAGAGGGTAATGATTATCGCACCGAGCTTCGTTTATACCGCGTTGGAAAGGAAGATTACACCAGCACGGACACAGGGTTTTCGGGAATTCCATACGCTTTGAAAATTCTTGATGGCGGCAATATTATGGTGGTCGCTGCTGACGGAGTTAAAGCATTTAATTCAAATCTCGGTCTTTTAAATCAATATTCAACGGATGAGGAAATATATCGCTATTATTTTGGAGAAGATAGTATTGCGCTTTCTCATCTTTCAAGGGAGAGTGGAAAAACCGAGGTGGTTATACTTAACAAGCGGGGAAAAATTGATAAAAGCTATCTTTTTGACGATAGAATTTTAGATATTGCTCTTTGCGAAAACTATTTGTTCGTTCAAACCCTTGGCGGATTTGAACAAAAAAATATGACGTTGAATACGTCGAAAAAAATTGACGTCGTTGCAACAAACTACAAAATGATAGTAAGTGATAAAAATACGTTGATTGTTTGTGACGATTCCTATGCTAAATATTTAAATTTTGAAAAATAACTTGGAGGACATTATGGGACTTTTAAAAATTATCGTTGACGTTGTTGTTGTGGCACTCGTTGCTCTTTTGGTATTTCTCGGTGTTAAAAGAGGATTCGTTAAATCCTTTTTCAAAAGCACGAAAATCTTTTTTGTAATTTTGGTGACTATACTTATTGGCTCTTTGGTTGCTTCTTTATGTGCAAATTGGTTCGTTGAGGGCTGGTTTGAGGGTAAGGTGAGCGGCGCGCTTGTTCAAAAGGTTGAAAAAATCGACGGTGAGCTTACCTTTGAAGCGCTTACCGAGGGCGTTCCGGCTATTGCTGAAAAGGTCGTTCCTATGGATGAAATAGAAGAATATTTTAATACGCTTTCAGGCAACAAGGTTGAAATTGCAAATCAAGTCGGAACAAAAATTGAGAATGTTGCAATTAATGTGGTTGCTAATGTAATCGGTTATATTTTGGCGTTTGTTATTTCGTTTATTGTTTGTACGATAGCAATCATCATTATTGAGAATATATGGGAGCTTCCCGTTCTCGGTTGGCTCAATCACGCTGCGGGAGTTCTTTGGGGCGTTGCCAATGCATACCTTGTAACCAGTCTTGTTGTTTGTATCGTAGCGTTGATTTTTGGAAATGCTTTTATAGAAAGCACGGTTGTTGCAAGAATAATTTATAAAATAGGTTTGTTTACTTTCTGATACCGAGGAGGTATTTATATGTTAATGTGTTCAAGATGCCATAAAAGAATGGCAGTCGTTTTTATCACCAAGCTTGAAAATGGCGAAAAGAAGAACGAGGGCGTTTGCATTACCTGCGCTAAGGAGCTCGGACTTCCTCTCGATAATATGCTTGGAGATATGATGAATAAGCTTGGCATTTCGTCCGAGGAGCTTGTGGGTATGGAGGACGATATGGCGAAAATGATGGAGGAGGGTGGAAATCTTCCTGCGATTATGGATGACGATTCAAGCGATGACGAGGCGACAACTCCCGCTATTGATCTTCAGAAGCTTTTCGGCGGAAAACCCGCAAATTCTCCTAACGTTGAAAAGGGAAGGTCAAATGCCGACGAAAAGAAAAAAGAAAAGAGCAGAAAATTCCTTGATTCTTATTGCAAGAATCTTAATGCCGAGGCGATTTCGGGCAAGCTTGACTCGATAGTTGGCAGAGAGAAGGAATTGGCGCGAGTTATTCAAATTCTTTCGCGCCGTCAAAAGAACAACCCCTGCCTTATCGGTGAGCCCGGTGTTGGTAAGACGGCTATTGCGGAGGCGCTTGCCCAGAAGATCGTTCGCGGTGACGTGCCTTATAAGTTGAGAAATAAGGAATTGCATCTTCTTGACCTTACCGCTCTTGTGGCAGGCACGCAATTCAGAGGGCAGTATGAAAGCCGTCTTTTAGGACTTCTTAAGGAGGTTAAGGATGCCGGCAATATTATTCTCGTTATAGACGAGGTGCATAATATCGTTGGCGCAGGTAACAGTGAGGGAAGCGTTAGCACGGCTAATATGCTGAAGCCCGCGCTCTCACGCGGCGAAATTCAGGTTATCGGCGCTACAACGCTCACAGAATACAGAAAATATATCGAAAAGGATTCCGCGCTTGAAAGAAGATTCCAACCCGTTAAGGTTGAGGAGCCCTCGATTGAGGAAACTCTTGAAATGCTTAAAGGAATTAAGCATTATTACGAAGCATTCCATCAAATAAAAATACCCGATGATATTTTGAGGAGCGCGGTTGTGCTTTCCGAAAGATATATCACGGATAGATATTTGCCCGACAAGGCGATTGACCTTCTCGACGAGGCGGCGGCTAATCTTTCGCTCAACTCTGCATCTCTTAACAAGAGCATTGAGATAAGAGAGCAGCTTTTGGCTATTAAGAAGGACAGAGAGGTGCTTGAAGCTACTCCTCCCGACTCCCCCGACAATGCGGATGCTTATGAAAGAATCGCGAAGCTAAAGTCAAGAGAAATCAAGCTTGCCGACGAATTGAAGCAGCTTGAGGGCGAATGCGAGAGCATTATTCTCACAACCGACGAGCTTGCGGACGTTGTTGAGGTTTGGACGGGTGTTCCTGCTTTGACCGTAAGCGCAAACGAATACGAGCAGATTGATAAGCTTGAGGAAAGATTAAAAACTCACATTATCGGTCAGGATAAGGCGGTGAATTCGATTTGCCGCGCGATAAAGAGAAACAGAGCAGGTATTTCTTATAAGAGGAAGCCCGTTTCGTTCATTTTTGCAGGTCCTACTGGTGTGGGTAAAACCGAGCTTGTTAAACAGCTTGCAAACGACCTGTTCCATTCTCCCGAAACCCTTATTCGCCTTGATATGAGTGAATTTATGGAGAAGCATTCCGTTTCTAAAATCATCGGAGCACCTCCCGGATACGTTGGCTATGACGAGGCGGGTCAGCTTACCGAAAAGATCAGAAGAAGACCCTATTCCGTTATCCTTTTTGACGAGATCGAAAAGGCGCATCCCGACGTTCTAAACGTGCTTTTGCAGATTCTTGACGATGGCAGGGTGACCGACGCGCAGGGAAGAACGATAAATTTTGAAAACACGATTCTTGTTATGACAACGAATGCGGGCTCAACCAATTCTTCTGGTAGAGCGGGATTTGCTACGGCGGATAATCTTTCTGCCGAGGAGGCGCGCACTATGAAGGCGCTTGAGGGCTTCCTTCGTCCCGAGTTTATCAACCGTGTTGACGAAATAATAACGTTCAATGCCCTTACGGAAGAGAATTTTGAAAGGATTGCAGAAATTATGCTTGGAGAGCTCAAAACCGCTCTTGCGGAGAAGGGAATTGAGCTTTCATATACACCTGCGCTCCTTAAATACGTTGGCGAAAAGTCATATTCCGCAAAATTCGGCGCAAGAAATATGAGAAGATTTATTCAGACTCATATCGAGGATGCGATTGCCGAAAAGGTGATTGCCGACTATAACCGCACGATTTCAAGGGTGCATTTGAATATCAGTGGCGGAGAAATTGTAGTTACTTGTATGTAATTTTAAATAGTGATTTGCTTTGAAAGGTAAATCACTATATTTTATTTTGAAAAGTTTGTAAGATTTGCTTTTTTCGATGGTCTTATATATGAAGGGGATATGTTGACAAATATATCCATATGTGATAGAATAAACCAAAGGAGATTAAAGGAGATTGAATTATGAGAAAAATTAAAATATTGTTGCTAATTTCACTAGTTATGGCTATTTCATTACTTTTATGTTCTTGTCCTTGTTACCCAAGTTTATTTAAGTGGAATATTACGAGTGTGACAGGTGAAATAACATTTATCAATGGTAATTCTGCGCGCATTTCTAGAAGTCATTACCGTACTGAAACACATCCACTTGCTGTGCATCAAGGAATGACATATTTAGATATCAAATGGAATAACAAGGTGATTTTTAAACCATTGGACTCAGATGAAGAACTTATTGGAATATATGAGGTTGATTATCATACTGATTATAGAACTTTTTTTACAATTACTTTTGAAAATGGCGAAAAAACTGAAAACGGAAATGCGGCTACTCATGGTTTAGATCCTAGAGACATTAATCCTTTTCATGCATATATGACATTTGAGTTTAGAGGTATGGTATACAGCTTTTGCGTTGGATATGATGAGGACACCCTCACTGAAAAAGAATATGAAGAGGATTATGAACGATTCATTTCAAATTTAAGAAGTGAAGATAATATGTTGCAAAAGGGAAATATAGAATTACATTCTAGCGGTGCTAGAATATATGCTGATTTTTTATATAATAATAGAGAATACGATGAACTCTATAGAGAGGGATTGATACTCCGTGTTCTGCAACTCACTTCTGATAACCAATTGATTATGCTTGATGAACTTAAAGAAGGTAAATGTATGTTTGTACATTATGTCTATTATGATCACGATTATAGCAATACGAAGATGCGAGAGGGATACGTAATTTACTATATCGATCCCTTGCAATAATACAAAAACAACCCGACGATTTTTTTCGTCGGGTTTTAAATTGCGATGCAATTAGTTTGTAAATTGGGATTTATGGGGGAGAGGATGGCATACGATAAATGCCCCTTTGTGTACAGGGTGATTTCCACAGTGTGGGGAAATGTCTGCAAAGCAGACAAAAGGGGTTGGCACGTAGTGTCCCGCTTTAGCGGGTGGGGGATTGTTGATTTTATTAGGATTACAATCCCTCCGCCTACGGCACCTCCCTTTACACAAGGGAGGCATTTTTGCAATCGCTAACAGCTCAATAAATCAAAATTTGAAAGCATCAAAAAAGCTCCCGTTTTTGTTGGGAGCTTTAGTTTTACAAGCTATTAAAGACTTCGGGAAGGGCGTCGATTATATCACTTGCCATAAGGGAATACTGCGAGAGGATTTCACTTGCAATATCACCTGCGATGCCGTGGATATAGACACCGAGAGTTGCCGCAATATAGGGCTCACAGCCCTGCGCCAAAAGTCCTGCGATTATGCCGTCAAGCACGTCACCGGAGCCACCTGTACTCATTCCGCTATTGCCGCTTTGGTTGATGTAAATATCATCGGAATGCGGCTTTGCAACTGCGGTGCGATGATCCTTGAGAACGCAAATAAGATCATTTTCATTTGCGAAATTTTGAGCGCTTTCGGGGATATTTGCAGTTATTTCTTTTGTGTCAGCACCCGAAATTCTTGACATTTCCAGCGGGTGTGGAGTGATGATTGCGTTTTTGCTTATTTCTTTGAATAATTCCTTGTTTTGCGCCAAAAGATTGAGCGCGTCCGCGTCTATTACTATCGGGCAGGTGCGTTTTTGGAGCGTGAATTTCAAAATTTCAAGCGCGTTATCGCTTGTTGAAAGACCCATACCGATGGCTATTGCATCAGCTTTTTTTATTGAATTTTCAAGCTTTTCAAAGTCGATTTTTTCATTCCAAACGGACATAACCGCTTCGGGTATAAGCGTTTGCAAAATTACTCTGTTGTCCTCGTGCGTGAAGACTTCAACAAGTCCGCAGCCCGTTCGATATGCTGCCCTTGCGCTGAAATAGGGCGCGCCTGCCATACAGGTCGAGCCGCCTATGATAAGTACTCGTCCGCAGCTACCCTTGTTTGAATTTTCATCTCTTTCGGGGAGCAATTTTTTTATATCTTCATAGGAATAAGAAAAATGATTCATTGTTGTTTCCTCTATGATTTGTGGTTGTGGTTTTTAACGTAAGGAGTTATGCTTTGTATTCCGCTTCTCATAATCATTCCTCTTGTCAACGGATTGCAAAGAATAGCTCGTTTTATTGATTTGGTATAGAGCTTTAATCTTAAAGTGCGCGTATTCTTTCTATAGACTTTTTGAATGTCACGGTTGGAGTTGTTGGCAAAAGCATCGGCAAGAAGCTTTCCGCTCAGCATCGCACTGCTAATCCCTTCAAACGAGCTTGCGCTGATAAATCCTGCGGCTTCGCCAATAAGAAAAATATCTTTATTACCCGTGCAAAAGTCCTTCATACCGCGTGGACTTGAAACAAGACACGCCTCTGTTTTGATAGGATCACCGAAGGAATTTCCGAGAAAATTCTCAAGTCTTGATTTTTGCAAATCAAATGCTGCGCGGCACCCTTTCTTTTCAAAGGCGCCGCCAAATAAAACGTAGCTTCCCTTATGTATTGTCCAAGAGCAGCTATCACTTGTTTTGGCATCAAATATGCAAGAATAATAGGGCAATCTTTGACCTTTATTTTTAAACCATTGCTGAATGGCAACGTATTGCACTTTCATCGGAGTGAAAAACGTTCGTCTTGCGATAGAGTTACCGCCGTCTGCTCCGACAATAAATTTTGCATTCACGCAAAGAGTATCTTCTTCGTTTTTGAGGGAAAGCATATAATTACCTTCCGTTTTTTCTATTTTTATGCATTTTCCACGTTGAATTTCAACGTGCTTTGGAACGAGAGAAAGAAGCCAACTGTCAAAAGCATATCTATCCATATTGAGATAATGTCTTTGATAATAGCGCACCAAACGTTTTTCAATATCAATAGTTTCTACTGCAAAAATTTGAGGATCTTCAAGAATAGTTTTTGGGAGAACAAGGTCAAATCGCGCAAGGAGCTTCTGAGCATCGGGCGCTAAAAGTCCGCCGCAGGGCTTTGATTTCTCGGAGGATTGACCGTCGATAAGTATAATTTTTAGTTCGGGGCGTAAATTCGCTATTTCTTTTGCAAAAACAGTTCCCGCAGGTCCCGCACCAATAATGGCAATATCATAACAGCTTTGTTGCATTTTTACCTCCTGACAGATTATATGCCGGTTAGGGCTTAATCCTCACTGTTTTCCTCATCATAATCTTTAATTCCGTCCATCGAGCTTGATATTTTAAAGCCGTCGATTTCGCCTCGTTGCATTGCACCGAAGATGCGGTAACGAAGTCCCTTGTGCTTGATGTCAAGCTCGCGCAGAAGCTGCTTCATCTCCTCACGTTCAGTGTTTCCGTCCGCAGGGCAGGATGACTTTACAATGGGCAATTCCGCCTTGTCTGCAAACTGACGAACGCTCTTTTCACTTGCGTAAAGGAGAGGTCTGATCATAGTTAAATCAATTCTTGAAAGGTAGGTTACGGGTGAGAAGCAACCTATTCTGCCCTCAAAGAAAAGATTGAGCATAAAGGTTTCAATAGCATCGTCAAAATGGTGACCGAGCGCAACCTTGTTGCAGCCAAGCTCCTTTGCGCTGTTATAAAGCACTCCGCGGCGCATTTTGGCACAAAGTGAGCAGGGGCTTTTTTCTTTTCGCTCTTCAAAAATGATTTGATAAATCTGCGTGGGTATAACGTGATATTCAACGCCTAACTTTTCGCAAAGGGCTTTAATGCCCTCAAACGTTGTATTGGGAAAGCCCATATCAACGGTTATCGCAATAAGCTCATACTTTTTAGGATAAAATCTTCTCATTTCTGCAAGCGAGTAGAGAAGGGCAAGTGAATCCTTGCCTGCAGAAACACCAACGGCAATTTTGTCGTCATCTTCTATCATTGCGTAATCGTCAACTGCGCGCCTTGTATAGCTTAAAATTCTTTTTAGTTCCTTCATTAAAAATTACATTCCTCGTATATCTTTTTTGCTCTTTCGGTGAGAGCTTTAGGGTTATCGTCTTCATTCAAAAACAGGGGCTCGTATATTACCGCGCCGCCTGCCGCGCCCTTTTTTGCCTTGACAAGCACCATAGACGGCTCGCTTTTCGTGTTTGCGTGAACGAAGCACATTTCCTTCGGTTCAAGATTGTTTTCACGCATAGCGCAAACAAGGTCGACAAGTCTGTCGGGTCGCCACACGCAATAGAAAAATCCGCCGTGCTTTAAAAGCCGCTTGGCGCACGCGCAAAAATCGTTTATATCACCGCAGACCTCGTGGCGCGCGATGAATTTCTCGTCGTGCTCGTTTTTTTTCCCGCTGTCTGATTTCATATAAGGCGGATTTGAAAACACAACGTCAACCTCATAACCCAAATTCGCGCTTTTAAGCTCGCGCACATCGGTGCAAAGAGGTACGATTTTTTCTTCAAGAGAATTTAACTTGACGTTGCGCTCGATAACGTCCGCAAATTCGGATTGGATCTCAGCGCAATAGATTTTTTTGTATTTTTCTTTTGTGGCACAGAGCAGGGAAATGATACCGGTGCCACCACCAAGCTCAACTGCAACTCCATTTCTTTGCTCCTTTAAAAAGGAGGCGAGCAGGAATGCGTCCGTGCCAAAGGTGAGTCCGTTTTTTCTTTGTATAAGATTTATATTTTCGTTAACGCTCGTTAACGTTTCGTTTTCAAGCAGAATACTATTCATAATTACCTCGTAAAGCAAAGATACGGAGCAAAATTGCTCCGTATCTTTTACATGTAATGGATTATTCCTGAACGGGAGCTCCTACAGGGCAAACGTCAGCGCAAGCACCGCACTCAGCGCAAGCATCAGGATCAATTACATACATACCGTCACCCTCGGAAATAGCACCGCAGGGACAAGCGTCGCAGCAAGCACCACAAGCGATGCAAGCGTCAGTAATCTTATAAGCCATGATAAATACCTCCATTAGTATTGTTGAACCATTATAACACACTATAGCACCAAAAAGCAATAGATTTTTATAAAATAATCAAAAAAATTATTCTTTATCCGATTTTTTGTTGGAAATTATGAGCTTTACGTCGTCGCGGTGATAAACCTTTATGCTTTCGCCGTCCTTGTTTGTGATTTTTACCTTGATCAAGCCCGTAAGGGGACGGGATTCGGTTACTGTTCCGACACCGTCGGGCGTTTTAACCTGAGAATCAACCGCAGGGGTACGCGCCATCTCGTATTCGTAGCTTTCCTGCTCGTAACGAAGACAGCACATAAGACGTCCGCAAGTTCCCGAAATTTTCTGGGAGTTGAGAAAGAGCCCCTGCTCCTTAGCCATTTTGATGGAAACCTGAACGAAATCTGAAAGGAAGGTCGCGCAGCAAAGAGGTCTGCCACACGCGCCGAGTCCGCCAACAAGCTTTGCCTCGTCGCGAATGCCTATCTGACGAAGCTCGATTCTCGTTCTGAAAACTGCGGCAAGATCCTTAACGAGCTCGCGGAAGTCAACCCTACCTGCTGACGTGAAATAGAAAAGGAGCTTGCTGTTATCAAAGGTATATTGCGCGTCAACGAGCTTCATATCAAGCCCGTGCTTCGCTATCTGCTCAAGGCAAATGCCGAATGCTTCCTTTTCCTTTTTCGCGTTTTCCTCGTTATGGCTTATATCTTCCTTTGTAGCAATTCTGATAACCGAACGAAGCGGTGGAACTATTTCTGAAATACCAACGCTTTTATTTGCAATAAACACCTCACCGAATTCGGGTCCGCGAGCCGTGTCTACGATGGCAAAATCGCCCTTTTGGGCTTGTATCTTTTCGGGCGCGAAGTAATAAACCTTGCCCACCTTTTTAAATCTTACGCCAACGACCTCGACCTGCTCTTCGTTGGGGTCTCTCTCCTTCTTCGGAGCGGGAGCTTCAAATGCTTCGGGAACGATGTCCTCAAGAAATTCAAGATTTTCGGGAGCTTCCTCAATCTCAACTGATTCTTCGATGACTTCGGTTGCTTGATTTTCCGCTATTTCATTTTTCTTATTTTTCTTTTTGTTGTGATGATAATATCTTTTTTTGTTGTTCTTTTTGTTTTGATTATTTTCCATAATTTTCTCCATTATGATTAACTAAATAAGCTCGCTTAAATAGTTTGTTACGGTTAATTTTACGTTTGCGTTTCTGAGCAGAGCAAGGCGCGCCCTTTCTGTGCTTTCTGAAATTTCCATTAATTTTTTAACGGATATGCCGTATGAAAGCTCCTCGGCATATTGGAAATCGGTGAAAAATATCAGATTCGGCTCGTCAGACTTTTTTATCGTGATAAGATCGCGAGCTGCACGCTGTATTTCGGAAAATTGAGCAACGATTTTTTCCCGTTCGTCGCGCTTTTGGGAAAACATTGTGCATATTTCCGCAAAGTCCGATGAAAGTCTGTTGTGCGCTATAGATTCGATAAGCTTTTGTGCAAGTTCACGATTTTGCAAAATTTGCTTTTTTTCGCTTGAACCAATGAGCTCCAATATTCTGCCGATGCTTCCGCCCGACGCCATATAAATCTGCTCAAACTCCTCGGGAGAATTGCTGATAAACGTTCGCGCCGAGGGGTAATTTGATTTCAGAAAGCCCATCGCCTCGTCCCTTTTGGGCATCTTCATCCTGAGTATCGGAGCGCGGCTTTTTATCGTTTCGAGAATGCTTTCGGTATGCTCGCAAAGAAGAATGAAAATCGCGTATTCGGGTGGCTCCTCAAGTGTTAAAAGAAAGGCGTTTTGGGCTTGCGCGGTCATCGTGTGCGCGTCCTCAATGATATACACCTTGAAGCTGCTGTCATTGGGGAAGAACGCCACGTCCTCCTTGATAAATCTGATAGCGTCAACGCCGAGAGTCGCTTTATCCTCCTCGCGTGAAATATACATTACGTCGGGAGAAATGCAGTTCATTATCTTGTTGCAATTATTACATTCAAGGCAGGGCAGGGGCGTGGTTTCGTTATCTCTGCTTTCGCAGCTAAGCGCTGCGGCAACGAGGCGAGCAAGAGTGTGCTTTCCCGTACCCTTTGCACCGAGCAAAATGTATGCGTGGGAGAGGGTGGAGGATTCAATTGCATTTGCGAAATAAGAGCAAAGCTCATCGTTTGCGATTATCCCTGAAAAATTATTTTTCATATCAACCCTCCTTTTAGCAATACACAATTATTATATCAAAAAAATAAAGATATGTCAATAGGTGATAATGCCTTAAAAGTGCTGAAAAATTGCCCTTAAATCGTCATTTTGAGCTTGAAAAATCAAAAGTTTTGTTTAAATTACACAAAAAGCTAAAAATCATAAAAAAACACTTGAAAAATCGGCGGGTTTATAATATAATAACAATGTATGACTATGTCTATGATTAAATATAGTTTCATAATGTTATGAAGGGAGAACTCTTGATATGTTTAAGAAAAAAGAATGTGTCGCTATGCTTCTCGCTGGCGGACAAGGATCACGACTTTACGCACTTACCAAGAAAACAGCAAAACCCGCAGTTTCATTTGGAGGAAAGTTCAGAATTATTGACTTTCCGCTTTCAAACTGTATCAATTCCGGTGTGGACACCGTTGGCGTGCTCACACAGTATCAGCCCCTCGTACTCAATGAATACATAGGAAACGGACTTCCTTGGGATCTTGACAGAACCTTTGGCGGCGTTTCCATCCTTCCCCCATATCAGGGCTTCAGCGGTTCTGACTGGTATAAGGGAACGGCAAACGCAATTTATCAGAACCTTGAATTTATAAAGAGATACCAGGCGGAATACGTTTTGATTCTCTCGGGCGACCATATCTATACTATGGATTACAACAAAATGCTTCAGTACCACAAGGAAAACAATGCGGACTGTACTATCGCAGTTCTTGAGGTTCCTATGGAGGAGGCAAACCGCTTCGGTATTATGAGCGTTAATCCCGATATGTCGATTTATAAATTCTCCGAAAAGCCCAAAAATCCGGATAGCAATCTTGCTTCGATGGGTATTTATATATTCTCGGCAGATAAGCTTTACAAATATCTCACCGAGGATGAGGCGGACCCCACCTCAAGCAATGACTTCGGTAAAAATATCATTCCCAATATGCTTAACAACGGCGAAAGAATGTTTGCTTACGGCTTTGAGGGATATTGGAAGGACGTTGGAACGATTTCTTCTCTTTGGGAGGCAAATATGGACCTTCTCGGTGAAAAGCCCGTTCTTTCCTTCAGCGAGGAAACGAGAATTTTCTCACGTCACGAAAACGAAGCTCCTCAATACGTTGGAGCGGAGGCAATCGTTGAGAACTCATCTATCACAGAGGGCTGCGAGATTTACGGAACGGTTATCAATTCCGTGCTTGGCTACGGCGTTGTGGTTGAAAAGGGAGCGGTTGTTCGCGACTCCGTGCTTATGCACCACGTAAGCGTTGGTGAGGGCGCGAAAATTGAATATTCCATTCTCGACTCCGAGGTTCAGGTTGGCAAGGGCGCAAAAGTTGGCAGGCCTCGCGAAAATGCTGAGGGTATTACCGTAATCGGCGCAGGAAACGTAGTTGGTGAGGGCGAGGATATCGCCGATAACCAGATGATTTATTCTGAATAATGAGGTGACGATATGAAAGCAGCAGGACTTATATTCTCTAATATACACGATGCATCTATTCCCGAGTTAACAAAGCCGCGTACAATGGCAAGTATTCCCTTTGGAGGCAGATACCGTCTTATTGATTTCGCGCTTTCCAATATGGTTAACTCCGATATCACTACGGTAGGACTTATCACACATAATAATTATCAGTCCCTTCTCGACCACATCGGAACGGGTAAGGACTGGGACCTTGCGCGTCGCTCGGGCGGTATCAGAATATTGCCCCCCTTTATCACAAGCGGCACAAGAGGTGACGATCGCCTTTACAACACGCGTCTTCAGGCACTCGTTGGCGTAAAGAACTTCGTTGAAAACTGCGGAGCGGATAACGTTATCATCTCCGATTGCAATATGATTTGCAATATTGATTTTACGGATGCTCTCGAATGTCATATCGCAAACGATGCGGATATTACGATTATTACTAAGCTTGTTAACACAAGCGAGCTTAAATTCCCGCTTGATAAATATATCAAGGTAGTAACCTCAAACGATAAGAACGAGATAGTTGACTATCTTCCTTACGATAACCAAGAGGGTGAGCTTCATATCAACACGAATATGATGATTATTAAGCGCTCATATCTTCTTTCGCTTATCAATGAGGCGGACGCAAGAGGTTACGATAGCTTCTCAAGAGACGTTATTATGAGAAATCTCGGCAAGCACCGTTTCTTCGCGTTTGAATATGACGGATATTTCAATTACATCGACTCTATGCAGAAATATTTCTTCTGCAATATGAAAATGCTTGATCCGAGCAAGAGAAAGCTTGTTTTCCACGTTAAGAACAGACCTATTTATACAAAGGTCAGAAACTCCGCGCCCACAAGATATACCGAAAGCGCGAAGGTTACGAATTCTATCATTGCTGACGGTTGTGTGATCGAGGGCGTCGTTGAAAACTCCATTCTCTTCAGAGGAGTTAAGGTTGGCAAGGGAACGGTTATTAAAAACTCCATTCTTTTGCAGAACACTTATACCGGTGATGACGTTTACCTTAATTGCGTAGTAACAGATAAGAACGTTACTATTAAGAACGGTAAAATGCTCTCGGGTCACGAAACTCTTCCTTTCTACATTGGCAAGGGAACAACCGTTTAACTGTTAAGGAGATAGGATATGAGAAAAATTTTGTTTGTTGGAGCAGAGGTAATGCCGTTTGCGGCAACGGGCGGTCTTGGTGACGTGCTCGGCTCATTGCCTGCGGCTCTTAAAAAGGAATACAAGGACGATATTGATATTCGCGTGGTTATGCCCCTTTACGACGCGGTTAAGCCGGAGTGGAGAAATCAGATGAAGCTTGAGGCAGTATTTAATCTTCAGCTTTCTTGGAGAAATCTTTACTGCGGAGTTTTGAGTCTTGAAAAGGACGGCGTAACGTATTATTTCATCGATAACGAATATTATTTTAAGAGGGGCGCGCTTTACGGCTACGGTGACGAAGCGGAAAGATATGCCTTCTTCTGCAAGGCGGCTATTGAGATGCTCGGAGTTATCGGTTATTATCCCGACATTCTTCACGCACACGATTGGCAGGCGGCTTTGACGCTTCCTTATCTCAATTTCGAATATCGTTGGAGAAAAGAATATCAAAATATTAAAACCGTGTTTACAATCCACAATATCGAATATCAGGGTCAGTTCTCACACGACGTGCTTTCATACGTGTTCGGATTTGACTATTCCGATTATCTCGATTATAACGGATGCGTGAACCTTATGAAGTGCGCAATCGAGATGGCTAATATGGTTACGACCGTTAGCCCAAGATATTCAGAGGAAATCAAGAGCGATGAATATTCTCACGGTCTTGCTCCCATACTTAATAAGAACGCGCATAAGCTCACGGGAATACTTAACGGTATTGACTATAAGTATTACAATCCCGAAACCGACAAGGAGATATTTATGAATTTCGCGTCGGGTGAGCTTGAAAAAAAGGTTAAAAACAAGACGGAGCTTCAAAGACAGCTCGGACTTCCCGAAAGAGAGGACGTTCCGCTTGTGGCAATTATTTCCAGACTTGCATCCCACAAGGGACTTGACCTTATTCGCGAGGTTGCTTACGGTCTTGTTGACAATAACGATATGCAGCTTGTCGTTCTCGGCAAGGGAGAGGCGCAGTATGAGGAATTCTTCACTGAGCTCGAACGAAACAGAAACGATAAGGTGCGCGCGCTTATGCTCTATGACAGAGATTTGTCTAAGCGCATCTATGCCGCGTGTGATATTTTCCTTATGCCCTCAAAGAGTGAGCCCTGCGGACTCTCTCAGATGATTGCTTCTCGCTACGGCGCAATTCCCGTTGTTAGAGAAACGGGCGGTCTTTATGACTCGATTAAGGGATATTGGTTGCTTAACGGCACAATTTTAGGCAACGGATTTACCTTTGCCAACTATTATGCAGGTGAGCTTTACGAGCGCACAAGTGCTGCTCTTGAGCTTTATCACAATAAAGAATTGTATCCTAAATTTGCAAAGAAGATTATGGATACAGACTTTTCTTGGGGAACTTCCGCAAGAAAATACTATATGCTTTACGAAAGAGTGTAAAGCAAAAATCGCAAATACCTATTTATTTTTGGAGGACACATGAATTACCAACCCACAGTGAACGAAATCACAGAAAATTTAGAAGGCAAGCTCGCCAGATACTTCGGATGCACAAGCAAAGAGGCAACAAGAGAGCAGATGTATAAGGCGGCTGCCATGACAGTTAAGGATATTCTCACAGCGAAAAGAGGAGAATATAAAAAGCACGTAAACGAACAAGGCGGCAAAAGAGTATACTATATGTGTATGGAATTTTTGCTTGGCAGATCCTTGAAAACAAATCTTTGCAATCTTGGTCTTGCAGAAAATTATAAGGAATCCCTCAAGGCGCTCGGCTTTGAGCTTGACGACCTTTACGAGTGCGAGCCTGATGCAGGTCTTGGAAACGGAGGTCTTGGACGTCTTGCCGCTTGCTTTATGGACTCTCTTTCATCGCTTGATTATCCCGCAACAGGATTTTCGCTTTGCTATGAGTATGGCTTGTTCAAGCAGATGATTATTGACGGAGTTCAGATTGAGCTCCCCGACGTATGGCTTCCCGGTGGTGAGGTATGGCTCACACCCAGAACCGACCGCGTATTTAAGGTTCGTCTTGGCGGACGCGTTCGCGAGGAATGGCGCGAGGATCATATGGAGGTTATCTATGAAAACTGCGAGGAATACGAAGCAGTTCCTTATGATATGATGATTTCCGGTGCCGATTCTGAGGCAGTTTCTCAGCTTCGTCTTTGGAAGGCAAGAAATATCCACAACTTTAATATGAACCTTTTCTCGCAGGGTGAATATGCAAGATCCCTTGAGGAAGCTACTAATGCGGATATTCTTACTAAGGTTCTTTACCCCTCCGATAATCACACTCAGGGTAAAATTCTTCGTCTTACACAGCAGTATTTCCTTGTTTCCGCATCAATTCAGAGCATTATCCGTGACCATATGGCAGTTTACGGCAATCTCGACAATCTTACGGATAAGGTTGCTATTCACATCAACGATACTCACCCTGCGCTCTGTATCCCCGAGCTTATGAGAATTTTCCTTGACGATTATCACTTCTCTTGGGAAAAATCCTGGAATATGGTGCAGAAGATCGTGTCCTACACTAACCACACGGTATTGCCCGAGGCGCTTGAAACCTGGGATGAGGACATCTTCCAGCTCAAGCTCCCAAGAATTCACCAGATCGTTAAGGAGATTAACGAAAGATTCTGCAAGGACGCTTGGAACGTATTCCCCGGCAACTGGGAAAAGATTTCAAAGCTTTCCGTAATCGGTTACGGTCAGGTCAGAATGGCTAACCTCTCCGTTATCGGTTCACATTCCATTAACGGTGTTTCAAAGCTTCACTCCGATATTCTTAAGGACTCCACGTTTAAGGATTTCTATAAGATGTATCCCGATAGATTTGATAACGTAACGAACGGTATCGCTCACAGAAGATGGCTTTGCTATTCCAACCCCAAGCTTTCCGGTTTGCTTGACGAGTGTATCGGCACGGGCTATAGACACAACCCCGAGGAGCTTGCTAATTTTGCAAAATACGCGGACGATAAGGCAGTTCTTGAGCAGATCCGCACGATTAAGCACGAAAACAAGAAGGCATTTGCCGATCTTCTTTATAAGAAGACGGGCAGAGTGCTTGACACACACTCCGTATTTGACGTTCAGATCAAGAGATTGCACGAATATAAGCGTCAGCTTCTTAACGCGCTTAACATCATCAATCTTTATATTGATATTAAAGAAAATCCCACTCTCGACGTTCAGCCCCAGACCTTTATTTTCGGAGCAAAGGCGGCTCCCGGCTATATGATGGCAAAGGAAATTATCAAGCTCATCTGCTTTATCAGCCGTGAGATTGAGAACGATCCCATCGTTTCCAAGAAGATTAAGGTTGTGTTCCTTGAGGACTACAACGTAAGTATGGCTGAAGCGCTTATTCCTTCTGCAGAAATCAGTGAACAGATTTCTCTTGCGGGTAAGGAAGCAAGTGGTACGGGCTGTATGAAGCTTATGATGAACGGTGCGCTCACCATCGGTACGCTTGACGGCGCTAACGTTGAAATGCTTGCTGCTGCGGGCAAGGAAAATATGTATATCTTCGGTCTTACCGCTAAGGAGGTTGAAGATATTTGGGCAAGAGGATACCATTCCAACGAGTTCTATGCAAACAATAACCGCCTTAACAAGATTATTGATTGCCTTAACCGTGGCTTTGCAGGTCAGTCCTTCGCGCATATTTCAAGATACCTTCTTACAGGTATGGGCGTTGCGGACCCCTTTATGTGCCTTGCAGATTTCGAGTCCTACCGTACTACTCACGAAAGAATGATTGCAGATTATGCGGATAAGCAGAAGTGGAACAGAATGTCCCTTATGAATATCGCGTCTGCGGGATACTTTGCAGCGGACAGAAGTATCGAGGAATACGCACAGAAATTCTGGAATCTTAGAAAAATCACAGGAAATAAATAATCAATGTATAATCAACAGTGTAATGCCTCAACTAACGGTGTTGAGATCATTAAAGAATTCAAGGTTGGTTCATCTTGGGAGAATGCCTCGTATAGCGGGGCATTTTCCGTGAATGATGATATTCGATATAGAATAAGTATTCCCACAAGTATGGGCTCTCAGGGCGTGGTTATGAGAATAAACCGCGACGGAGAGGACTATTGGGATATTCCTCTTACTCTTTCAAGCTTTGAGCTTGGACGCGAGGAATATACCGTTGAATTGAATATGCGAACGCTTTGCGGACCGGTGCCCGCGCTCTTTTTCTATGAATTTTTGTTTCTTCGCGGTACGAGAACCCTTTTCACGCATAGCATAAATAATTTTGATTTTGAGCTTTCATATCACTCGGAATCAAAATTCTCTTTGCTTGTTTACGAGGATTATTTCCGCGCTAAGGAGTGGTTTGGCAAGGGCATTATGTACCATATTTTCGTTGACCGCTTTGCGAAGGGGGATATTGCGCCCTATTACCGCGATGATTATATAATAAACGACGATTGGTATAACGGTGTTCCTCAGTATGTCAAAAATCAGGGCGATAAGCTTAAAAACAATATGTTTTTCGGCGGAAACCTCAAGGGAATTGAGGATAAGCTCGATTACCTTGAGACTTTGGGCGGTAAGGTTATTTATCTTAGCCCCATTTTCAAGGCGTATTCTAACCACAAATACGATACGGGCGATTATATGAAGATCGACGAGATGTTCGGCGGTGAGGAAGCATTCATTTCCTTGATAGAAAAGGCGAAAGAAAAGGGAATAAGGATAATTCTTGACGGTGTTTTCAACCATACGGGTGACGATAGCGTGTATTTTAATAAGTATAGAAAATACGTTTCAAACGGCGCTTGTAACTGCGAAAATTCGAAATACCGCGATTGGTATAATTTCAAATCATACCCTTGTGAATATGATTCTTGGTGGGGTATTGATATTCTCCCTAAGCTCAATCAAAATAACGAGGAATGCCGTAATTTCTTCGTTGGTGAGGGCGGAGTTGTTGAAAAATACACAAAAATGGGGATCGGAGGTTGGCGTCTTGACGTTGCTGATGAATTGCCTGACGAATTTTTGTATCAGCTTCGCGAAAGAGTTCACAAAAATTCCTGCGGTGAGGGAATAGTTATCGGTGAGGTTTGGGAAAATGCTGCGGTAAAGAGCGCATACGGAAAAAGAAGAAATTATTTCCACGGCCGTCAGCTTGACAGCGTTATGAACTATCCGCTCCGTAACGGAATTATAGATTTCGTTACTTATGGAAGCGCGGAGCTGCTTTATAACGTACTTATTGAGCTTTATTCATCATATCCGAGATGCGTGAGCGATTCTCTTATGAACATTCTCGGTACGCACGATACCGAAAGAATTTTGACGGTGCTTGGTGACAATTTCCGTCCCGATGCCTCAAACGATCATCTTGCTGTTATGAGAATGAGCGCGCACGAGAGGGATATTGCCGTTCAAAGACTGAAATTGGCTTCTATTTTGCAATATACCGTTTACGGTATTCCGTCGGTGTTCTACGGAGATGAAGCAGGTCTTGAGGGATATCACGACCCCTTCTGCAGAAGAACTTACCCCTGGGGAAGAGAAAATCTTGAGCTTCTTGAGCATTACAAAAAACTCGGTGAGCTTCGCGTTATCGAAAAGGCATTTGACAGAGGAGATTTCCGCGTGTTAGAATACGGAAAGGAAACCCTTACCTATGAAAGAAAAAAAGAAGATTCGCGCGTGATTGTTGTGGCAAACGGCGGTGAGAGCATTTACCGCACTCGAATTGAGGGAAAATGGATCGATATGCTTTCTTATGAGAGCTTTGAAAATTATATAACCATTCCTCCTCACAGCGCAAGAATTTTAAAGCAAATATAATTTTAAGGTCATCTCATATGGGATGACCTTAAAAATTTTAAAAAATACGAAAAAAGTTATTGATATATCCTTAAATTTGTGTTAATATTATTATAGGAAAATATTGTTTACCATAAGGATTTATATGAAAATATTGGAATTAACGGCTTTGTGCATTGTTTTATGCTGCTTTTTCGCTTCTTGCTCGAATGCTTTGAATTACACGGGAAGCGCGAGAAACACGGGTATTTTGGCAGATGACGCGGCAGTATCCTCAATAAAGCAGGAGATTGAAGATAGGGAGAACTCATTGCTTGCGGCAGAGGGTGACGTTTTTTGGACTGCCTCCGGAACAAGCTGGCACGAAAGCTATAAATGCAGTTATCTAACTAATTCAAAAACGATTTATCACGGAACTGTTGAACAAGCACAGCTTGAGGGGAAAAGCAAGCCCTGTAGCAGATGCTCAAGCAGTAAATGAAGCGTTCCATATAATAGGGTGGAGGTAATTATGATTATCAGAATCGCAGAAAAAAAGGATGTTGACAGAATAATGCAGATAATTGCCGATGCGCGCGAAAGCATCGGACGTCTTGGTATAGACCAATGGCAATACGGATATCCCACAAGGGAAATCGTTAAAGAGGATATTATGCTTGAAAGGGGCTTCGTTGCGGTTGAGGACGGCGAGATTTTGGCAACCTTTGCTCTTATGCTTCACGGGGAGCCGACCTATAAGAAAATTTATTGCGGCGCGTGGCTTTCCGAGGGCGAATATCTTGCATTACATAGAATTGCTATAGACAGTAATCATCGCGGACGCGGTGTTGCAGAAAAAATAGTTGAGTTTCTTTTGGAATATGCAAATGAAAACGGATATTCAAGCATTAGGGTTGACACTCATCAAGGAAACGAGCCAATGAGAAAAATGCTCCAAAAGAACGGCTTTGAATATTGCGGTTCTATTCGTCTTCTTGACGGACAGGAGCGCGTGGCATACGAAAGATTGGTATAATATGGCGGAAAAAAATTCAGTTAAAATAATAGCACAGAACAAAAAGGCGTATCACGATTACTTCGTTGAGGAAAAATATGAGGCGGGAATCGAGCTTTTCGGCACTGAGGTCAAAAGCATTCGAGCCGGAAAGGTGAACGTTAAGGAATCTTATTGTGATATTAAGGACGGCGAGGTTTTCGTCCTTGGTATGCATATAAGCCCCTACGAGCAGGGAAACGTTTTTAATAAGGACCCTCTGCGCCCGAAAAAGCTTTTGCTTCACAAAAGGGAGATATTAAAGCTATTTGGACTCGTTGCGCAAAAGGGATATACGCTCGTTCCCCTGCAGGTTTATCTTAAAAACTCAAGGGTAAAGGTAGAAATTGGTCTTTGCCGAGGCAAAAAGCTCTATGATAAGCGCGACGATATGGCACGAAACGATGCAAAGCGCGATATGGAACGCGCATTCAAATCACGTAACGATTAAGGCGGAAATGTTATGAATATCAGCTTCGATAATCAAAAATATATTGAGTTACAGTCAAAGCATATCAGGGATAGAATAGATCAATTTGGCGGTAAGCTCTATCTCGAATTCGGAGGCAAGCTCTTTGACGATTATCACGCTTCACGCGTGCTTCCGGGATTCAAGCCCGACTCAAAGCTTAAAATGCTACTTCAGCTTAAGGAAAAAGCCGAGATAGTTATCGTTGTAAGCACCGACGATATTGAAAAGAATAAAATTCGCGGTGACCTCGGTATTACCTATGACCTTGACGTGCTTCGTCTTATTGACGCATTCCGTAACGTTGGACTTTACGTTGGAAGCGTGGTGCTCACGCGCTTTGAGTCCGCGCATCCTTCGGTTGAAAAATTTGAAAGAAAGCTAAAGGAGCAGGGTATAAGGATTTATCATCATTATACTATTGAGGGTTACCCTTCAAACGTTGAAAAAATCGTCAGCGATAACGGTTTTGGAAAAAATGAGTATATTGAAACCGAAAGGGAGCTCGTTATCGTTACAGGTCCGGGTCCGGGCAGCGGGAAGATGGCTGTTTGTCTTTCACAGCTTTATAATGACAATAAAAAAGGAATTAAGGCGGGTTATGCGAAGTTTGAGACCTTCCCGATTTGGAACAAGCCGCTCCGCCACCCCGTTAATCTTGCCTATGAGGCGGCAACTGCCGATCTTAACGACGTGAATATGATCGACCCATATCACCTTGAAAAATATGGTGAGATGGCAGTAAACTATAACCGTGACGTTGAAATTTTCCCCGTGCTTGACGCGATTTTTAAAGGGATTTACGATGGCAATTCTCCGTATTTTTCTCCCACGGATATGGGTGTGAATATGGTTGGAAACTGTATTATTGACGACGAAGGCGCGTGCGATGCTTCAAAGCGAGAGATAGTTCGCCGTTACTACGACGCGCTTTGTGCCTGCCGAGATGACGATACTGAAAGAAATAGAAATGCCGTTCAAAAAATAGAGCTGCTAATGCAGCAGGCAGGTATTTCTAAGGATTATCGCAGGGTTATTGCCGCAGCTAAGGCAAAGAGCACTGAAACCGGTGTTCCTGCGGCTGCTATCGAGCTTTCCGACGGACGAATTATAACGGGCAAGTCAACAGAATTGCTTGAAAGCGTGTCTGCTATGCTCCTTAATGCACTCAAGGAGATTACGGGTATTCCGGACGAGATACATTTGCTCGCTCCCGAGGTAATAGGTCCTGTGCAGAAGCTTAAATGTCAGTATCTTTCAAGAACATATAAGAAGTTGAACGTAAACGAGATACTCATCGCGCTTTCGATTTCCGCGCACACGTCAGCAACTGCGGCTTATGTGCTAAAGCACCTTCCAAACCTTGCAGGGTGCGACATTCACTCAACCGTGATGCTCCCAAGCGCAGACGTCGAGGTCCTCAAAAAGCTCGGACTTAACGTCACCTGCGAGCCAAAATATCAGATTAAAGAGATTTTTATTGGATAAAAAACAAAAGTGCTTTCCCGAAGGATAGCACTTTTTGTTTTAATTAGTGGTGGACTCGAGGGGAATTCGTTCTTGATTTTTGTAAAGCAAGAAGCAAGATTTTTTAGTGTATGCTTTGCAAAAATCTTCGGTCACCGTTCAAAAACAGCGCACTGTGCTGTTTTTTCACTGCGTTCGATTCCCCTCATCTTATGCAACGAAAAAATAACAAGGGAGCACTCTAAAGAGCACTCCCTTATTATTTTTTGGTGGACTCGAGGGGAATCGAACCCCTGTCCGAAAACTTCTTGATATGACCTTCTCCGTGGGCAGTCAGTTTTTATTTCTTCCCACTACACGCCGCCAACTGACAGGCAACGTTTAGTCCGTAGCACCTTTGTGCTTGATCGGTTCAGGTGCGACCGCCGATGCAAGTTCACCACTACGATGACGCTCAGTCCGCAGTCGTGGTCCTCTGCGGAGGAACGGGTGACCCGCAGGTCACAGCACTGCCAATTGAAGCGCCCTAAGGCGCATCAATTAGGCAGCCATAGCAACAGAATTGTTGTCGTTTAATTTAAAATTTGAGCAGTTATCGGGATTACTCAGCCCGCCACGCTTATCATACCTCAAAATCCCCGTCGAAACCATTACGAGCCCGTGTATGATGCCTTATTATACACCATTTTTACAAAATAATCAATAGATTTTTGTCATATTTAAAAATAAAAAATACGAAAAAGCACCAAATTTCTTCGGTGCTTCATTTGAACTTTCTTTTCCTTCTTCTTCTTTTGGATATTTTATCATATTTCGTTTGGATGCCGAATTTAACAATAATCTTACTTCTTATCCGTTCGTAAAGATTATCCACCTCAGGAAATGGAAGAAAACTTCCTCCAACGTGCTCACGAAATATTCGATTCATCATTATCATATGATGTCTGCTGTGCGTAAGGATCTCATCATCCCCGATTGATTTCTCTATTTGCTCAATTTTTTCAAGAGAAAATTCATTTATTAATAAATCACCCATTGTTAAATCATCTTTCATTATCAAATCCTTTCAAACAAAAAGTGCGCTCCCGAGGGAACGCACAAAAAATGTTTCCCTCACATTAGTTACCACACAAATGCTCTCCACTTACGGTATGAGAAAGAGAGAAAACACTTTTTACAAAGTATTTTCCCATAAGTAGAGAACAAATATGCGATTCGTGTGGTGAAATTATTGTATCACAATTTTTGGATTTTGTCAACAACAGAATAAAAATATAATATTAGAGAACGATTTTTCTTGCTATTTTTATAAAAGTATGTTATGATGTAGTAAAGAGGTGATATTATGTTTTTTAATATATTCAAAAAGAAGTCCAAAAAGGATCTTTGGCCCGAGGACGCGAAATACAAATATCGTGATTTCGTGCGTTTTCGATATCGCGGAGAGATACGCTTTGGATTCGTTTTTGAGGTAAAGGTTGACGCAGACGGCGATTTTGCTTATACGATACAAATGGGCGGTGAATGCCCCACCTTCGCTTACAATCAGAAGGAACAAAATATTATCGGAAAGGTGAACTGATATGAAAAGAATAATTCTTTTAACACTCGTTTTTACAATGCTTTTGTCATTGGCGGCTTGCCTTGACACTCCCGTTGATACTTCATCAACAAGCAAAACAACAACTACGGCAAAGCCCACAACGTCAACGACCTCTACAACCACGGGCAACGGACAGGGAAGCAATCCCAATGAAGATACCATTGGTAACGTTGAGGTTTTTGGTGTAAACGAAGCAATTAATCTTTCGTTTACCGCAAGTGATGAATATACCTACGCAGTTTACTATAAGCTCAAGGATGCTGACAATTCTGATTACGTTCAGCTTGATGATGAGCTTATGATAGCTGACGGAGAAACACTTAATTGCTATATTCTCGGCATCACAAAAGGCACTTATATGGTGAAAATCGAGGCGCACGAAAAGAATTCAAGCGGAGTATTCCATATTGAATTGACCAATATCAACGTTTCCGCGCAGGACAGATCGGGTTACGCGCACTTTGGCGCGGCGAACGGCGTTGGCGCATACAACAACGATGGAACGATTAAAGAGGGAACGAAGATCATCTACGTTACCAATGAAAACAAGAATACGGTTACCTGCGAGATTAACGGAACGGTTTACACTGGTCTTGTAAATATTCTTCAGGCGCAGTACAAGTCAAGTACTCCTATGCTCATTCGTGTTATCGGCAAGATCACAACGAACCAATGGAATTACAAAAACGTAGAGCCCCGTCTTGCAGACGGCTCGAATGCGACTGACGATTTCTTTGAAAACACCTTTTCAACCGAATACGGCGAAAATCTTCAAAATCTTATCGTTAAGATAAACAACAAGGGAAGCGAGCCCGGAACGTATAATTACAAAACTACCGCCACGGGACTTACCGACGTGAGAATTACGGGCACAAGCTCCTCAACAACAACCTATAAGGGAAGCGATTATCCCGATCTTAAGGGCAAAACGACCTTCGACGACGATTCCTATTATAATATGCTTGAGGTTAAGGGCTCAACTAATATCACAATCGAGGGTGTTGGCGCGGATGCTGAAATCTTCCAGTTCGGCATAAGCTTTGAGGAGTGCAGCAACATTGAGATTAAAAATCTCACCTTTACGGGCTATCCCGAGGATGCGCTCAACTTCCTCGGCGGAGACAGAGAGGAGCTTGCAAATCATTCAAGATATTGGGTACATAATTGCACCTTCAACCGCGGCTACAACGCTTGGGATATTTCGGGCGAGCGCGACAAATACGCGGGCGACGGAGCTATTGATTTTAATAACGTTTCAGGTCTTACTCTTGCATATAACTATTTCAACAATCCAAAGAAAACGATGCTCTTCGGAAGCTCTGATTCACAGGCGTGTATGAATATGACTATGCACCACAACTATTTCTATAAGGTTGAATCCCGTTTGCCCCTTGGCAGAAACGTTAACGTTCACTCATATAACAACTGCTTCGACCAATGCACCAACTGTCACGATTTGAGAAAGGGCTCGTATTTGTTCAGCGAAAATAACCATTTCCACTATTCATCAAAGCCCTTTATCAATTCTTCAAGCTATATCAAGTCATACGGTGACAAGTTTGAACAGTCGAGCAATAGCGGCGCAACTATTGTTACGGATAGAACAAAAACCTTGAGCGGTACCTGTAAGCCCGACAAAACGAATAATTTGATGAATTTTGATACGAACAGTGAGCTTTTCTATTACGATAGCGTTAATAAGAGGAGTGACGTCAGCATAATGCTTGATGCTGATGAGGTTTATAATTTCGTTCGCAAGCACGCGGGCGCTGGCAATTTCGTGTCCTTAGAGCTTGACAAATAATTTTTAAAGGAAAGGGAATACTATATGGGAAGAAATTTATTGCTTTTATCGGGAGTATCGTTCGTTATTTCCGCATTGATTTTGGTTTTTAACTACTTTTTCTTTCACTATTTTACGGCAAAGGGCTTTACCAAAACCTTTCACAAAAAGGCAGAAAAGCCGTTCGTTTCAAATCTTATAGGACAGCTTGGCGTACACTTTTTGTTTTTGTCACTTGCTTCGCTTCTTATCGCGTTTATTTGCTTCCCCAAGGGATAGAAAGGAATTAAAAAATGAGCAGAAGATTCAGAATGACAACCGCGCTTGACGTGGATGACGTTTTGCTTGAATGTATTCCGTATGCTATAAAATTGGCTAACGAAAAATATAAATTCGATCCGCCGCTTACTATTTACGAGGTTGACCGCTGGGGAAAGCTCGGAACACGCGCGGACGTGATATTTGAGTTCTTTACCGAAGAATTTTTCAGAACTCAGCCCGTTATTGAGGGCGCTAAAGAGTTTGTTCGCAAGCTTTCTCAGATGACAGAGGTGTTTGTGTGTACCTCGGTTTATCCTCAGTTTATGAGTATTCGCGCAGAGGTGATTATGCGTGAATTTCCCGAAATACCGCCTGAGAATATCTATATGGCATCAAGAAAGGATAAGCTCAACGTTGACATCCTTTTTGATGACGGTATGCACAACGTTCTTAAATCCAATGCGGCATATCCAATTCTTTTGCGTCGCCCTTGGAATCAGAGCGCAACGGGTATGCTTGCGGTTAATAACTACGATGAGTTTTTGAAGCTCGTTGAGGTTATCAGCTCAAGCTATTCGGCTATGCGCGACGATAACAAAAACCCATCTATAGTTGCTCTTGTTGGTCCATCGGGCTCGGGAAAGAGCAACATTGCAAAGGCTTTGCTTGAAAGGGAGCAAAGATTTGAAAAGCTTCTCAGCTACACCACCATCGACCCCACGGCAAACACCGAAAACGATTGGTATAACTACGTTGACAAAAGCGAGTTCTTCAAAATGCTCGATAATAACGAGCTTTTTGAATCCACTATGTACGCAGGGCACGGCTTCGGTTCTAAAAGGAGCGATATTGACGCGCTTCTTGGCGATGGCAAAACCGTGCTGACCATAATGGATATTTGCGGTGCGATGTCGCTTAAAACCCATTATAAAAACGTAGTTACGGTTTATATCAAGCGTGACAAGCGTGACCTGCTTGCTTCAATTCTTGAAAAGAACAGCAGTAACGAGGATAAGGTTAACCGCATAATTGCCATTGATGACGAAAGACGAAACGAGGAGATATGCGATTTCGTTGTTGAGAATAACGGTGATTACGATACCGCGGCTGAAAAGATTATCGATTTGTTATTTTAATTAATAAAAAAGTCCTGACCCGCGCGGGTCAGGACTTTTTTAGTTATTTTTTGAATTTAGAAACAAGAATAGGTGTTATTTTCTTTTCCGCCCAATATACGAAAAGAGCAATTAATGCGCCAACGATAACTCCGCCGTAAACGTCGGTTGGGAAGTGAACGCCAACGTAAAGACGTGAAAGTCCCATCAAGGTCGCGGCTACGATTGCCGCGATACCGAGTTTTTTGTGTTGTGAGAATATCGTGAATGCTGTTGCCATTGCGGAAACCGTGTGTCCTGAGGGGAAGGAATAGGATTTTGGAATATGTATTATATCGGCAAGATCCGCAACCAATTCGGGATAGGTTGCATAGGGACGCGCCCTTGCGATGAGATTTTTGAGAATGATGTTGTTCGTTACGAGCATAACAAGAAGAGCCGCAAGCACCATAATTCCGCACTTTCTCGTCTTTTTTGGGATTAGCATTAAAACGCCAACAACAATCCAAATAATGCCGTCATCCCCAAGCCCTGTATAAAAGGGAACTACAACGTTCAAAAACGGGTTGCGAATGCGGTCGCGAATGAAAAATAAGATTTGAAAATCAAATTTATAGAGCACAAGCCCAACTGCCGCAACAGCTATTGCAAGAAAAATCGCATACAAATATTTTTTCGTTTTGTTTTCTGCCATAATAATTCTCCTATTCAAAATATTCAACCAATTCCTTTGGGGAGTCGATTATATCCTGCGCGCCCTTGATAAGTAGCTTTGATTTTGAAACGTAGCCCCAAGAAACCGAAAGCACGTCAAAGCCCGCGTTTTCTGCGGTGAGAAGGTCAATATCGCTGTCACCGATGAGCATACATTCGTAATGCTCGACCTGAAGCTCCTCAGCCATTTTGAGCGCGAGAGTTGAGTCGGGCTTTGCGGGGATTCCGTTAACAGTACCGCAAGCAAGCGAGCAAATTCCCTCGGGCAAAAGCTGCTTAACAAGGTTTTTAACATATTCGTCCTGTTTGTTTGAAAGCACGGCGATTTTATAGTATTTGGAGAGGGTGATAATTGCCTCCTCCATACCGTCATAAAGCTTGTCCGTATTGAGATAGGTTTTAGCATACGCCTCATTGTAGATAGCGAGTGCCTTGTCAACCGTTTCGGGATGATTCTCTCTTATATCCTTTGGGAGCGCTTCAGAAATCAGATGGCGCGGGCCTTTTCCGATATATGATTTAATTTCCTCCGTGGTATGTGTTGGAAAACCAAGCTCAAGTAAGGTTAAATTGACCGCCTCTGCTATAGCAGGGACAGTATCGGCTAAAGTGCCGTCTAAATCAAAAAACAATGCTTTTAAATAAGATCTCATTTAAAAATCCTTTCAAAAAGTACTATAGATACTTTATTATACCATATTTTTCTTGATATGTCAAACACTAAAACTGTAAAAATATCACAAAAATTTGTCAAAAATCGGCGAAAATTCAAGTGAAAATAACTATATATTATTAATTAAAAAAGTGTTATAATATATTGGTTTATTTTTTACATATTTACGGAGGCAAAAAGTGGTAAGAGAAGATTTAAGAAATATAGCTATTATTGCGCACGTTGACCACGGAAAAACAACGCTTGTTGACCAGCTTTTGAAGCAGGGCGGAATTTACCGCGAAAATCAGGCAACCGAGGAAAGAGTAATGGATTCTAATGACCTTGAGCGCGAAAGAGGTATTACTATTCTTGCAAAAAATACCGCGGTTAATTACAACGGCGTAAAGATTAATATCATCGACACTCCCGGACACGCTGACTTCGGCGGCGAGGTTGAGCGTATTCTCAAAATGGTTAACGGAGTTATCCTACTCGTTGACGCGGCAGAGGGACCTATGCCCCAGACCCGCTTCGTGCTTCAGAGAGCGCTTGAGCTTAACCATAGAGTAATCGTCGTTGTTAATAAAATCGACAAGCCCGACGCACGCATTAGTGAGGTTATCGACGAGGTTCTTGAGCTTCTTATTGACCTTGGCGCAAACGACGAGCAGCTTGATTCTCCAATGCTTTTCTGCTCGGGCAGAGCGGGAACTGCGAGCGAGGATATGGACGTTGCAGGTACTGACTTAAAGCCACTTTTCAATAAAATCCTTGAATATATTCCCGCGCCCGAGGGCGACGAGGAGGGCGACCTTCAGCTGCTTATCTCCTCAATCGACTATAACGATTTCGTTGGACGTATCGGTATAGGAAGGGTTGAGCGCGGAACTATTAAGCAGGGTCAGGAGGTTATGATCTCCAACTTCCACTCAAAAGCTGCTCCAAAGAGAGCAAAGATAGTTTCTCTTTATCAAATTAACGGTCTTGGCAGAGTTCAGGTTGAAAACGCAAAGATTGGTGACATCGTTTGCTTCAGCGGTGCAGAGAATATTACTATAGGTGATACGATCACGTCAACAACGTGCATCGAGCCCCTTGAATTCGTTAAGGTGAGCGAGCCCACGATGGAAATGACCTTTGCCGTTAACGATAGCCCCCTTGCAGGTCAGGAGGGTAAGTTCGTAACGTCACGTCAGATCCGTGACCGCCTTTACCGTGAGCTTCTCAAGGACGTTTCACTTCGCGTTAGCGACGGTGAAACAACCGACTCCTTCAAGGTGGCGGGCAGAGGCGAAATGCACCTTTCAATACTTATCGAAAATATGAGACGCGAGGGCTTTGAGCTTATGTGCTCCAACCCAAGAGTGCTTTATAAGGAAATAGACGGCGTTAAGTGTGAGCCGATGGAGAGAGTAACCATCGACGTGCCCTGCGATTACGTTGGCTCCGTTATCGAAAAGCTCGGCAGACGTAAGGGCGACCTTATCGAGATGACACCCCTTGGAAACAGAATGAGAGTTGAATATTCAATTCCTTCACGTTGCCTTTTCGGTTACCGCTCCGAGTTTTTGACCGATACGAGAGGCGAGGGCCTTATCAACACACTTTTCGACGGCTATCAACCCTATAAGGGCGAGGTAACAATGAGATTTACGGGTTGTCTTATCGCTTCTGAAAACGGTGAAACCACAAGATACGGCTTGTTTAACACGCAGGAAAGAGGACGCCTTTTCGTTGGACCTCAAACCAAGGTTTATGAGGGTATGATCATCGGTGAAAACCCCAAGAACGACGATATTGCGGTTAATCCCTGCAAGGAAAAGCACCTCACGGCAATTCGTTCAACGGGAGCGGATGAAAAGCTCCTTCTCACTCCTCCTCAGATATTTACTCTTGAAGAAGCAATCGAATATATTAACGATGACGAGCTTATCGAGGTAACGCCAAAGTCAATTCGACTTCGCAAGAAAATTCTCAACACCGAGCTTCGTATGAAGGCGCAGATGAGAGCAAGACGCGGAATAGTTGATATTAAATAAGATAAAAAAGCACGGAAATCCGTGCTTTTTTTGCAAAAAATACAAAATAGAGCCCCTTATCTTGCACCTATAGCTATTGAAAAAAACGGTTATATATTGTACAATTTAGATACAGTAATGAAGAGAGGTAAAAAACTATGAATGAGAGCTTTGGAAAGATTATAATTGCAAAGAGAAAAAGAAGATTTGTTGGCTTGAGTGTTTGGTTTTTATTTATTGGTTTGATTTCTTTGATTATGTTGTTGTCGACGGGTGCTGATAATGTATTGGCAGATGATGAAAAATTAGTATTTTTTAGCTATATCTTGATTTATTTCGGCTTGGCAATTGTTTTGCTTGTGATAGATTTTGGCAAGCCCCGAAACGTGTTTTCTATTAATCTGTTAACAAAGACAATCCATACTGATAAAAATGATATAAATTTACATATTTCAAACGTTAAAAAAGTAGTAGTAATCAGAGGCGGTCGTTATTCAACCTCTTCATTTGGTAAGATAATAATTGTAACGGCAACAAAGCAATATACGTTTAAACACGTTAAGGATTGCGGTAAGATTGAAATGATACTCAATTTAATGATTTTACAAAATAAAAAGGAGATGGGAATTATATGAGAGTCGTAGCAGAAAATACAAGAATTAAGGATATAGCTTTAAAATCGGTTTTATTATATTTTTTGTTTAGTATGTTGATTCTTGCATTGAGTAGCGGAGAATTTTTTCTGTGCTTGCTTCTCTTGGGATTTAGTTGTATTTTTATTAATTTCTTGATAAAGGATATTAAAGTGAACAAGAATGCAATTATGGTTGATGATTTTTCGGGTCAAATCGAATTGGTTAATGACAAAGTAACGATTAATGCATCCGATATAGAATCCGTTTATAGCTTGGATTCGGGCAGTGGAATGCTTGTTATTGAAACAAATAAAAGAAAATATACGTATCATAACATCAAGAATCCCTCAAAGGCAGCGGATGATTTGAGAATGGTCGTATATAGACACAAGGGAATATAAAAGGAACGAGAAAAGATTATGAATAACCGTTTTAGAAAAACAATAGTTGATATGATGAGATGAAAAAAGAATTGGAAAACGGATTTGAAGAATGGTATTATAAAGAAAAAGCAAAAATAGAAAATGCAATTGCTGAATTTAAGTAAGTAAATCAATAAAGGGACTGTCTCATTTAGCGTAGAACAAAAGCCACCGAAATAAAAAAGAGAAAAATACACGTTTTTGCGTATAAATTTCTTACAAAGTTGAAAACCGCCGACAAAATCGGCGGTTTTCTCCATTTTTATGTGGCTTTTTAGCCGCGACTTCGCTCTCTGCCGTACTTTTGTACGCCGACGAGAGCGAATTCACGACTTCTACATCTAACTGAGACAGCCCCTTATTTTGTTATATCGGTATCTCCACCGCTTCACCAAATGGAAGTGAGTAGATAAGAATTTTGTCGGGCGCTTTGCCCAAAAATCTTTCGATTGCCATTGCGTAGTATTCAAGCTGACGTCCGTGGCGATCCTTCATTTTCTTAACAACGAGTGCTTCATCTCTCAATTCTTCGGGGGTAAGATAGTCCGTCTTATAATCGCAAAGGATTATATTGCCGTTTCCGTCCTCAAAAAACAGGTCGATGACACCTTGAATGAGGATTTCTTCCTCCTCAATCTCTGCCTTGAATTTGCTATCTTGTGTGAAGTGCGAGGCAGGGAGCAAAATGTTAAATCTCTGCTCGCGATAGGTCGTTTTTGCATTTTTGAGTGTTGCATAAAACTTGCTCTCAAAGAATTTTTCAATCTGTTTCAGATTGATCAATTCCGCCACTTGAGGAGCAATAAATTTTTGCTCAACAAGGCGCGAAAGCTCCTCTTTTGCTCCGTTTTTATCCGCATTTTCAAAATCGCAGAACTGCAAGAAAAGGTGCGTTGCCGTGCCCTTATCCGCGCTCGTCGTCTTTGACTTGCTTTCAAAAAACTCTTCAATTTCAAGAATTTTCGCCTCGTCAAAGCTTTCAAGCGTTGCCGCATCGTTGTCAATATCGTCAAGAACTGTTGGCGTCAGCTTTGAAACCGAGAGCTTCGCAGGTAACTTACTAAGATGCGCGTGCGGATATTCAAAAGCCAATCTATCCTTTATCGCTTGAACCTGTTCGTCTGTGAGAGTAATGCTCATTTGCTCGTCTGGATTTTCAAATTTTTCCTCAATATAATCAAAATCAACTCCGTCGCGTTCGATGGCATTAAATGTGTAGCTCTCACCGTCCTTAAGAGGATAAATCGAAGCCAAAATCATCGAGAGCCAATTTTTGTTTCTTTTGACCTTGAAATCACTTGCAAATTTTTTGGTAGAGAGCGCGCCTTCCTCAAGCTTTTCAAGGCGTGAGCGCGTATGTGCGGTAACGTAAAGTCGCTCTCTTGCGCGAGTTAATGCAACGTAGAGAATTCGCATTTCTTCTTCTAATTGCGCGTTTGAGATTTCAAGCGAAACGGCTTCGCGAAGCGGGGTGTTAAGGCGCGCCATACCTCCCTCAAGCGCAAGCTTTAGTGCAATTCCCGCGCGCGAATGATAGAGAAGATTGGGCTTTGTATCATCAAGATTAAATCTGCTTTGAGTGTTACAAATAAAGCAAACGGGAAATTCAAGTCCCTTTGATTTATGCGCGGTAATCATCTGTACTGCATTGCTGTCCGCATCCTCGTATGAAAGCGAGGGTACTTTTTCGTTTTCTATCAATTCATTAATATAGGAAATGAAATTGTTAAGCCCCTTAAATGAGCCCGCCTCAAATTTTCTTGCCATTTCATAAAGGCGAGTGAGATTTTGCTGGTTTGCACCGTCGAGAGTGGTCATTGAAAGGTCGCGATATAGATGATTTAAGAGCTTATCAATCGAACCCGACGATGAAAGTGCGCGATAATTGGTCAATTTTTCAATAAAGTATTGATTTTTCGCTTTAATCTCCGCATTTTCTCCCTCATAATCCCTTAACGCTTCAAAGAGTGATGCTCTCGGGTCCGCGCTTGTTCTTATTTCAATAAGCTCGTCCATCGTGTAGGCAAATATCGGTGAATAAAGGGTTGCCGCAAGCGGAATATCCCTGTGAGGATTGTCAATGGTTGACAAAAGCGAGAGTGTCAAAAGCACGTCGGGAGTTTCAAAGAGATCGTATTTTGAGTTATCGGAGCAGGGAATTTTATAAAGTTCCAACGCGCGAGAAATGTCTCCGGCAGGTGTGGTCGCTCTCATAAGCACCGCTATATCGCGCGGCTCGATTTTCGTGCCGTCCGCCTTAATTTCATTTGAAATAAGACGTTTTATCTCCTTTGCAATCCACAATGCCTCGGGATTGATGTCGGATTTTTCATCATCCTCAAGGGCTTCTTCGTCCTCCCTTGCGGATTCGTCACCCGTTATCACAGCAACGTGAACCGCGGGTGAGGGAAGTGTTCTGCCTTCTTCCGTCTTAGAGAAAATGAGGTCATCGTCGGGGGTGTATTCGATACTGTCACCGCAGTTACCGAACAAGAACGAGAAAACCTTGTTTGTGAATTTAACAACGTTTTCGTCGCAACGGAAATTGTTTGACATAAAGATGAGCGCATTATTTGAGCTATCGCTATCCTCAAATGGAGCAAAGCTTTTTTTATATCCTGCAAAAACGTCGGTGTCTGCACCGCGGAAGCTATAAATACTCTGCTTGATGTCGCCAACCATAAAACGATTGTTTTCCTTTGCGATCAGCGAGAAAATTCTATCCTGCATCGCATCAACGTCCTGATACTCGTCTATGTAGATTTCCTCAAATTGCTCGCGATATGAAAGCGCTATATCACTCGGAGTTCCGTCGGCATTCGTGAGAAGCTGATAGGCAAAGCGGCGAATATCGTCAAAGGCAAACGCCTTACGCTTGATTTTTTCATCAAGCACCGCCTTTGCAAATTCGGTGAGTATATTGTGTAGCGAAATAAGAATATCACTTGTTTTGTGCATTATTTTTTTTATTTCGCTTTCGTCAAATGAAAAATATTTCTCACTTATGCTTTGAATAAACTTTACTTCCTCGTCGCGCAGGGATTTGCAAAGAGCGACTTCGTCGGTTTTAAATTCCTTTTTCAAGCTGCCAAGACGTTGCTTGTTAAACGAAAGCACCTTTGAGCGCGCCAAGGAATAATTGCCTTCTTCAAGAATAGCAGAAACCTCTGCTAAAAAGTCCTTTTCATAGGAGAAGGCGGCAAGATACGCCTTTTGCGCGTTTTCCTCGGCTGAAATCACGTCACAGCAACGGACGAGTGCTTTGTGATATGCCTTCGCACCGTTGAGCAAATAATCACGAATGATTTTTCCTTGTCGGCTTTGAAAGAAGTCACACTCTCCCTCGCGATTCAATTCGTTTGCAAAATACAAAATGGCATCCGCGCCCTCAACCCTTGAGCAGAGCTTGTTTTCAAGCGCCAAAAAGATGTCCGAGAGCGTGTCACTTTGCTTTGCAGATGTGAAATTTTCAACAAATTCCAAAAAGCCGTCATCGCTTTTGGCACTTGTATCATAGTGCTTTTCAATGATTTCGTCCATAACCTCCCGTCGAAGCAGAGCCATCTCGCCCTCATCTGCAAGACGGAAGCTTGAGGGAAGTCCGATGCGTTGAAAATTCCTTCGCACGATGTCGAGATAGAAGGAGTCAATGGTGCAGATATTGGCGCTTTCAAGCAAAACGAGCTGTTTTGAAAGATATTGGCTTGTGGGATTTTTCGCAAGCTCGCCCGAAATTGCGTTTGAGATTTTTCTCTTTAAATCCGCGGCGGAAAGACGGGTGAAGGTAACGATGAGCATCTTGTCAATGCTTGAAGGGTTGCTCTCGTCAGTTAGCTTTCTGACTATTCTTTCGGTAAGCGTTGCGGTTTTACCCGAGCCCGCGGCGGCGGAAACGAGTATTGATTTATTGCGAGCGGTAATCGCTTGAAGCTGCTTTTCTGTCCAATTAGTACCCATATTTCCACCTCCTTATATTTTTGATTTGCATACCGACGCTCTGCAAACCGATTTCATTTTACAGTAGCGGCAGGGTGCGTCCTGACCCTTTTTCAACGGAACGGCATTCGCCTTGCCGTCCTTCATACTGTTGGCTATATTGATTATGGTTTCCGAAAGCAGATCGTATATTTCATTAAATCCGTCTCCGTCAACAATACCTTTTCCTACCATAATTCCATCGTCGTATGCCTTGACCTTTGAAATGAATTTCGGGTCGAGATTGTGGTTCATTGCGTAAAGAATCTCGGGATCGCTTGAAAGCAGACCGCTTCTTGCAAACTCGCTTTGAATAAGCTTTTCAATCTCGTCACCCTCACAGAATTTATCAATAGAAACCGTGGGCGCATTTGACGAAAGATACTGAATTCCTGCAGGGATTAGCTCACCGCCGTTTTCACAACCAAGCTCTGCACGTGTTTTCTCGTCCTGCGCTCTGCAAATGGAGAATAGGTAAATAAGAAGCTGGGTGTTAAGTCCTTCTTTAAGCTCGTCGAAGGAGAATTCCTTGCTGCCCGTTTTGTAGTCAACTATGCGGATATAAACGTTTCCGTCCTTTTTATAGGTGTCAACTCTGTCAGCAATTCCGCGCAGAGTGACGATGCTTCCATCTTTAAGGGTAAATTCAAGCGCCTTAAAGCTATCCTCACCCATTCCGAATTTAAGCTCGAAATAAGATGGCATAAAATCGCTCGCCTTGAATTCGTCAATAAGATTTTTGGCAATCATAAAAGAGAGCTTGTTAAGACGGATAAAGAGATGCTTCGTTCGATTTGAAAGCGCGTAATCCTCGCCGAGCAGGTCAAAGAGATATTTGCTGACAGTCCTTTGAAGAATATCATCTATTTCCTCATTTGTGAGAGTCAAATTAAGTGTACCGTCAACTGTGATTTCCTTCATAAAGGATTCAAGAATATAGTGAATGAACGTTCCTATATCGTTCAGTTGAAATACGGCGCGCTTGCTTTCGCGAAGTCCAAGCACGTATGAGCAATAGTAATCAAAGCCGCAAAGCACGTATTTTTCAAGGCGCGATTGCGTAAGGGAGATTCGTTTTCCAAAGAGCTTCTCCACAATTTCGGGCGAAACCTTGCAATCCCTTTGTGAAAGAGGAAGGTTAATACGGTTTTCAAACTGTCCGTCATTGATAAACTCTTTTAGATGTGCATTTTTGGTTCGTGAATATATTTCCTTAACTCCGCTTTCGTTCCAGATCAATTCAAAGTGTGGGATATCCGCTTCCTTTATTTGAGGATTGAGAGGGAAAAGCTTTTTAACTCGTTGGAGTGCCAGGGATTGCCTTTGATTGGAGCCGTCGGAGGAAAGCGCGCTTGACGTAAGGATGAGCTTTTCGGACGATGTGGCAAGCGCTCGGTAAACGAAGAAAAGCTCCTCGCTCGTTTTTGTGCTGGTGCTTGCCGAAAGAGAAATATCAAGTGCTTCAAGTATTTCCTTGTCGGAGTCGGTAAAAATGCCGTTGTCCTTAACGGACGCGGGAAATTCTCCCTCGTTAAGCCCCATAATGAAGGCAGCCTTGATTTTGCCTGCGCGAAGCATAGAGGCAGAGCCGATGATAACCTCGTCTGCAGAGGTAGGGATTGTGCCTATGTCGCTTTCCCCAAACATAAGTGAGAGCGCGGCTGAAAACTCCTCAAAGGTAAATTCCTTATCTCCGAAAACGTTTGCAAGGTCATAAAGAATATTTAATGTGAGGGAATACAGCTTCATATCCTCGTCAGCCGCCTTTTTGCTGCCCGACTCAAGATGCTTTTTGCAGCCAAGGCGCACCTTTTCGGTGATATTTGAAGATTTCAGAAAATCTACCGTTGCTCCGCACATTTCCTTAACGCTTTTGGCTGCGTCAAGTCTTGCAAAATAAAGGGAGAGTGGGGGCACTATGCTCTCTCTTACCGCATTTGCGGTAACGAGAATTTTCTCTCCGCGCTTGGTCATTTTGGCTGAATATCCGTCGGGGTTCATAGTCCATTTACCCCCGTGAAATTTGCTTCCGTTTATATTCCAGGTGTAAACGTAATCCTCAAAAATGTCAATGTCGAATGGGTCAACGTCGGAATATCCCGATTTTAGATGAGCGATGACGCTCGTGCCGCGCCAATTACTCTCTTTAATCTTCAACGCGCTGAATATAAATTTAGCAAGGGGCTTCGTCATAAGATCGGTTTTTTCGCTCAGAAAATAGGGAATTCCGTATTTTTCAAGGGCAATATCAAGAATACCGCGATATTTTTCAACATCACGCAGAATTATTGCAATTTCATTATATCGTGTGCCGTTTTGCACCTCGCGGCAGATTTCACTTGCAACGAGGTCGGATTCGGAATAGGGAGTTTCACAAAGAATGCTCTTGATAGCGCCTGTGCTTTCTTTGTCATAGGGAGATGCTTCAAAGCTCCATATGTTGCTTTGCAAATACTGTAATTCCGCATTCCTCGTTCTGTGATTTTCTGTTAGGTACGTTTCGTCATAGTCGGATTTATCCGGATGCTTTTTTAATCTTGCTGCCGTTTGGCGGAGCGAATCGAGATGGATTGAATTATCGTTTGGAGAGGGGAGGGGGAGCGTGATATAAAGCTCGTCGCAAAGCTCTCCCATTTTGAAAATAAGGTCAAGCTCCTGCTTCGTAAAGCCGGCAAAGGAGTCGAGATAAACGTTTGAATTTGCAAAGAAGTTGTTGTCCTTCAATATCTCAAGAACCTTTGCAATATCGTCCTGATTATCCGAAAAATACTCGGAAAGCTGACTTGTGTATGCAGAATAGATAAGCGAAATATCGCGGAGCTTTCCGTAAAGAGATGAGCCCTTGTCAACCCTTTGGCAGGAGCTTTCCAATTTCATCGGTGAAACCGAATATGCCTTAAGCTCCTGCGTTGCAGAGAGCATTTTTTGCGTAAGGGAAAAATCGTTTACGTCGGTCGCGCTGTATTCCTCAAGCTGGGGTGCAAGCTCGCGAACGGTGTTCCACATAATAAGCGCCTTTTGGGGCTTCGTTGCAAAATTATATGAAAGACCGCCGTGCGTTCTGAAAATTCTGTTGCAAAGACGGGAGAAATTCAGCACCTCAACGTCAAGCTGGGCACAAGGGGGAAGGGTTGAAGCAATCTCTCGCTCAACCGCAACAGTTTCCTGCTCGGGAACGATGAAAAATGCTCTTTTGCCATTTTTAACGTCTGCTTCAAGATATTTAAAAAGCGCGTAAGTTTTGCCCGAGCCCGAGGGACCGTAAATAAAATGTACCATATTATTTCTCCTTTCCTTCAAGAATTTCAAGATTTCTCAATACCGTTTTTTTGCCTCGCCAGGAATATGCTCGGTGCTTAAATTCCTCGTCAGACATATTTTCAACCAGCTCACTTGTGAGTGTTGGAGTTAGAGCTTCATTAAAGAAAGCTATCTTTGAGTATATAGTTCCGTTGGCTTTTGCTTTGACGGTGTAGGGGCAGCACTCCTGACATCTGTCGCAGCCCCAAGCGCAATTGTGGCTTTTTATTGCTTCCTTTTCGCTATCTGTAAGCTCGCCCTTTTTTTGCGTAAGCGCGGAAAGGCAACGCCCAATTTCCATACTGACAGGACAAGCCAAAAGGCATTTTCCGCAATTTACGCATTCCTTGATTTCACCTGCTGAGGAGGGGAGAATTGCATCGGTTAATATTTCGCCGATGAATATATATGAGGAATATTTTTCGGTAATGAGCAGATGATTTTTTCCAATCACACCGAGTCCGGAGATGGCAGAAGCGTGAATTTCATCAATGGGGGAGTGGTCGGTGAAGCCCGCGAATTTATTGTTGGGATACATTTCCTTTAAAATCGGAATAAGCGTATCGAACAAATTGGCAAAGAAGAAATGATAGTCACGGCTCACGGAATATGAGGATATATTTCGTTCACCTGCGCTCACACTCGTAAGATAGGGAACGGTAAAAATTATCGCAGAGCCGCTCTCAATTCCGCACCTTTCCAAAAGATAGGGGCGAGTGATTTTGCACTCCTCGAGCGAGAGCGAGGACACAAGCTCAATATTAAATTTGGCAAGCTCGTTTTTGATGAATTGAAGCATAATACTCCTCCGTGAAATTGATATACATAAATTATAGCTTAAATTTCAGCATTTTTCAAGGGATTTCACCAATTTTTTTTAATATTTTTTATTTATAAAAAATATTAAAATTTTGTTCATAATTGTTCACGGCTTGTTCACGGTTTATTAATACCTTTTTTGTTCAAAAAATGTTCACAATTAAGGTATATAATAAATTTTAATTGTTTTT